>CAYQRM010000204.1:0-5766 GCA_964419785.1 uncultured Solibacteraceae bacterium | reverse complement strand
TAGCTCCGCCATGCCTGCCGCGCAAACGACCGTCCCGATGACGGCGTCCGCCTCCGCGCCCGATTACAAATTCCCGAGCGGCGCGGGGATGCTCTTCTTCTACGTCAAGCCGGACAAAGCCGCCGACTTCGAAGCCGTCGTGGCGCGCCTCGGCGAAGCGCTCGACAAGTCCGAGGATCCGGTACGCAAGCAGCAGGCCGCGAGCTGGCGCGTGCTGCGATCGGTCGAGGCGAGTGGCGACTCCGCGATCTATGTGTTCGTGTTCGTTCCTGCCGTGACCACCGCCGACTACGACCCGATCAAAGTGCTGAGCGAAGCGGCGCCGACCGAAGTGCAAACGCTCTACGAGCGGCTGCGCGACGATGTGATTCGCGTGGAACGGATGGGGCTGGCGAGGGTGAGGTAGGGCAGAGGGCAGAGGGCAGAGGGCAGAGGGCAGAGGGCAAAGGGCAAAGGGCAAAGGGCAGAGGGCAGAGGGCAGAGGGCAAAGGCGCGCGCCCAGAAATCAGCCTTCTGCCTTTTGCGTTCTAGCCCTCCGCGCTCTGTGTTCTAGCCCTTGTCCTTTGCCCTTTGCCCTCTGCCCTCTGTCCTTTGCCCTCTGCCCTAACTAGAACGTAATAACCGCTCCGCCGTAGAACCTTCGCGGGTGCGCATAAAGCGGCTCGCCGCGCAGATTGAAGATCCGATAGTCGAATCTGATCCGCAGCGGCCCGGCGATATTGATTTTGATCCCCCCGCCGAAGTTCGTGCCGAAGCCAGTGTCCTGAAAATCCCGATATGTCTCCTGGAAGTACCCGCCACCGGCTTCGAAATAGAGCTGGCCGCGCGCCGGCGGCGTCTGGATGAGGATGTTGCCCATGTGGCTCGTCAGCTGGGGCGCCGCGTTGGCTTCGTCCTGCGTGGTCTTGCTGTACTCGTACTCGAATCCCACCACGAGCAGGCTGACGCCGACGGCGAAGCCATAGGCCGTCCGCCGCGTCGGCGTCGACGTGAAACCCCAGAAGGCGGTCGCGTCGGCCCACGCCGGCGTCGGGCAGACGGTGAGGAACAGCAGGCCGGCGAGGGCAATGATGACGCCGCGTTTCATGACAGAGCTATCGGCCAATACCGTTCGATTAATCAATGCGATCCCCCAATCGGCCCATCATCAATAGCCCTCGCCAATCTCCAATCCCCAATCGCCAATGGTAAAGTCCCGTATTGATGGACTTGCGCTCGACCGCTGAGCAGGAGCTCTTGCGCCGCACCGTACGGGAGTTCGCCGAGGCGGAAATCCGGCCGTTCGTGATGGAGTGGGACGAAGCGCAGGGCTTTCCGGCCGAGCTCGTGCCGAAGATGGCCGCCATCGGCCTGATGGGCATTCAGACTCCTGAAGAGTACGGCGGGTCGGGCCTTTCGGCGATCGACTACTGCGTGTGCCTCGAGGAGCTGGCGCGCGTCGATCCGTCGATCGCCCTCTCGGTCGCGGCGCACAACGGGCTGGCGCTTGCGCATTTGTCGATGTTTGGCAGCGAAGCGCAGCGCAAGAAGTACGTGCCGCCGCTGGCACGCGGTGAAACGCTCGGCGCCTGGTGCTTGACCGAAGCCGGCGCGGGCAGCGATGCGGCCTCGATGCGCACGACGGCACAGCGGTCGGGCGGCGCGTGGGTGATTAACGGCGCCAAGCAGTTCATCACGCACGGGAAGATCGCCGGCACGCTCGTCGTGATTGCGATCACCGACCGCACCGCGGGACGCCACGGAGTGTCGGCGTTCGTCGTCGAGCGCGGGACGCCCGGGCTGCTCGCAGGCAAGAAAGAGAACAAGCTCGGCATGCGCGCGAGCGACACGAGCGAGGTCATCTTCGAGGACTGCCGCGTGCCCGCGGACGCGATGGTCGGCAACGAAGGCGAGGGATTCATCAACACGCTGCAAGTGCTCGACGCCGGGCGCATCGGCATCGCTGCCCTGGCCGTCGGACTCGCGCAGGGCGCCTATGAGGCCGCGCGTCGCTACGCGCACGAGCGACGGCAGTTCGGTCAGCCGATTGCGTGGTTCCAGGCCATTCGCTGGAAGCTCGCCGATATGGCAACGCGCATCGAAGCCGCGCGCCTCTTGACGTACCGCGCCGCGTGGATGCGCGACCGCCGGACTGATCGCACGAGCACCGCCTCGTCGATGGCCAAGCTCTACTCGAGCGAAATCGCGGTGCGCGCCGCGGAGGAGTGCGTCCAGATTCACGGCGGGTATGGGTTCATGAAGGACTATCCCGCCGAAAAGTACTTCCGCGACGTGAAGCTCTGCACGATTGGCGAGGGCACGAGCGAGATCCAGCGGCTGGTCATCGCGCGCGAGCTGCTGGGGCGCTGACGCGATCGTGGCCGAGCCGACGCTCGTCTCCCGCATCCTGTCTCGCGATCCGCGCGCGATCGCGCGCGCCATCTCGCTGATCGAAAACGAGTCGCCTGAGGGCGCGGCAATTGCCGGGCAGATCTTTACGCACACCGGCCGCGCGTATCTCGTCGGCGTCACCGGATCGCCGGGCGCGGGCAAGAGCACGCTGGTCGATCGGCTGACCGCGGAGTTCCGCAAAGCCGGCCGCACCGTCGGCGTGATTGCCGTCGATCCCACCAGTCCCTACAGCGGCGGCGCCGTCCTGGGCGATCGCGTGCGCATGCAGGCGCATGCGGAAGACGAGGGCGTCTTCATCCGCAGCATGGCGACGCGCGGGCACCTCGGCGGACTGGCGCGCACGACGGCGGAAGCCGCAACCGTGCTCGACGCCGCGGGCTTCGACGTCGTGATGATCGAGACCGTCGGCGTCGGTCAGGACGAAGTCGACATCGTCCGCACCGCTGACGTGTCGATCGTCACGATCGTGCCCGGCACTGGCGACGAAGTGCAGGCGCTCAAGGCCGGCATCATGGAGATCGCCGACATCTTCGTCGTGAACAAGGCGGATCGCGAGGGCGCCGATCGCACGGCCGCATCGATCGAGACGATGCTATCGCTGGAGCAGTGGCCGGCAGGGGAGTGGAAGCCGCCGGTGATGCGGACCGTGGCGACGACTGGCGCGGGCGTCGCCGAGCTCGTCGCTATGATCGATCGTTACCGCGCGGAGACCGGCGCGACGCTCGGCGAGCGGCGACGCGCGCGTGCCGAGTGGCGCCTGCGCGAGGTGCTCGGCCGCGCGTTCATGCAGCACCTCGACGCGCACGTCCTCGGTCCGGGCGAATTCGAGCACATCCTCGATCGCATTGCCGCGCGCGAGATCGATCCGTACGCCGCGGCCAACGACGTGCTGGGCCGCGCGCTTGGATCGCGATCGCGTGTCGATCACGTTGGCGTCGCCGTCTCGGACGTGCCTGGCGTCGTCGAGATGTTCTCGAAACTGTTCGGCCTCGCGACCTCGGAGGCCGAGGACGTCGGTCTTCATCGTTTGCGCTTCGTGCAGAGCGGCGACACGACGATCGAGCTCGTCGAGCCGTTGTCGCCCGAGGCGCCGGTGGCGAAGTTCCTCGCGAGCAAGGGGCAGGGTCTGCATCATCTTTGCCTGCGCGTGCCCGACATCGACGCCGCACTCGCTGCACTCAAGGGACAGGGCGTCCGGCTCATCGACGAGAAGCCGCGGGCGGGCGCGCACGGATCGCGCATCGCGTTCATCCATCCTGCGTCGACGTGCGGATTGCTCGTGGAGCTCAAAGAAGCATGACGTTCGGCGACTTCGAGCTCGTTCCACTCTCCGATGGATTTTTCGGGCTCGACGGCGGCGCGATGTTCGGCATCGTGCCAAAGCCGCTGTGGGAGCGGCGCATGACCGCCGACGCGCGCAACCGCGTCCGTCTCGGCATGCGGCAGCTCGTCGTGCGCACGGGCCGGCACACAGTGCTCATCGACGCCGGCATTGGCGGCAAGATGGGCGCGAAGGAGCAAGACATCTACGCGATCGATCGGACGCCGTCGCTCGAAACGTCGCTCGCCTCGGCCGGCATCGCGACGACCGACATCGATGTCGTCATTGCGAC
Organism: uncultured Solibacteraceae bacterium; assembly: GCA_964419785.1. Classification (GTDB taxonomy): domain Bacteria; phylum Acidobacteriota; class Vicinamibacteria; order Vicinamibacterales; family SCN-69-37; genus DATEGZ01. The sequence goes on along the minus strand of CAYQRM010000204.1, from coordinate 1,762 downwards.
GCACCTCCACTTCGATCACGTCGGCGGCTTGACGCGGCGCGAAGGCGACCGTCTCGTTCCCGCGTTTCCCGGCGTCCGCCACGTCATCCGGCAAGGCGAGTGGGACGACGCGACGCATCCGCACGAGCGGAATCGCGGCAGCTACATCGCTGACAACTTCGTGCCGCTCGCCGAGGCCGGCATCGTCGACTTCAGGACGACCGATGGCGAGGTCGTGCCGGGCCTTACCATGCTCCGCACCGGTGGGCACACGCAGCACCACACGATCATCAAGATCGAGTCCGGCGGCCGCACGGCGGTCTTTGCCGCAGACCTGCTCCCGACGACGGCGCATCTCGATCCCGCGTGGGTGACGGGCTACGATTTGTATCCGGTGGATACACTCACGTTCAAGAAAGCGTTCCTGCGCGAGGCAATCGCGCGGGAGTACGTTATCTTCTTCGAGCACGATCCGGCGATCGTCGCCGGCATCATCCGCGAGCAAGGAAAGCGGCTCGTGGTCGAGCCGATTAGCGCCATAGCGTGACGCCACTTCCCGACTTTTTGACTTCTTGACTTCCCGACTTCCCGACTTTCACGAGAGGATCAAGTGCTTGTACAGACAGGAATCATCGGCGGCTCGGGCCTGTACGACATGGCCGAGCTCACCGATCGTGAAGAGCGTGTGGTCACCACGCCGTTTGGCGAGCCGTCCGGTCCGTACGTGATCGCGACGCTGCGCGGGCGCCGCGTGGCCTTTCTGGCGCGGCATGGTCACGGTCATCGCCTGCTGCCGTCCGAGCTGAACTTCCGTGCGAACATCTTTGGTTTCAAGACGCTTGGCGTCGAGTGGATTCTCTCGGCGAGCGCCGTGGGCAGTCTGCGACAGGACTACAAGCCGCTCGACATCGTCGTGCCCGATCAGTTCTATGACCGCACGCGCGGCCGCGTCAGCACGTTCTTCGGTGACGGACTCGTGGCGCACGTCGGCTTCGCGCATCCATTCTGCAGGCCGCTGAGCGACGTCGTGCACGATGCGGGTAAGCGCGCCGGCGCGACGATCCATCGCGGCGGCACGTACGTCTGCATGGAGGGGCCGCAGTTTTCAACCAAGGCCGAGTCGGAGAGCTACCGTGCGTCGGGGTTCGACGTCATCGGCATGACGAACCTGCAGGAAGCCAAGCTCGCCCGCGAAGCAGAGATTTGCTACACGACGATCGCGCTCGTCACCGACTACGACTGCTGGCACCCGGACCACGACTCGGTCACCGTCGAGATGATCGTGTCCAATCTGATGCAGAACGCGAAGGTCGCCCAGCAGATCATCGCGAACGCAGTCGAAAAGCTGCCGATCGCGCGGACGTGCGAGTGCGCCCGCGCGCTCGCGACCGCGATCATCACACGTCCTGAAGTCATTCCTGCCGCCACACGCGCCCGGCTGCAGCCGCTCGTGGGGAAGTATCTCAAGTGAACACTGTCGTCACCGGCTCGATCGCCTTCGACTACTTGATGTCGTTTCCGGGGAAGTTCACCGAGCACTTCCTCCCGGAACATTTCTCACGCGTCAGCCTGAGCTTCCTGGTCGACACGATGGACAAGCGGCGCGGCGGCTGCGCGCCGAATATCGCCTACACGCTGGCGCTGCTTGGCGAGCGGCCGCGTTTGATGGCCACCGCCGGGCGGGATTTCGGCGAGTACCGCCACTGGCTCGAGGCGGCCGGCGTCGACACGTCGCTCGTAAAAGACGTGCCGGACAAGTTCACGGCGTCGTTCTTCTGCAGCA
>CAYQRM010000203.1:0-10789 GCA_964419785.1 uncultured Solibacteraceae bacterium | reverse complement strand
GGATCGACGGCGGTGCAGGAAGTCGCGTTCACGTTCGCGAACGCGATTGCCTACGTCGAAGCGGCGCGCGCGGCGGGACTTGACGTCAACCGGCTCGGCCAGCGGCTGTCGTTCTTCTTCGCGGCGCACAACGATTTCATCGAGGAGATCGCGAAATTCCGGGCGGCGCGGCGCCTGTGGGCGCACATCATGCGCGACCGGTTTGGCGCGACCGATGCGCGCGCCGAGCAGATGCGGTTCCACACCCAGACGGGCGGCAGCACGCTCGCCGCCCAGCAGCCCGACAACAACATCGTCCGCGTCGCCATTCAGGCCCTGGCGGCGGTGCTTGGGGGGACGCAGTCGCTGCACTGCAACGGCCGGGACGAAGCGCTGGCGCTGCCGACCGCAGGGGCGGCCCGGCTGGCGCTCCGGACGCAGCAGATCATCGCGACCGAGTCGGGCGTGGCGAACACAGTCGACCCGCTCGGCGGCGCGTGGTCGATCGAGAAGCGCACCAACGAAATCGAGGCCGAAGCCCGGGCTCTGATCGAAGGGATCGACAAGACCGGCGGGACACTGGCCGCCATCGAGGCCGGCCGGATCCAGCGGCAGATCCAGGACGCGGCTTATGCGGCCCAGCAGGCCATTGATTCGGGCGCAACCGTCGTTGTCGGGGTGAACAAATATGTGACCGACGAGGGTGGGTCGATCGAACTTCTGCGGATAGATCCCGAGGGGGAACGGCGGCAGGCGGCGGCGGTCGCGGCGCTGCGTCAAAGCCGGGATCAAACGGCCTGGCGGGCCAGCTTGGATACGGTTGGGCGCGCGGCTCGGGATGGCACGAATCTCGTGCCAACTATCGTCCGCGCCGTCGAAGCCCGCGCCACCCTCGGCGAAATCTCCGACACCCTGCGCCTCGTCTTCGGCGAGCACCGTGAAATCAGCACCTGACGCCCCGCCCCGCCTCCGCGTCGACCACCTCCGCACGGTGTTCCGCCTGGCCGATGGGCGCGACGCCGCCGCCGTCGACGACGTGTCGTTCGAAATCAGGGCGGGCGAAACGCTGGGCCTGGTCGGCGAATCGGGCAGCGGCAAGTCCGTCACCGCCCTCTCGATCGTCAGGCTCGTTCTTCCGCCCGGGCGGATCGCCAGCGGACGCATCGAGCTCGACGGCCGGAACCTGCTCGATCTGGACGAAAAAACGATGCGCGCCGTCCGCGGCCGGCAGATCGGCTTCGTCTTCCAGGAGCCGATGGTCGCGCTCGATCCCGTCTACACAATCGGCTACCAAATCGAGGAGACGCTCGCCGTGCACAACCTCGCGCGAGGCGCCGCGGCCAGGGCGCGGGCGGTCGAGCTGCTGGCTGCGGTGCGCGTCCCCGACCCGGCGCGTCGCGCTCGCGAGTATCCGCACCAGCTCAGCGGCGGTCTCCGCCAGCGCGCGATGATCGCGATTGCGCTCGCCGCCGGGCCGTCGCTCCTCATCGCCGACGAGCCGACGACGGCGCTCGACGTGACCGTGCAAGCCGAGATTCTCGATCTCCTGCGCGAGATGCGCGAGAGGTTCTCGCTCTCGCTGCTCCTCATCACGCACGACCTCGGCGTGATCGCGTCGATGGCCGATCGCGTCGCCGTCATGTACGCCGGACGCATCGTCGAGCAGGCGCCCGTCGATCGGTTGTTTGCCGCGCCCGCGCATCCGTACACGCGCGGTTTGCTCGCGTCGATTCCCGGCGAGCATTCTGGCAAACGGCTGACGGCGATTCCCGGTAGCGTGCCGCGCATCGGTCAGGCACCGAAGGGGTGCGCGTTCGCGCCGCGTTGTCCCGATCGCTTCGAGCCGTGCACCGAGCGGGCGCCGGAACCGACCGCGGTCGACGCGACGCACGACGTGCGCTGCTTCTTGAACGAGCCGGCCACGCATCCGGCCAAGCGGGGCCGCGCGTGACGCCCCTCGTCGACGTCAAGCATCTCGTGAAGGACTTTCCCGGCCGCGGCGGCCTCTTCGCCCGCGGGACTCCGGTACGCGCGGTCGACGATGTGAGCTTTTCGATTGGCGCGGGCGAAACGCTCGGCCTCGTCGGCGAGTCGGGATCGGGCAAGACGACGACCGGACGCTGCATTCTTCGGTTGATCGAGCCGTCGTCCGGACAAGTGCGATTCAAGGATGTCGACGTGCTCGCACTCGGCGCGCGCGAGCTGCGCCAGGCGCGGCGGCACCTGCAGATCGTGTTTCAGGATCCGTACTCGTCGCTCAACCCGCGCATGCGCGCCGGCGACATCGTCCGCGAGCCGCTCACGATTCACAAGATCGGCACGAAGGACGACCGGATCGCGCGCGTCCGGCAGCTCTTCGAGATGGTCGGGCTCGATCCGGCGGACATGCAGAAGTTTCCGCAGGAGTTCAGCGGCGGACAGCGACAGCGCATCGGCGTCGCGCGCGCGATCGCGCTCGAACCGTCGTTCGTCATCTGCGACGAGCCCGTCTCGGCGCTCGACGTCTCGGTGCAGGCGCAGGTCGTGAATCTGCTGCTCGACCTCCAGCACCGCCTCGGCCTGACATATCTCTTCATCGCGCACGACCTGCGGCTCGTGCGACAGATCTGCGACCGCGTGGCCGTGATGTATCGCGGCCGACTCGTCGAGGTCGCACCCGCCGAACGGCTCTTCACCGCGCCGGTGCATTCGTACACAAAGGCGCTGTTGTCAGCGATCCCGCGCCTCAAGCCTGGGCAGAAGATCGAACGGATCCCCTTCGATGCGGGCAGCTTCAAACGAACCGACCTGCGCGAGGTGGACGCCGGGCACTACGCGGCGGTTTGACGGACCTCGCGAGGTCCGTTGGGACTTCAGGAAACTCCCGCAGCTTCGTCGGGAAAAGTCCGCACTCCTTCGATCGCCCGCATGACTTTCGGGCCCGGAATGCCCGTCCCTTATCCGTACCGGCTGGCACGTCATATGCGATCCCGGTGATTGACTCGGGGTCCCAGGCGTGGTGCCTTCGCCTCGGCGTTCGACGGTCGCTTCGGCGGCCGTGGGAGGTGCGGGATGAGCGAGCAAGGTTCCTGGCTCCAGACGGAACTCACACGGCACGGCGTCTCTCGCCGTGAGTTCATGGCGTTCTGCACGACGATGGCGGCAGCGCTCTCGCTCCCCGGCTCGGTGGCCGCGCAAATCGCCCGGGCGGTGGCAAAAGCCGAAAAGCCCGTGCTCGTGTGGCTGGAATTCCAGGACTGTGCGGGGAACACCGAGTCGTTCCTGCGCGCCTCGCGTCCGACCGCCGCTGAAGTGGTGCTCGACGTGCTCTCGGTCGACTACCACGAGACGATCATGGCGGCGGCCGGCGCGCAGGCTGAAGAAAATCTCGCCCGGACGGTGAAGGAACGCGCCGGACAGTACATCGCGGTTGTCGAGGGCTCGATCCCGACTGGCGCCAACGGCGCCTACTGCACAATTGGCGGGCGTTCGGCCCTCGACATCGCGCGTGAAGTGTGCGGCGGCGCGGCCGCGACAATTGCCATCGGCACGTGCGCCGCGTTCGGCGGCCTGCCGGCGGCAGCGCCCAATCCTACGGGCGCGTTGGCGGTCGCCGACGCCGTCCCGGGCCTCAAGAACCTGATCAATCTCCCTGCGTGCCCGGCGAACGTCGAGAACCTGACGGCGCTCCTCGTGCACTACCTGACGTTCAAGCGGTGGCCGGCGCTCGACCAGTACCGACGCCCACTCTTTGCCTACGGCAAAGCGATCCACGACAACTGCGAACGGCGCGCGCACTACGATGCCGGCCAGTACGTGGAAGCCTGGGGCGACGCGGGTCATCGCGCCGGCTACTGCCTCTACAAGATGGGCTGCAAAGGGCCCGTGTCCTTCCAGAACTGTCCGAACGTCCGCTGGAACGGCGGGACGAACTGGCCGATCGGCTGCGGTCACCCGTGCATCGGGTGTGCCGAACCTGCCTTCTGGGACCGCATGGCGCCGTTCTACCAGCATCTCGCCGGCATTCCCGGATTCGGCATCCAGTCGAACGTGGACACGATCGGCGCGGCCGCGGTCGTGGGGGTCGGCGCGGCGTTCGCGGGCCACGGCCTGATTCAGATCATGAAACACGCGGGCGGCAAATCCGACCGGTCCGCGTCCACGACTGACCGGAAGGGGGAGGCGTCATGAGCCGCATCGTGGTCGACCCGGTCACGCGGATCGAAGGACATCTCCGCATCGAGGCCGAAGTCGACGGCGGCGTCGTCAAGGACGCCTGGTCGTCGTCGACGATGTTCCGCGGCATCGAGCTGATTCTCAAGGGACGCGATCCCCGCGATGCGTGGGCATTCGCGCAGCGCATTTGTGGCGTGTGCACGACGGTGCACGCCATCGCGTCGATCCGCGCCGTCGAGAACGCGATTGGCGCCGCGCCACCGCCGAACGCGCGGCTGCTGCGCAATCTGATCATCGCCTCGCAATGCGTTCAGGATCACGTCGTCCACTTCTACCATCTGCACGCACTCGACTGGGTGGACATCGTCTCGGCGCTGTCGGCCGATCCCGCCAAGACCGCATCCCTCGCCCAGTCGATCTCGGATTGGCCGTTATCGAGCGCCACGTACTTCGGGGGAGTGCGCGATCGCGTCAAAGGTTTCGTCGATCGGGGACAGCTTGGCCCCTTCGCAAATGCGTATTGGGGACACCCCGCTTACAAGCTGCCCCCCGAGGCGAACCTGATGGCCGTTGCGCACTACCTCGAGGCGCTTGACTGGCAGCGCGAGTTCATCAAGATGCACGCGGTACTCGGCGGCAAGAATCCGCATCTGCAGAGTTTTCTGGTCGGCGGCATGGCGACACCGGTCGATCCGAACAGCCAGGCCGCGCTCAATGCCGGCACGATCGCCGCGCTCAAGGAACTCATCGCGAAGGCGCGCGATTTCGTCGCGCGCGTCTACATCCCGGACCTGCTGGCCGTTGCGAGTTTCTACAAGGACTGGGCGGGGCACGGTCAGGGCGTCGGCAACTACCTGGTCTACGGCGAATATCCGGACGACGACTCGTCGAAGCCGACGCTGTTTCTACCGGGCGGCGTCATTCGCGGTCGCAACCTCTCGAAAGTCGAGCCGTTCGATCCAGCAAAGGTCACCGAGTACGTCTCGCACTCCTGGTACGAGTATCAGAAGGGCGACGCCGCGGCGTTGCATCCGCTCGAGGGCGAGACCTCGCCGCGCTACACGGGTCCCACTCCGCCGTACGAGCACCTCGACATCGACAAGAAGTACTCCTGGCTCAAGTCGCCGCGCTATGACGACCAGCCGATGGAAGTCGGACCGCTCGCGCGCATGCTGGTGGCGTATTCCTCGGGCCATCCGCGAGTGAAGGACCTCGTCGACGGTGTCCTCAAGAAGCTCGGTGTCGGACCCGAGGCATTGTTCTCGACGCTCGGGCGGGTCGCCGCGCGCGGTATCGAGACGCAGGTGCTCGCCGAGAAGATCGAAGACTGGGTCGACGCGCTTGCCGCGAACATGGCGGGCGGCGAGCTGCGCATTCATGACAACTCGAAGTGGGATCCGTCGAGCTGGCCGAAAGAGGCCACGGGTGCCGGCTTCCACGAGGCACCGCGCGGCGCGCTCGGGCATTGGGTGCGCATCAAGGACGGATTGATCAGCAACTATCAGTGCGTCGTGCCGAGCACGTGGAACGCGGGGCCGCGCGATGCCCAGGGGCACCGCGGACCGTACGAGGAAGCGCTCCTCAACACGCCGGTCGCCGATCCAAAGCGTCCGATTGAGATCCTCCGAACCGTCCACTCGTTCGATCCCTGCATGGCGTGCGGCGTGCACGTCGTCGACGTGAAGCGCCACGAGCTCGCAATGGTGAGGGTGGTATGACGCGCGAAATGCCCCGCCGCGTGTGCACGTATGTCTGGGAGATTCCCGTGCGCCTCACGCACTGGCTGATCGCCGGATCGATCGTCGTGCTGTCGGTGACCGGACTCTACATCGGCCATCCGTTCATGACGGTCGCCGGCGAAGCCCGGCAGTCGTTCGTCATGGGATGGATGAGGACGATTCACCTCTACAGCGCAATCGTCTTCAGCGGTTCCGTGCTCGCGCGGGTCATCTGGATGTTCATGGGCAACAAGTACGCAAGATGGGACAAGTTCCTGCCCGTGCATCCGTCGCGGTTTCGCGGGCTGTGGCCAACGACCAAGTTCTATCTGTTCGCGCGGAGGAAGCCGCCAGGGTTCGTGGGGCACAACCCAATCGCCGGAGTGACCTACATCGCCGTGTTCGGATTGTATTTCCTCGCCATCCTCACCGGCCTGACGCTCAACGGCCCGTACGCCGACGTCGGGTCGCCGCTGCGCTGGTTCTCGTCGTTCGCCGGCATCCTCGGAGGCTTCCAGACCGCGCGCTGGATTCATCACGTCGTGATGTGGCTGCTGCTGGGCTTCGCCGTGCACCACGTCTACAGCGGCGTGCTGATGTCGACCATCGAGGCGAACGGCACGATGGAATCGATCTTCTCCGGCTACAAGTTCGTGCCGCCGGAAGATCTCGAGTACTCCGGCTATCGATTCATCAATCGCAAGGGACAGGTCGATGAGTGACCGCGTGCCTTTGCTCATCCTCGGTCTCGGCAACGTGCTGCTCGGCGATGACGGCGTCGGCGCGGCCGCGGTCGCGAGGTTGCGCGACGAGTACGACTACCCTGCGACCGCACATGTCTTGGACGGCGGGACGCTCGGCCTCGCTTTGCTTCCGTATGTGGAGGAAGCAGAGGCCGTGATTCTCGTCGACGCCATTCGCGACGACGGACCGGCGGGAACGTTCGTGCGCCTCGACGGCGACGACGTGGCGCCGGCCGTCGCCACGCGATTGTCGCCGCACCAGGTCGGCGTCGCGGACTTGCTCGACGGCGCGCGCTGGCGCGAGCGATACCCGGGCCGCGTCGTCCTGCTCGGCGTCGTGCCCGAATCGATCGATCTCGGCGTCGGGCTGTCCGCGCCGGTTGCCGCGAGCCTCGAGACGCTCGTCAGCCGCGTCGTCGATGAGGCCGCCGGGCTGGGGTTCGTGTTTTGTCCGAAGGTGGACCATGGGACGCCGGCTGCTGACGGTCGCCTGGACGTCGCTCGTCTTGTCGGCATGTCATAGCCCCGACGGCGATCTGCCGCGGGAGTACCGCACGATGGCCGTGCCGCCGTCGTCGGCCGAGACGGTCGATCGAGGCCGCACGCTCTTTGAGAAGTACTGCACGTTGTGTCACGGGGTTCGTGGCGACGGCCGCGGTCTTCAGCACGAGGGCCTGCTGCCGCCGCCGCGCGACTTCACCGATCCCGGATGGCGGGCGACGACCTCGCCGCGCCGAGTGTTCTTCGCGATTCGGGAGGGACGGGTCGGAACGGCGATGCCGAGCTGGAAGAGCTTGAGCGAGCAGGACGATTGGGATCTGACGGCCTACGTCCTGTCACTCGCCGCACAGAAGTGAGCGCGCCATGCACGAGCTGAGTCTGGCAAACGGCATCTTCGACATCGTCCGGCAGTACGTGCCGGCCGAGCGCGCGCCGCTCGTGCGCGCCGTTCGCGTGCGTGTCGGCGATCTCGCCGGCGTCGTGCCCGATTCGCTGGCCTGGTGCTTCAGCGCGATCGTGTCCGACACGCCGTACGAGAAGGCCTGGCTCGCGATCAATCCGACGACCGGCCCGGAGCTGCAGGTTGCCGACATCGAGCTCGAGGAGGAAACGCCGTGAACGAGATCCTGACCGTCGAGCGCAAGGTGCTCGAGAAGAACGACGCGATTGCCGCGGCGAACCGCGCCCGCTTCGCCGCCCAGGGTCTGTTCGTGCTGAACATCGTGAGCTCGCCCGGCGCCGGAAAGACGACACTGCTCGAACGGACGCTGGAGCGGCTGAAGGGGCGCTGGCACATCGGCGTGATCGAAGGCGACGTTCAGACGGACCTGGATGCCCGGCGGGTCGCCGAGTACGCCGTGCCCGTGGTGCAGATCGTGACCAACGGCGGCTGTCACCTCGAGGCCAACCTGGTACAGCGCGCGCTCGATCAGCTAGATCTGCCGGCGCTCGATCTGCTCGTGATCGAGAACGTCGGCAATCTCGTCTGTCCGGCCAACTACGACCTCGGCGAGGCGATGAAGGTCGTCGTGCTCAGCACGACGGAGGGCGACGACAAGCCGCTCAAGTACCCCGGCATGTTTCGCAACGCGTCGGTCCTCGTGATCAACAAGATCGATCTGCTGCCGTATGTCGACGCCGACCTCGACGCGATCCGACGGCACGCGCGGCAGATCAATCCTGATCTGCGCATCTTCGAGGTGTCGTGCAAGACCGGGGCTGGTCTGGCGGACTGGTGCGGGTGGCTCGAATCCTGCGCGCTGAAGAGCCATGCGTGAACGCCTGCGGCTTGCCGTGCGGGGCGCCGTGCAGGGCGTCGGGTTCCGGCCCAGCGCCTATCGACTCGCGCGCGCGCTCGATCTCTCCGGCTGGGTCCTGAACGGCCCGGCCGGCGTCGTCATCGAGATCGAAGGTCCGCGCGAGCAGCTCGAGCAATTTCGTGCTCGTCTCGAATCCGAGCCGCCGCCACATGCCACCATCGTCAGCGTCGAGGCGACGTGGCTGGAGCGGGTCGGCTTCCGCGGCTTCGAAATCAGGGACAGCGAGGAGTGCGGCGAGCCGACGGCGCTCGTGATGCCGGACCTGGCGACGTGCGACGCCTGCCGGCGCGAGCTGTTCGATCCGGACGATCGGCGGTATCGCTACCCGTTCATCAACTGCACGCACTGCGGCCCGCGATACAGCATCATCGAGTCGCTGCCGTACGACCGCGCGCGGACATCGATGCGAGGGTTTGCGATGTGTCCGGCGTGCGCGAAGGAGTACCACGACCCGGCCGATCGCCGGTTTCACGCCCAGCCCAATGCGTGTCCGGTCTGCGGGCCGCAGCTGGAATGGTGGAGCAATTCTGGAGCCGTGCTGGCTGAGCGCGACGAGGCGCTCGGCGCCGCTGTCGACGCGCTTCGCCGCGGCTGCATCGTGGCCGTGAAGGGCCTGGGCGGATTTCATCTGATGGTCGATGCGCGCCAGGAGTGCTCCGTCCGCCGGCTGCGTCAACGAAAGCATCGCGAGGAGAAGCCATTCGCGCTGATGTACCCGTCGCTCGCCGATGTGCGGCGCGATTGCGAGGTCGGCCCCGCGGAAGCGCGGCTGCTGGCCTCCGCCGAAGCGCCGATCGTGCTGCTGCGGCGCCGCGCGGACGGAAAGAGCGAAATCGCGGCGTCAGTCGCGCCGGGCGCGCCGACGCTGGGCGTGATGCTGCCGTACACGCCGATCCATCATCTAATCGCCGCGGACTTCGGCGCGGCACTGGTCGCGACGAGCGGCAACTTCTCGGACGAGCCGATCTGCACGGACGAGCGCGACGCCGTCGTGCGCCTGTCGCGCATCGCCGACGCGTTCCTCGTGCACGATCGGCCCATCCTGCGTCACGTCGACGACTCGATCGTGAGGGTAATGGCGGGGCGAGAGATGGTCCTGCGGCGCGCGCGCGGATATGCGCCGATGCCGGTCCGGCTGTCCGAAGATGCGCCGCGTCTCGTCGCCGTCGGGGCGCACTTGAAGAGCACTGTCGCGGTCACGTCTGGATCGAACGTGTTCATCAGCCAGCATCTGGGCGACCTGGAGACCCCGCAGGCGATCGAAGCGTTCGAGCGCGTGATGCGCGATGTGAAGGGCCTGTTTCACGCCGCACCCGAGACGGTCGTCGCCGACTTGCATCCCGACTACTTCTCGAGCCGATACGCGCGCGGGCTAGGCTTGCCTGTCGCCACCGTCCAACACCATCTCGCGCACGTCACGGCGTGCCTCGCCGAGAATGACATCGCGGGGCCCGCGCTGGGCGTCTCCTGGGACGGAACGGGGTACGGCGCCGACGGCACGATCTGGGGCGGCGAGTTCCTGGCGATCACCGACCATGCCTGGCATCGCGCCGCCTGCCTGAGACCATTCCCGCTGCCCGGTGGCGAGCAGGCGATTCGCGAGCCGCGGCGATCCGCGCTTGGTTTGCTCTACGCGATGGCCGGTCCGGCCGCCATCGATCTCGACGCTGCGCCCCTGCGCGCGTTCGACATCTCGGACCGTCGTCTCTTGATGCAGGCGCTCGAGCGCCACGTCAACGCGCCGATCACGACGAGCGCCGGCCGTCTGTTCGACGCCGTGGCATCGATCCTTGATCTCCGCCAGCTCGCCGGCTTCGAGGGCCAGGCCGCGATGATGCTCGAATGGGCCGCCGACGAAACCGTCGTTGACGCGTATCCCTTCGAAATAACGCCGGGTGTCTTTTTGGAGGACAGTGTCCTCCAAAAAGACACCCGGCGTTATTTTCCGACGCTCGTGCTCGACTGGGAGCCGATGATTCGCGCGCTGCTCGCCGACGTCGCACGCGGCGCTCCCACGGCGACGATGGCGTCGCGATTCCACGAGACCCTGGCCCGAATGATCGTGGCGGTCGCCGAGGGCGTCGGCTGGCCGCGCGTCGCGCTATCGGGCGGTTGTTTTCAGAATCGCCTGCTGCTCGAGCGGACGATCGCCCGGCTGCGCGCCGCCGGCTTCTCGCCGTGCTGGCACCAGCGCGTGCCCACGAATGACGGCGGCATCGCACTCGGACAGATCGCCGCGTTCGTGCGCGGCCTCGACACACCACCGCAGCCAGCTTCGCTCGACGCCGCGAGCCGACGTGACATTGCGCCGGCCCTCGCGGGCGGCGTCTCCTGATTTGGGGGCCTCATCATGTGCTTGGCAATTCCCGGACAA
>CAYQRM010000202.1:0-6722 GCA_964419785.1 uncultured Solibacteraceae bacterium | reverse complement strand
CATCGCGTTTGCTCCGTGGGTGTCGGTGCTTTTCACGCAAGTCATCCGCGGGCAGGATTGGCGGCAGGCCGTGTTGTGGTCCGAGCTTCCGCACGAGGCCGGCCTCGCCATCGGCGCGCTCACGTTTGGCGCGTACTATCGGGCGCCGGTCCTGTCAGGTGTCGCGCTGCGCCTGGTGCTCGTGCTCGGCGTCGGGCTTGTCGTGACGGCGTTCAACGCGGCGCGTCGCAACGAACGCGACGCGTTTCTGACCGGCGTCGGCATGATGCCGCTGCTCGTCGGTCTCGCGCTGATGCCGCTCGCCGGCTACCTGAACCTCGCGCGGTACCTCAGCTTCTGCTGGCCGCTCATCATCATCGCGGCAGCGCGCGGCTGGACCGTGCTGAAACTTCCGACGGTCGCCACCTGCTCGGCCTTTCTTCTCTGCATTCTGACGACAGGGCCCGCCCTTCAGGCGTACTACGCTTCGTCGGTCCGAGACGACGACCTCGGACCGGTCGTCGCGTATCTGATGGAACATCCGGCACAGACTTCCCCATCCGAGGAGGAAAGCATCCTCGTCGCGCCGGGCTACATGACGTTTCTCGGTGAGTATTTCTCACGCGGCCGGCTCGACTACACGCGCATCGACTCAGACCAAGGCCTGGTTGACGCGCTGCAACGAGCGTCGGAGCGCAATGCCACGACGTGGCTGCTGGTGGATGCGCGTTGGCCTGACTTTGCGACCATTCAGAACGACGCGCGACTCCAGGAAACACGCGTGCCCGGCGAGACATCCGATCGCATCAGGTTGTTTCGAATCAGAGCCAATCCCTGAATCGATAGTAGGCGCCGACGGCCGGCAGAAACCACGGCGTGCCGCGAAAGAGCGGAATCGCGGGCCAGCGACGATCGACCAGCGGATGGACAATGATTTCCCCCGCGAGGCGGCGCGCCATCAGCGCACCGAGGTAGGTCGACATCGCGACGCCATGCCCGCAATAGCCGGCAGCGTAGTGGAGTCCCTCCGAATTCGTCCCGGCGTGGGGAAATTGATCGCGCGTGAAGCCAACGCTGCCACCCCATGCGTAGGCGACGCGCGTCGTCGCGAGCTGCGGAAAGATCGATTGCATGTCGCGCGTCAGAATCGCCGCGCTCTCTCTCGTCGTCTCCGCGCTTGGACGAGCGAACACGGCGCGGCCGCCAAAGAGCAGGCGATCGTCTGGCGTCAAGCGAAAGTAGTGCAGGAAATTGCGTGAGTCGAATGCCATTCGACGCCTTGGCAGAATGGAGGCGGCCAGGTCCGGCGACAGCGGCTCGGTGACGATCGTGTAGCTGCCGATCGGAATCACGCGGCGCTGCAGCCACGGCGCGGCCGCGTCGGCGTAGCCGTTGACGGCGACGAGCACGTCGCGGCCGGCGATCGTCGCGCCGCTCTCGAGGGTCACGCGCCAGCGATCGCCGTCACGCGCGACCCGCCGGACGCCGGCGCCCTCCCCGATGACGGCACCCGCGCGCCTGGCCGCCGCCGCGAGACCGTCGACGTACTTCGCCGGGTTCAGGCCGCCGCTTCGCTCGTCGATCATCACGCCAAAAAACGCGTCGCTGCCGATCTCCGATCGCTGACGGTCCGCGGGCACAAGCGAGACCTCGTGCCGGCACGACCGCGCCAGCAGCGCCTGTTCGGTCCGAAAGTCCTCGAAATGCGACGGCCGCGACGCCGCTTGCACGTGGCCGGTGCGCGCGTAGTCGCACCCGATCGCCTCACGCGCGATCGTCTCTTCGAGCGCCGCAATGGTCTCAATCGAAATTGCGAAGAGCTCGCCGAGCCGCGCTTCGCCGACCGTCGCCGCGAGCGCGACCGGATCGAGCTTCAGACCGGTCAGAATCTGTCCGGCGTTGCGCGAGCTCGCGCCCCAACCCACGCGCTCGCGTTCGAGAACGACGACGCGCGCGCCGGAGCGAGCCAGGACGCGGGCCGCCGAGAGCCCGGTGTAGCCCGCGCCGATGATGACGACATCGGCGCGGGTCAGATCGGCCGGCAGCGTTGACGCCGGCGCCTCCGTGCGCGCATCCGACGTCCACCAGTACGGACGTTCCACCGGCGCGGACGCGCGATCGATCGCCTCCGACATGTCCGCGCGCGATCCTACCATCGCGCGGATTTGGCGTTCCTACGCCTACGAACCAATGAATTGCGCGTGCACGTAGACGCCCGTGTGGATGTTGTAGACCAGATACCAGCCGGGGTGATCGGGATCGTCGTAGATGACGAAATCATCGCCGCAGTCCCAGCACCAGTCCGCGGCGAGCGGCCAGTCCCACGCCGCGATCTCGAAGCCGCCACTTCCGGCAATCCAGAAGCGATGGGCGTGTTCGTCGAATCGCTGCACGGCGTAGCGGTACGAGACGCCGACGTGAGCGAACCGTCCATGCTCCCACGGCGTGGCGAGATGAAAGCGCGCATCGTTCGGCGCTTCGTGTCCGTACCAGTGATCGTGGTTGACGTGCGGGGTTTCGTTGACGTGACCGGTCGGCAGCCGCTCCGGTTCTCGCGCGTCTGCGTGATTCGCGCGCGCCGGCGGCGGCGGTGGAATGTGACCTTGATTGGCCCGCGGCCGAGCCTGCGCCTGTGGCGCCGGCGCCGGCGGCTTGGGCCGCTGCTCACCGCGTTGCTGTGCGATCGTCGGCGCGCCGTACAGGATTAGTGTTGTCGCCAGCGCCGCGCCGATCGTCGCCAGCCGTATATACGAACGCATGATGGCCTCCTGCTGGGGTATCTCCTGATCGAGCAAGAGAGATGCCGAACGAGGTTGACCAATTGGCAGGCTGACACGTAACGAAGCCGCGCGCCTCGAGGGTGTCCACTCGGCCTTTCTCGGCATCAGACCCGGCCGAAGTTAGGACGTCGCGGGAGAGCTTCGCTACTGACGCGCCGAAGCGATAAGCTTCGGCGCCGTCGGTGCCAGAAGGACGTGCGAGTTCGAGAACGTGCAGGACACTCTCGGCGCCCCCGCCACATCTGAGTGCTGATCGGCATACGCCACCGTGCCGTGCACGCGACTTGAACCGAGAGCGTTTGCGAGAACGGCGTCGACGTAGCCGCCAACGCCCTCGCGAAGCAGCCCTTCCGTCGTGCTGTCAGTCGGCACAATCAGTACGGAGCCCCGAGCGGTGCGAAACCAGTCATCCTCGCGCACGGCCTCGACGAATGCTGCGGTAAAGATCTGCACTTCCCTGGCGTGCAGGTTTCGAACGATTTGAAAGCTCAGCGCGGCCACGATGTAGATCGCGAGAAGGCTCACGACAAGTCGTCGCGATGGCTCGACCGCCACGAGCAAACGATCGACGAGGTATCCGCACAGCAGGCACCAGCCGGCGCCGGGCAGGTACAAGTACAACTCGCTCCGTGCGGCGATTGGAAACACCGGCAGCAGGAAGACGAGAAACCACAGCAGGCCGTACCACGCCCAGCGCTTCGTCTCCGGCTCGCGCGCAAGGTCGCGAATCGCTCCCCAGCGCACGAGGCCCGGCAAACCGACAACCAGCACGAGCGCGGCAGCCGACGGTAGCGCCCGCGGCAAGTAGATTTCGAAGCTTCGCAAGAAGCGGCCAGCGGTGAGGTCGAAGAAATAGTGGTGATCGCCCGCGCCAGGCATCAAGCCGCCTGCGGCGATCCGGAGATACACCGGGATCCCCGCCGAGATGGAGATGGCCGCCACCGCTGCGAGCCGCCGTGTCAACGGAAGACGAGACTGATCGACACCGGTAAAGAGCAGAAGGATTGGAAGGAGCGCCGCGGTCTCCTTCGCCAAGAACGCCGCGACGTAACACGCGATCGTCAAGACCAGCCAGCGAACGTCACGACCGTCCCAGCGCAGCCAGCACAGGATCGCCAGCAGCGAAAACAGACTCATCACGAGTTCCGGGCGCGCGGACACCCAGAGGACCGCAACGGTGTGAGCCTTTGGTGTCAGGACGAATGCGAGAGTCGCGAGCAGCGCGGCGCGCGGTGACATCTGGCGCCTGGCCACGGCGAGCACGAGCAGACAGACGACGATGTGAATCAGCACGTTGGTCGCGCGAAGAGCGGCGGGCGTGAAACCGAACAGCCGCCCCTGCGCGAGCAACGTCAAGTGCGCAAGCGGCCGGTAGAACCCGAACGGATCAGCGTGTCTGAAAATGTCGGAGACGGACGCCGTGCTGAGCCTGGCGATGTGGACGAAGTCGTCATTGATCCAGCCACCCCCGACGAACCAGAGGCTCAGCGATGACAGCGCCGCAATGCCTGCGATACGCCAGGAGCGGTGTTGCAGGACGACTACCCCATCGACGCGCGAACTTGCACGAGCAAGTTGTCGAAATCGTCGATCCTGATGAGCCCGAGACGCGGATACTCGAAATCGAGAATCACGTAGAACGTAAAGGCCAGGACAAGCGCCAGCAGGATCATGTGCGCGCCGCTGACGACTTCGGTCGCCCCCATCTCGTAGCCCGCGAGAAAAGCACAGACGAGGGAGATCAGCGCGAGCACGACGTACACGACGACCGGCGGATGCATCTGTGCGGCCGCCAGACGCGTCGCCGCGAGATCGAACACCGTGTTGAGCGCCGGAAGCACGACGACGGTCGCGGCGGGAACATCCCGGCTGGCAGCGACGGCGTCAGTCCAGATCTCCTGCTGCAGCGCGGCCGAGCGCGCATACTCCCCCCGCGCGGCGTCCAGACCCGAGGTCGAGAACGTTCGGTACATGGCGATTCGCGAGTCGGTGTACTTGCGGAACGTTTCCCGAAGCCTCGGCTGGGTGTCAGCGGGCAGCACGTCGAGTCGAAGCCAGGCCGTCCCGATGGCATTCGCCTCGTCCACGATCTGCACGCGACGCGTGTCGAGCCGCGCCGCCGCCCCGGAGAACGTAAAGGCGAGAAGCAGTCCAAGAAGGCCGAACGTGACAGCTTCGACGGTCCCGAGCCCGGCGGGATGAGGCCGGTCGGTGGCGAACGCCTTACGCCCGGAACGACGTCCAGCTTCAAGACACAGGAAAAGCGCGACGAACAACGCGACGAACAACGCGATCCCGACACCGACGCTGGTCACGGCGTGAGAATACTTCACTTGCGCGATTGGGCAGTAGACTTGGGTCAAATGAGGGCCGTATGCGCCGCACCGTGACGTTCGCCGTCGCTCTGGTGACACTGTGGTGGGCTGCGCCCAGCGCCCTCCAGGTGAATCCGTCGTACTTCGGCGGCTTGAAGTGGCGTTCGATCGGACCATCGCGGTCTGGCTACATCTCGTCGCCTGCCGGGGTGCCGGGCGATCCCACGACGTACTACGCCGGCATGCCGGAGGGCGGCGTCTGGAAGACAACGAACGGCGGGACAACGTGGAAGCCGATCTTTGATGACGTGCACGTGGCGTCGGTCGGCGCGGTCGCTGTGGCGCCATCGAATCCGCGCGTCGTCTACGTGGGCACCGGCAATCAGTCGGGCTGGTCGTTCACGCCGGGCAAGGGAATCTACAAGTCCACTGACGCCGGCAGCACGTGGACGAACATCGGACTCCCCGACTCGCAGTACATCGGCGGGATCGTCGTCGATCCCGCCAACGCTGACAAAGCAATCGTCGCCGTGCAGGGTGGACGTGGTGGTGCCGCGGGAAGTGCAGGTGCGGCGCCAGGCAGCGCGTCTGCGGGTGAGCGCGGTGTGTACCGTACATCTGACGGCGGAAAATCTTGGAAGCGCGTGCTGCCGGTCGATGGCTCCGCAGGCGCGTCGGATGTGTACCTCGACTACGGCGATCCGAAGATCGTCTATGCGTCACTGACCGGAGGCGGCGGTCCGCAAGCGGCGGCGTCCACGGGCGTCTACAAATCCATCGATGGCGGCGAGACCTGGGCGCCGGTCGGCGCGCGCGGGTTGCCCGATGGCGCGCGAATCTCGGCGTTCGCGGTCGCGTCGGGCACGCACGGCCGGCGGTTGTATGCCGTCGCCGCCGCGGGTGGCGGCGGACGCGGAGCCGGGGGTGGTGGCGCGGCGGGTCGCGCGCTCTATCGATCGGATGACGGCGGTGACTCGTGGATCTTCGGTACGCGGGAGCTCGCGAGCGCCGGCGGGAAGATCTACGCGGATCCTCAACATCCGGACGTCATGTATCTGATGGGCACGGCGATCTACCGATCGACGGACGCCGGCGCGCACGTCGCGGCGTTCTGGGGCGCGCCGAGCGGCGCCGACCCGCGCTTCCTCTGGATCGATCCGACGAATTCAAAGCGACTGCTCGCCGGCGTCGATCAAGGCGCGGCGATCTCTGTTGACGGCGGCGAGTCGTGGTCGCCGTACTACGGCATCGTCAACGGCCAGTTCTATCGCGTCGCGACCGACTACGACACGCCATCTCACGTCTGCGGGCCGCAGCAGGATTCCGGTACCGCGTGCGTGCCGAGCCGCACGGACTTCGGCGAGCTGCGATCGGGCGACTGGTACGCTGGCGGCGGTTTCGAAAACGGATTCCTCATCGCCGACCCGGCCGACAAGCGGTACATGTACACGCAGGGCTGGTACCACGTCCTGCGGCGGTTCGATCGCACGACGAGCCAGGTCGTCGTGTTGTACCAACCCACGCCGACGGATCGATTCGCGAGCGCGCCGCCGCTCGCCTTCTCGCCGCAGGATCCGAAGACGCTCTACATGGCGGCGCAGTACGTGATGGCATCGAGCGATCGCGGCGAGACGTGGCACGCAATCAG
>CAYQRM010000201.1:0-11715 GCA_964419785.1 uncultured Solibacteraceae bacterium | reverse complement strand
TGACCTTAAGGGCAAGCGGAATGCCAGACCGCGATCGAGCGCGATCTCGTGAAATTCCTTGGGAAAATGGAGGAGGTAACGAACGGGTTGCAGAGAGCGTCAGCGAAGCGTGCGGCCTTGAGGTGGGTTCGACAGTTTCGTCGTCCGATCACAGATCGGGCGTCACTGTTGTCTTATTCGGGACGATTTCGAAGGTTTTACCGTCAATCCGAGCAGCCGGCGCAGCCGATCCACGAGCCCGCCGTCCGTGCCCCGCTCGGCCTCTACAAGGGCCTTGAGGCACGCGTCGACGTTCGAGACGACGCCAATCCCCATGCGGCGGGCCGAGGCGGGCATCGAGCCTTCCGCGCCGCGCCACACCAAGATGGCACCGGCCTTGGACTCCAAGACGACGTCCAGACAGTTGTCTGGCCGGTCGTCAACGACGATGTCGAGTCGGAGCGCCTCGGCGATCCGACCGCGGGAGCCGTGGACGACGAAGACGCTCGGCATCGGAAAGCCCATCCGCTGCAGCCACCGCTGACTCTGCCGCTGAACGGTGAGCCCCGCTGAATTCGGGCGGCTCGTGACGAAGATGACTTCCCAGCGCCGCTCGTCGGCGAGCGTCGCGAGGCGGCGAATCGCGCCGTCATCGATCTCGGTCAACGTCTCCCAAAAGTTCTCGATGCTGCTGAGGTGCTTCCACACGGCATCCGACTGCCGGCTGCTCAGCGCCACGCTTGCCGCGGGCGGCGCGGGAGCCGCGTGCGACTTCTTCTCGTCGGCTGTGTCGTCGGGCGGCGACGCGCCGATGTCGGCCGCGCCGATCGCCGACGCATCGAGCGACGGATACAGCTTCAGCGCCGCCTGCACGAACGGCTGGTGAAGATCGGCGAGCACGCCGTCCATGTCAAACGCGATGCGCATCAGATATTCCGCGGGGCGGATTGTGCAGAGCGATCGCGAGAAGCGCGACCAGCATGGCGGTGTTGCCCGGCATCTGCAGGCTGAACTCTACGACGGACTGTGCGGCGATTCCCACCAGTCCGGCCACGGCGCCCGTTCGCATCCACCTCGTCGTCACGTCGTCGTCAGGCGCCGAGAGTCGCCGCCAGATCAGCGCGCAGATGACGCCAAATGCGAGCACCGCGGGAATGGCGACGAGCACGCCGCCTTCGGCCAACAGCTGCAGGTAGTCGTTGTGCGCCTGCTGATAGATCGCCGTGCGATCGCCCGTCTGGTAGACGAGCATCGCCTGAGCGTACGTGCCGACGCCGGTACCGAACGGGAGGAAGTCTCGGACGATGCGAACCGTGTCCTGCCAGGCGTGCCACCGGCCGGCAAATCCGCCCACCGATTCGCCGAATCTCGCGACGGTCCCGGTGGCGCCGCCCCAGACGACCGCGCTTCCGGCAAGGGCGACGAGGCCCGCGGTCAGCGCGCGCCTCGCGGCGCGCGTCTCAGGACGGAGCCAGATGGCGCCGCCGAGGACGGCCAGCGCAATCGCCACGCTCGCCATTCCGGAGCGCGAGGCCGTGAGCACAATCGTCAACCCCATGATCCCCACGGCGACGATGCCAAACACGAGTCGCCCAGCGCGCTCGCCGGCCATCGCTCGAAGCAGTCCAGACCAGTCGACGCGGCCGGCGCGCGATCTCGACGCAACACGCGCAAGCACATCGGCCAGCGCTACCGGGAGCACCATCACCATCCAGCCGGCATAGTGATTCTTGTTCACGAAGGGACCGAAGGGCGTGGCGCCGTAGCCCGGCCGCCAGAATCCATACAGCAGCGGATCGTTGCGATCGATCCCTCCGGCCTGCACGATACCCATGAGCGCGATCGCCAGCCCCAGCATCGACAGGCTGGCGGTCAGTGCTCTGAGCGGCACGAAACGCAGGGCGCGGATCAGACCGAGCAGCATCAACGCGAACGCGCCGAAGAGCGCGAGTGCGACGATCGTCGAGCCCTGATCGATCGAGATGGCGTGCCACGACTGTGGCTGGTATCCGAGCGTCGCGCTATCGAGCAGTCGATCGCGGGCCGGCAGCCATCGGTCGAGCCAGGCATCGGTGACGGGAACGAGTTGCGCGCCGATTGCCGCCGCGACCAACGCGAGCGCGCCGGCCAGGACGCGCGCGCGTGAATCTCGCCACGCGCGCGTTACGACGATGCCCCAGACGCCCAACGCGGCCGCGGCGATGCCAAGCGGCACGTACGCCCACGGGTAGACGGCGCCAAATGACAGCGCGCCCCACGCCAGCGTGGCGACGAGCAAAATTGAGAAGGCGGGCATCGGTGTCGAGGACGGCGGTCCTCGCTCAGATCAGAGGAATCCCCGCTTCGCGCACGACGGACTTGAACACAATCTTTCGAAAGGCCGGGTGGCCGAGCAGTGCGATGGCCGCTTTCCGATGCCAGTTGAACTGCGCCGTCTGCTGCAACAGCGGTACGACGCCGTTCACGCGCGCGAGCTCGATGAGATCGTCGATCGATTCGTCGCTGAGCGACGCGGCGATGCGTCGAAACGCGAGGCCGATGCGAATCTCCTGGCCGAGCCGTCGGCGCCACGCGGTTTCATAGCGACGAAGCTCCGACGCGCCAAGCCGATCGCGCTCGAGGGCGCTTGCGAGGACCGGCGCCGCAATCGATCCGCTGACGAGGCCGTAGTAGATGCCGCCGCCCGTCGTTGGCTTCACGAGGCCGGCGGCGTCGCCGACGGCGACGACGCGGTCGCCGTACGTGCGGGAGACCGGTCCGAGCGGCAGGATCTTGAAATTGGGTTTCTGCGCGGCGACGCCGGTGCCCGCTTCCGACGAGAGCCACTTGAGAAACGTCTCGAACTTGTCGCGGCTCTGGGCATTGGCCATCAACCCGATGCGCGCGTAGGGCACGCGATCGCGCTGCAGCGGGACGAGCCACGCAAATCCGCCGGGTGCGACGGCCTGGCCGAAGCGCACTTCGATCTGCGGCATGTCGGGATACGGCATTTCGAGCTGCGCGCTCTGCAGAAAGACTTCCGGAAGCCCGAGGCCGAGTTGTCGATGAAACCGGTAGCTGGCGCCGCAGGCGAGCACGAGCGCGCGCGCCTCGAGCGGGCCGGGGAATCCGCGGCCAGACACCTGCACGCCGCGCGGCCCCACGCGCACCGACTCGGCGCGACATCCGGTACGGAGCTCCGCGCCCGCATGCTCCGCACGGCGGGCCAGCATGGCGTCGAGGCGCGCACGGTCGATCACCGCGGCCTCAACGCGCTCGCTCTGCACCATCACGGAGCGTCCGGCGGCGCCCCAGAGTCTGGCGGTGCCGGCGCGGCCAAGAATCAAATCGCGCGGCAGATCGAATTCATCGAACGCGTCGAAGCCGAGCAGACCCGTGCAATGCACCGGCGCGCCAATCGTCTCGTGCTCTTCGAGGACGACGACATCGCGGCCGGCTTCGGCGAGCAAGCGCGCCGTAAAAGAGCCTGCCGGCCCGGCGCCGATGACGACTACATCCCGCACGTCACGAGTCCTCCCTCGCGCTCATCGCTTGCGGCCCCGCGTGTCCCAGGCGCCGCGGAACGTGATCCAGAACGACTGCGCGATCAGGCGCAGATCCAGCCCGAACGATTGCCGGGTAATGTACACCCGGTCGTAGCGAAACTTCTGGCGCCTCGGCAGATCGCGCGCCGCGTAGATCTGCGCCACGCCCGTGAGGCCCGGACGTACGGCGCAGCGCGCCTCGAATCCCGGCACGTCCTCGAGCAGCTCGTGCCGGCCGTCCCCGCCGACCTCAATCTCGCCCGGACGCAGCGCGCGCGGTCCGACGAAGCTCATGTCGCCGCGCGCGATGTTCCAGAGCTGCGGCAGCTCGTCGAGCGCCGTGGCGCGCAGCCAACGACCGACCGTCGTAATTCGCGGATCGCCCTGGCGCGCTTGCAGCGCGCCGACGCCGCGTTCGGCGTTCGCTATCATGGATCGAAATTTCCACACGCGAAACACGCGGCCGCGATAGCCCACGCGCTCCTGCCGGTAGAAAATTGGTCGGCCGTCGTCGATCCAAATCGCAAGCGCGGCGGCCAGCCACACCGGCGCGGAGAGCGCCAGTCCGAGGCTCGCGAGCGTGGCGTCGAACGCTCGCTTGGCGCCGCCTGCCGGCGCGACGTCCGACCGCACCGCATGGGTATCGAGCGCGGCGATTCTGCGCGCGCCCGGCCTGGCGCGATCAGCCGCGACCGACATGGGCCTCCCCTTGCGTCGCCGCGACCGTGCCGGGCTGCGCCTTGCGCGTCGCCGCCTGACAGACGTCGAAGTAACGCGCGACCTGCAACGCGCGATCGAACGACGTCGCGATCGCGCGGGCGTTGGCGCCCATCTTCGCGAGCCGAGCGCGATCCGCCCGGCAGGCGAGAATCGCGTCGGCAAGCGCGCGCGCGTCGCCCGGTTCGATCACCACGCCGCAATCGTGCGTCGTCGCGAGCGAGGCCACTTCGCACTCGGCTTCGACGGCTGCAATGAACGGACGGCCTGCGGCGAGAATTCCGTAAAGCTTGCTCGGGACAATGTAGCCAGCCAGCCCGCGGCGCAGCGAGACGACGCAGACATCGGCCGCCGAGAGTGATTCGCCAAGCTGCGTCTTCGGCGCAAACGGCAAGAAGATCACGTTCGCGAGCCCGAGCGCTTTCACGCGCGCCTCCAACTCGGCCTTCTTGACGCCCTCACCTTGAACTACGAGGCGCACGTCGGGAACATCGCCCAGGAGCGCTGCCGCGTCGACCAACGTCTCGAGACTCTGCGACAAGCCGAGATTGCCGGAGTGCATGACGACGAACCGTCCGCTGAGATCGTTGGCGCGCGCGAACGTGTTGTCCCGCGGGCCGGGCCGAATCAACGACGTGTCGGCCCAGTTCGGAATCACGACGACGCGATCGGGCGGCGCGCCCTTGCCATCGATGAGGCGGCGGCGCATCGTTTCCCCAATCGCGATGCTCCGCGCGGCCCGACGCACCAGGAATCGATTCACCGATTGCAGGGCGGCGTTGACGACCGGACTCTGGAAGTTCTCCATCGTCACCGCGACTTCCGGAAAAATGTCTTGGAACGCCATCACGAGCGGGGCGCGATGGCGCAGACCCGCGAGCCATGCCGCGAGCCCGACGATGGGCGGATCGGTCAGCGCGACGACCACATCAGGCGCGTCGAGACGCCACCCGGCGTAGCAGGCTGAGAGAAAGTACGTGACGTAGTTGGAAGCGCGCCCGGCGAAGCGAGCTTTGGAGAAGCGCGTGCCCCGCGCACGTACGATGTCGACCCCGTGGTGACGCTCGCGCATCGGCGCGTCGTGTCCCTCCAGCGGATTGAGCGGCAAGCCCGTCACGACTGTGACTCGACACCGGTGATCGCGCACCAGGTGCTCGCAGAGCTCGGTGAGCAGCTGGCCGGTGGCCGTCTGATCCGGGTGGTACGACCGATTGAAGAAGGCGATGTGCACGGCGCTCGGTCGCTCAGCCTTTCGCCAGCTCGGTTTCGAGCTCGGCCGCCGGCCGGGCGTCGGCGGCCCGCGAATGGGCCGTCACCGGTTTCGCAATCAGATACTCGCCGAGCACAAGCGCATCCATTCGCGTCCGCATGAAGCAGTCGATGGCTTCAGCGGGGCGATGGACGATCGGCTCGTTCTCATTGAACGACGTGTTCAGCACGACGGGCACGCCGGTCAGCTTTTCGAAGGCTTTGATCAGATTCCAGTAGATCGGGTTGGTACCACGACTCACGGTCTGCAGCCGGCCCGATCCGTCGATGTGCGTGACGGCAGGGATGATGTCGCGCTTCTCTTCGCGCACCTGGTAGACGTGGATCATGAACGGATCCGGGACGGAGCCGACGAAGTACTCGCCGTGCGCTTCCTCGAGCACCGACGGCGCGAACGGGCGGAACTTCTCGCGCAGCTTGATCTTCGCGTTGATGATCTCGCGCATGTCCGGCCGGCGCGGGTCGGCGAGGATGCTGCGATTCCCGAGCGCGCGGGCGCCCCACTCCATCCGGCCCTGAAACCAGCCGACGACCTGTCCTTCCGACAGCCGGCGCGCGACCTCGTCACAAAGCGCCTGCTCGCTGGAGAGCGCGCGGATGACGCACCCCAGACCGCGCATTTCACCGGCGCGCTCGCCGAGATCGTGTTCGATCGCCTCGCGGTCGAACGCCGGCCCGAAGTACGCGTGTGACATCGAGAACTTTCGCGGCTGCTTCAGCACCTGGTTCCACACCCAGTAGGCCGCGCCCAGCGCCGTGCCGTTGTCGCCGGCCGCCGGTTGGATGTAGATGTCAGTGAACGGCGTGCGCTCGCGGATCTTGCCGTTGGCGACGCTGTTCATCGCGCACCCGCCGGACAGGCACAGACGCGGAATCCTGGTGGCCTCGTAGAGCCCGTTGAGCACGTGGAACACGGCCTCCTCGAAGACGCGCTGCAAGGATGCGGCGATGACTTCGTGGCGCACCGTGAGCGGGTCGGGGGGCTGCCGCGCGGGCCCGAGGAGCTCGACGAGCTTGTCGCTGTAGACCGCCTCGAGCTTTGGCTCGCCATCCGTCCACGTCATGCCCGATCCGCCGCTCCAGTGACGGAAGTACGCGAGGTCGAGCTCGAATTTGCCGCCCGGCAGCAGGTGCACGAGCTGCTGCAGTTGCTCCTCGTCATCAGGCACCCCGTACGGCGCGAGTCCCATTACCTTGAACTCGTCGCCGTATTTCATGAATCCGAGGTACTGCGTGATCGCCAGATACAAAATGCCAAGCGAGTGCGGAAAGTACGTGCGATCGATCACGTCGAGCGACGAACCGCGCCCAATGGCCCACGAGGTGCTGACGAAATCGCCAAAGCCGTCGATCGCGCACACCGCGGCGTCATCGTAGGACGAGGGAAAGAACGTGCTCGCGAGGTGCGCCGGGTGATGTTCGATCCAATGGATGCGCGGGCCCACGTCGTGTGGGCCGAGCGCGAGGGCTTCGCGCAGCGTGTCCGGAATGTTGCCGACGCGCTGGTAGTTCTTCGCGCGGTCCTTGAGCAGCCGGCCCGTCGGCAGCACGGTCGCCGCGTACCAGGCTTTGCGCGCGGCATTGGCGCGCGGGTCGCGCGATACCGCAACGTGCTGGACGTCTCGTCCGTGGATGCCGGCCATCGCCAGGCACGCGCGGATCGCCTCGTGCGGGAATCCCGCGATGTGCTTGATGCGGCGGAAGCGCTCTTCCTCGACTGCTGCCACCAGCTCGCCGTCGCGCACGAGCACGGCTGAGACGTCCCCGTGGTACGCGTTGATGCCCAGAATGAACATGTGCGCCGACTACACCTTTCGCGCGTCGTTTTCTGCGACGACGCCCGTCGAGAGGCCGCCCCGCGCCAACCCGGTCACGGCCTGCGGCTTCTGTGCCGCGCGCAGCTCGTCAAGGTTGATGTCGACCAGCAGCCGGTACCAGAACCCCTGCAGGACGTGGAAGATGAAGCCCTCCTTGCCGTCCAGCCAGCCGAACCTCAGGAAGTATCGGTAGAAGACGTACAAAACTGGCCGGAGGTAAAGCGGCAGGCCCGACCAGACGTGCTTCAGCCAGCGAACGCGGTCATCAGGGGAGCCCACGATCGCGCGCAGACCGATCGGCGGCCCGCCGGCCGCCGCAAGCTCCTGGCGCGCCTGGAGGGCCGCGTAGCGGTTGTGCTTCGCGGTCCACTCGACGATGCGCGCCTCTTTCTTGTTGTCCTCGATCAGATCGCCCGTGAGCTTCGCCGTCGCGCCCGTGACATGGAAGTGATGATCGACCAGATCGACGTGATCGATCGTCACGGCGTCGCGACGGAACAGCTTGAGCAAGTACTTCGGGTAGTAGCCGCCATGGCGAATCCATCGCCCGCGGAACACCTGGCGGCGGCAGATGAAATAGCCGTTCGCCGCAGGCGCGGCGAGCGTCGCACGAATGGCGTGGCCGAGCTCGGGCGTAAGGCGCTGGTCCGCGTCGAGCGCGAGCACCCAGTCGGTCGAGATCGGCAGCGTCTCCAGCGCCCAGCTCCACTGACGCGCGTGCGTTTCGAACGCGTGCGTCGCGACCGTGGCGTCGAACTGTCGCGCAATCATCAGCGTCGCGTCCCTGCTGCCGGAGTCGACGACGAAGATCGCGGCGGCCCAGCCGGCGACGGTCTCGAGACAGGCGCGAAGGTTCTGCTCCTCATTGCTCGTGAGCACGACCACCGAGACAGGCACGAGCGACTCGCGCGCGGCGCTCACAGCGACACTCCCGTCTCGTCGAGCCACGCATCGAGCGCCACGAGCGTCCACGGCCGGGACCAAGACGTTCGCCGCTCGCCCGCCAGAAACGACTGCCAGAGTGACGCCAGCACCTTCGAGTTCATCACGCCGCGCGTGGCCAGGCTGCCGATCACCCGCGCCTGGCAGTAGTCTCGCAACGACCCGCGCATCCACTCCGCGAACGGCAACACGAAACCGCGCTTCGGTTGCAGGCACACGGCCGGCAACGGCTCACGAATTCCTTCGACGAGCAGGGGCTTGGGCATGCGGCCGCCCTCTCGTACGTCATCAGGCAGACCCATCAGACATTCGACGAGACGATGATCGAGCAGCGGCACGCGGACTTCGAGCCCGTGGCGCATGCTCATTTGATCGGTATCGCGCAAGAGCACGTCGTGCATGTAGGTGCGCGCTTCGGCAAACGACACGAGCGACAGCGTGCCGAGACGTCCGCGTCGCGCCTCGGCGTCTTCGAGTAGGGCAACGTACGGATCGCGATGGTCCTCGCCGGCATGTACGAAATCCGCACCGAGCAGCGCCTCGCGCTGCGTGGCCGAGAACATTTGCCGCATGACGGGAAACATCTGGGGCATTCGGCCATCGGTCTCGAGCAGCGCCGCGGCCTTGGTCGACGACACCGAGTCGCCGCCGAGCGTCCGCAGGGCCGCGGCCGCGGCGCTGCGCACGCCGCGCGGCGAGGCGCCCCAGAGGCGGCCGTATGGGGCGAGACGCCCGAGTCGGCGAAAGGATGGATAGCCGCCGAAGAATTCGTCGCCGCCGAGGCCCGACAACGCGACCTTGATGCCGGCTTCGCGAACCGCGCGCGAGACCAGGAACGTGTTGAGGCCGTCGCCGCTGGGATGATCGACGCCGCTCAGCGCAACCGGCACGTCGCGGCAGATGTCATTCGGGTCGAGCGCGATCTCGGTGTGAGTCGTCTCGAACGCGCGCGCGACGGCCCGCGCGTGCGGGCCTTCGTCGAACGAGGTTCCCGGACACGCGATCGTGAACGTTCGCGGCGTGACGCCTTCCTGACGCATCAACGAGGTGATCGCCGCCGAGTCGACGCCGCCCGAGAGAAACACTCCAACAGGCACATCGCTCACAAGGTGAAGTCGGACCGAGTCAGCGAGGAGCTCGTGCACGTGCGCGACCGCATCGCGTCGATCCGCCGAGCGCGCGTCGGTCGCCGCATTGGCGATCGCATCCCAGTACTGCCGCTCGACAAATTGATCGGCGTCGCGCGCCACGGCCACCCGACCCGGATCGAGCATGCGCACGCCGCGCACGAGCGTGCGAGGCGACGGCACGGACTGATACGCCAGATACTGATCCAGCGCGATCGGGTCCAACCGGCGCTCGATCAAGCCGGACGCGAGGAGCGCGCGAATCTCGGACGCAAACAGCAGGCACCGATCGTCGCGGTAGAAATACAGCGGCTTCACGCCCAGCCGATCGCGCCCGAGCAGCAGCTCTCGCCGTGTTTCGTCCCAAATCGCGAACGCAAACATTCCGCGCAGCCGGTCGACAACCGCCGGGCCCCAGTGGTCGTAGCCCTGAAGCAGGACCTCGGTGTCGGACGCCGACTGGAAAATGTGCCCCGCAGCCTCGAGCGTCTGCCTCACCTCGCCGAAGTTGTAGATTTCGCCGTTGTAGGTCACCCACAGCGGCCGCGACGCGATGGTCATCGGCTGACTCGCGCGGGCCGAGAGATCGATGATGCTGAGACGAGTGTGCGCGAAGACCGCCTGCGGTCCCCGGGTGCCGCCCGCTGAGGTGCAGCGCACGAGGCCGCGGCCGTCGGGACCGCGATGTGCGAGGCGATCGATCATCCGGCCGACAATCGCCTCCTGATCGGCCGGCGATGTCGCCGTGTCCCAGAACGCCGCGCCGGCGATGCCGCACATACCTAGCGTTCCGTCCTTCCGCCCGCCGGAGCGACGCGACGCGGGCTGGGCCGCGTCGCAGGACGCGCGGGTTCGGCCTGATGTCGCACGACCGCGTCGTACATCACGGCCAGCTCGCGTCCGACGGCCGGCCAACGAAAGTGTTCGGCGAGACTCCGGGCGCGGCGACCGCGGCGCTCGATTTCTTGCGAATCGCAAAGAACCGTCCGAAGCGTGTCAATCCAGGCACCGCGATCGCGCGCGACGACCCAGCCCGCACCCTGGGCCTCGATATCAGCCGCGAGATTCACTTCCGGGGAGATCATCGCCGGCACGCCGCCCGCCATGGCCTCCGCGACGGCCAGGCCGAAGTTCTCTTGCTGCGAGGGCAACGCGAAGAGACGCGCATTGGCCATCAGGCGCAGCCGGTCCGCGCCGCTGACCCACCCCCGAAACGTGATGCGATCGCGCGCGGGACCACTCGCGGCCAGCCGTTCGAGGCGCGAGACGTACGATCGATCGCCGTCGCCGGCAATCACGAGTGCCCACGTGCTCGGCGCCGCCTCTCCCGCCAGCGCATGAAAGGCGTCGACCAGCAGCTCGAGTCCCTTCTTCGGATGGAGGCGCGATAGCGCGAGCACGTACGGCGACGCCTCGGTTTCAGGCATGTCTGCCGACACGAAGCACTCATCATCGATGCCGAGCGGCACGACAACCCCGCGCGGCAGCCAGGGAAGCGCCTTTTCCGCGAGCGCGCGCTCGGCGTCGCTGGTGTAGTGCAAAACGGACGCGTGCCGCAGCAGCTCGCCGGCGCCGAGCTTCATCAACAGCTGCTTGCGCAGGCGATGATGGCCGAGGCTCCAGGGATCGAGCGTGCCGAGCGGCCGGACAATGTACGGCACGCCGGCGCGGCGGCAGGCGCGCCCCGCCGCGATTGAGGAATGCGAGAACACGGCATGCACGTGCACGAGATCGAATGCGCTCACGTTCGCGTGGAGCCACGACGCCAGCGGACCCGACCACTTGAACGATTCGCTGAAGACGCGCGGGAAAAAAATCGTCGACACCCCGCGATGCTTCTGGATCGAGCCCGTCTCGACGCGCAGGCGATCGTCACCGTCCGCATCGGTGGTGGCAATGACCGTCTCGACGTCGCAGGCGTCGAGCGCGTGGCACATGCCGAACGTGGCCACACTCGGACCGCCATAGCGTGGCGCCACCGCCGGAATCACGTGGAGCACTCTACGCGACATCGGAATTGACGGTGCGTCGCACACCCGCCAGGGCGGGCTCGTGGGCACCAAAGGCCTGACGTGCCAGATCGACAAAGCGCTGCGAGAATCCGCGATAGCTGAACTGGTCGTGCACGCGGCGCTGCCCTGCCGCGCCCATGCGCGCGCACGCGGCCTCGTCGCCGAGAAGCGCGAGGAGACGGATCTTCAGCGCATCGCCGTCCGCCTGATCGACGAGAAACCCGGTCACGCCATCCTCGATGATCTCGCCGGCCGCATCATGGATCGAGCCGATGCACGGCAGCGCGTGCGCCATCGCTTCGAGATACACGAGGCCAAAGCCCTCGCC
>CAYQRM010000200.1:0-10749 GCA_964419785.1 uncultured Solibacteraceae bacterium | reverse complement strand
GGGCCTGCCTGTCATGTACGTGACCGAGGACACGACGCGCGCGACGCCGGATTCGCTGCGGCAGTTGTACGCCACGGCGATTCGCGCCGGCGCCAAGCGCGTGTGCATCGCCGACACGGTCGGACACGCGACGCCCGCGGGAGCTGCGGCGGTCACGCGTTTCGTCAAATCGATCGTTGACGAATGCGGTGGCGGCATCGGGATCGACTGGCACGGCCATCGCGACCGCGACCTCGCGGTCATCAACAGCCTGGCGGCGATGGACGCGGGCGCCACCCGCCTGCACGGCGCGGCGATGGGCATCGGCGAGCGCGTCGGCAACACGCCGATGGACCTGATGCTCGTCAATCTCGTCCTGATGGGGTATCGCACCACGGACCTCGCGCGGCTCGGCGAGTACGTGCAGGTCGTCTCGGACGCTTGCCGCGTGCCGATTCCCCCCAACTATCCGGTGCTCGGACGCGATGCGTTCCGTACGGCCACCGGTGTGCACGCCTCGGCCGTCATCAAGGCGCTGCGCAAGCACGACACGGCGCTCGCCGATGCGGTGTACTCCGGCGTCCCGGCCAGCCTCGTCGGCCGCGAGCAGGGCATTGAGATTGGTCCGATGTCCGGCCGCTCGAACGTCGTCTACTGGCTCGAGCGCCACGGCGTCGAGGCCACCGACGAGCGCGTCGATCGTATCTTCAGCGAGGCCAAGAGGTCCGACGCGGTGCTGTCGGAAGACAAGATCGCCGATTTGCTCAAATAAGCGCCCGGCGATCGGCAATCACTCAATCGCCGATCTCCAATCGTCAATGTCTACCGTCGCTCGATGTCCGGGAGT
Organism: uncultured Solibacteraceae bacterium; assembly: GCA_964419785.1. Taxonomy (GTDB): domain Bacteria; phylum Acidobacteriota; class Vicinamibacteria; order Vicinamibacterales; family SCN-69-37; genus DATEGZ01. The sequence continues at coordinate 9,923 of CAYQRM010000200.1, read as the reverse complement.
GCCGCAAGGACGACGTCGCCGACGATCTGCAGGCTCTGCGCCGAGACGTGATTGAGGTCGTCGCCGGGCGTGTGCCACTCCGGATAGTCGAGATCGATTAAGTCGACGGCTGGCACGCCGGCCTCGATGAACGGGATGTGATCGTCTTCGATCTCGGTGTCGAGATCGAGAAAGGTCTGGCCGTGCCCGGTCCGCTTGGCGGCCGCCCAGATGATGTCGTTGAGCCAGCTGGTCGAATTGCGGTCGCGGCGAATCTGCAGCTCGCGATCGCCCACCATGTCGAGCAGAATCAGGGCCTTGATCGACGAGAGCGCGTTGGCCTTCGTGGCCGCCTGGACGTAGTACCGGCTGCCGTAGGTGTGATCGAGACCCGTCCAATCGACGAACGCTTCCTCGCCGTCGAACCAGACGAACTCGTATGTCAGCTCGTGCGGCCGGCGTTGCAGCACGCGGGCGAGCTCGATGAGCGTGGCCGCGCTCGACGCGCCGTCGCTCGCGCCGACGAACGCCTGGTTGGGCATGAGCTTCGTGTCGTAGTGGCCCGCGATGAGCACGCGGTCAGCGCGGCGTCCTCGGAGCGTGACGATGAGGTTGACCATCTCGACCGGGCCGTAGGGCGAGGAGGCGGTGAACGGCTGTTGCTCGACCGTGAAACCTTCGCTCGTGAGCTGGCGCGTGATGTACGCGCGAGCCTCGCGAATCGCCGCCGAGCCCGCGGGTCGAGGGCCGATCGCGACCAGCTGCTTGAGGTGCGCCCACGCGCGCGCGCTGTCGAACGGCACTTGCGGCGTCGCCGGCGCGACGGGCGCCGCGCCTTGATCGGCGGCCGGATGCCCCGCGCGGTACCACATTGGCATCCCGACGGCCGTCACCGCCAGGATCACCCCGGCATAAAAACGCCGGGTGTCTTTTTTCAAAGAACGTAAAAAGACACCCGGCGTCATTTTCATTTGCGTTGGTCGCGCGGGACGTAGTCGCGTTGCTGCGCGCCGATGTAGATCTGGCGCGGGCGCGCGATCTTTTGATCGGCGTCGCGCAGCATCTCGTCCCACTGCGCGAGCCAGCCGGCCGTACGCGGGATCGCAAACAGCACCGGGAACATATCGACGGGGAAGCCCATCGCCTGGTAAATCAGCCCGGAGTAGAAATCCACGTTCGGGTACAGCTTGCGCGAGACGAAGTAGTCGTCCTCGAGCGCGATCCGCTCGAGCTCGAGCGCGATGTCGAGCAGCGGATTGCGGCCCGTGACTTCGAACACCTCGTCGGCCGTCCGCTTGATGATGCGCGCGCGCGGGTCGTACGACTTGTAGACGCGATGGCCGAAGCCCATCAGCCGGCCTTCGCCGCGCTTGACGCGCGTGATGAAGTCCGGCACGTTCTTGACCGATCCGATCTCCTTCAGCATCCGGAGCACGGCCTCGTTCGCGCCGCCGTGGAGCGGCCCGTAGAGCGCCGCCGCGGCGCCCGCGAGCGCCGAATACGGATCGGCCTGCGAGCTGCCGATCGCGCGCATCGCGCTCGTGCTGCAGTTCTGCTCGTGGTCCGCGTGCAGGATGAACAGGATGTCGAGCGCGCGTTCCAGGACGGGGCTCGCCTTGTACTTGAGCTCCGTCATCTTGAACAGCATGTTCAGGAAGTTGCCGGTGAAGCTCAGGTCGTTGTCGGGATACACGTACGGCCGGCCGATGCTGTGGCGGTACGCGTAGGCGGCAATCGTCGGCACCTTCGCGATCAATCGCCGCACCTGCATTCGCCGGGATTCCTCCTCGTGAATCCGCTTGGCGTCCGGATAGATTGTCGACAACGCGCCCACGATCGAAATGAACGCGCCCATGGGATGGGCGTCGTACTGAAAGCCCTCCATGAGCTTCTTGATGTTCTCGTGGACCATCGTGTGCAGCGTGATCTCGCGCACCCACGACTCGAGCTCCGACGCCGTCGGCAGCTCGCCGAACAGAATGACGTAGGCCGTCTCGAGATACGTGCTCTGCTCGGCGAGCTGCTCGATCGGGTACCCGCGATAGAGCAGGATGCCCTTGTCGCCGTCGATGTAGGTGATGCGGCTGCGGCACGCCGCGGTGTTTTGAAACGCCGGGTCGTACGTCATCAGTCCGAAGTCATCGGGCGACGTGCGGATCTGGCGGAGGTCCATCGCGCGAATCGTGCCGTGCTCGATGGGGAGCTCGTAGTGTTTGCCGGTGCGGTTGTCGGTGATGGTGAGCGTGTCTGCCATAGAAAGGACCGCGCGAGCGGTCAGCGGTCCGAGTCGTCGTCCGGCGCTTCGGTGTCGCCGCCGGCGGCCGCCTCGATCGGGTGGTCGACGGGCGTGCTGGCGATGCGATACCCGCCGGTCAGCCACCGGCCAAGGTCGGCCATCTTGCAGCGCTCGCTGCAGAACGGCGCCCAGACCGGCGCGACGGGCCGCTCGCGGCAATAGACGCACCGCGGCGCCTCGGACATCGCATCATTCTAACTAATTTGGTCAGTGCTGCTCGGCGGGGTGCCTGACGTCCTTGGCCGACACCATGAAAATCACGTCTTCCGCGATGTTCGTGGCGTGGTCGCCGATGCGCTCGAGGTGGCGTGAGATCAGGATCAAATCGAGCGACGGCTCGATCGTCGCCGGGTCGCGCAGCATGTGCGTGAGGAGCTCGCGGAAGACCATCGTCTTCAGCGCGTCCAGCTCGTCGTCGCGGTCGAGCACGTTTTGCGCGAGCGGGATGTCCCGGCGCACGTAGGCGTCGAGCGCATCGCGCAGCATGTCCTGCGCGATCGTCGCCATGCGCGGAATGTCGATCAGCTCCTTGACCGGCGGGTGCTGGAGGTAGCGGCGGACGGCTTCGGCGATGTTCACCGCGAGGTCGCCCACGCGCTCGAGATCGGTGTTGATTTTCACGGCCGACACGATCGCGCGCAGATCGACGGCCATCGGCTGGTGCAGCGCGAGCAGCTTGAAGCACCGATCGTCGATCTCGATGTGCAGCTGGTTGATCGCGCCATCATTGGTGAGCACGCGCTCGACAATGACGAGGTCGCGATCGACGAGGCCGTGCACAACGAGCCGCAGCCGATCCTCGGCGAGGCCGCCCATTTCGAGCAGGCGCGCCTTGAGCTGCTCGAGCTCTTCCTGAAAGTGGGGAATGTGGCGTTCGGTCATGGCCTATCCGAATCGTCCCGTGACGTAGTCTTCGGTCAGCTTCTCGGACGGATTGGTGAAGATCTTGTCGGTCGGCCCGGACTCGACGAGCTTGCCCAGCCAGAAAAACGCCGTGAAGTCCGACACGCGCGCCGCCTGCTGCATGTTATGCGTGACGATCACGATCGTGTAGTCCTTCTTGAGGACATAGATGAGCTCTTCGATGCGCTGCGTGGCGATCGGATCGAGCGCCGACGCCGGCTCGTCCATCAAGAGCACCTCCGGCTGGATCGCGAGCGCGCGCGCGATACACAACCGCTGCTGCTGGCCGCCCGACAGCGCGAGCGCGGAATCGTGCAGCCGATCTTTCACCTCGCCCCACAACGCCGCCGCTGTCAGGCTCGACTCGACCTTGGCGTCCAGGTCGCGCCGACCGCGCGTCAGCCCGTTGATGCGCAACCCGTAGGCGACGTTGTCGTAAATCGATTTCGGAAACGGATTCGATTTCTGAAACACCATGCCGACCCGGCGGCGCAGCGCCACCACGTCGACGCCGGGCCCGTAGACGTCCTGCCCGTCGATCTGGACTCGGCCCTCGACCCGCGCGCCCGGAATGATGTCGTTCATCCGGTTGAGCGTGCGCAGGAACGTGCTCTTGCCGCAGCCAGACGGTCCGATGAACGCGGTCACGACGTTGGTGCGCATCGCGATCGAGATGTCCGTCAGCGCGCGGTTCGGACCGTAGAAGAAATTAAGGCGATCGACGTTGACCTTGACCGGCGTTTCCTCGGCCGCCGCCGACGATGCGTCCGGCGGGGCAGTGCCCGCGAGCACGGGGGGCCGCAGCGACACGGTCATGGCCCACACTCTATCGGACCGCCGGTGTCACGGCTATTTCAGATGCGTAAAATCCGCGTAACGGACCCGGCCCGCCCCAAGTTACGCCTCGGGATTGAGCACCCGCGGACTTCCGGACCCCTCGAGGAACTCGCCGACCTGCCGCCGGAGTTCTTCCTGGATCGCGTTGACCGACTTCCGACCTTCGAGGATCCGGAAGCCGAACTCGTCGGCCATCGCCGCGTATTCCTTGAGCAGCTGCCGCTGGTAGCTTCGGAAGCTGTCGTAGATGTCGTCGCCGGCTTTCATGTCCATGCCCGACTCCCAGTACTCCATGCCGCCGGCCTCCAGCACGCGGCGGGCGAGGGCGTCGGCATCGATGCGCAGGTAGAACACGAGATGCGGCGCGATCGCGAATCCGTAGAGCCGGCGGATCCACTGGCTGTCCACCCCGCGCACGCCGGCCCGGGCGATCGCCGTGTAGATGTAGCGATCGGCGAGCACGATGAAGCCGGCCTTGAGCGCGGGGATGATTTCCTTCTCCAGACGATCCGCGAAATCGCACGCGTAGAGCAGGACAAACGTGAGTTTGTTGAGCGTATTGCTGCCCTTGGCGAGCTCGATTGTCGGCTGCATGAGCGGCGACCGCGTCCACCCGGTCTCGACGACGCCGTAGCCCTGAACCTCGAGCCATTCACGGAGCAGGCGGATCTGAGTCGACCGCCCCACGCCGTCGGTGCCCTCGAGCGCGATGATCTTGCCCGGGTACCGGTCGATCGAGAGATACGGCAGCCCGTGCCCGTAGTAGTGGCCGGACGTGACTCCGCCGTGGGCGCCCTGGTTGTCGGTCTCGTTGGTCATGACTTTTGCTCCAGCTTCGCGGAGACGAGCTGTCTGAACGCGTGCTGCTGCTCGGTGATCGAAGTCGCGGCGTCAATCACCGTCAGACCGAACTCTGGCACGAGCTTGTCGTACTCGTCCAGGACCTTCGACTGGAACAGGCGGAAACTCTCGGTCGGCACCGAGCTCCAGCCCATGTCCATCCCGGCCTCGTAGAACTTGAGCTTGACGCGGCGGGCGAGCAGCCGGTCGAGCGACACGTCGATCGGCACCCGGAAGTACACCGCGAGATCGGGCTGGACGGCGAAGCCGTAGAGATCGCGCACCCAGTGGCGATCGACGCCGCGGGCGACATCGCGCGCGAACGCCGTGTACGTGTAGCGATCGGCCAGCACGATCATGCCGGCTTTGAGCGGCGGCACGATTCTGTAGAGCAGGCGATCGGCGAAATCCGTGGCGTGCAGCAAGCTGAACGTCATCGGCGTCAGCGCGTTCTTCTTCTTGCCCGCCTTCGTCGCGGCCTTGACGAGCGCCGACGAGTTCCACTCAGTGACGAACACCCGGTGACCGGTCGCGGCCAGCCATTTGGCGAGCAGCCCGAGCTGCGTGGTCTTGCCGGACCCGTCGATGCCTTCCACGACGAAGAGCTTGCCGGGATACGTGTGGGGAGTGGCGAGCGTGTTCAGCATGAGTCGTGGCGTCCTTGGGCGCCGTCTTCGGCGCCTTCGTCATCTCGAACGCGATCGGCCGATCGAGCAGCGTCGCGAGCGCCGTGGCGTGGCGATGCGCCGCCCAGAGCTCGAGTTCTGCATCGCCGGTCGCGGTCAGCCTCACTCTCAGGGCGTCGCGTCCATCGTCGACCTCGACGCCGCGAATGACCTGCGCGTGACTCCGGTCGAGTCCCTCGGCGAGACGCACGAACGCGCCGAGCAGCCGCACGGTTCGGCGCTCCGACGGGGACAAATTGGCGTACCCGTCATGCGTCTTCTTCGGCTCCGCTTGGCGATGATATCGCGCGGTGAGCGCGATGATCTCGATCTCGTCGGGATCGAATCCCCGCAAATCGCCGTGTTTGATCAAGTAATACGAATGCTTGTGATGGCGCTCGTAGCTGATGTGGTTGCCGATGTCGTGCAAGAGCGCGCCGTACTCGAGCCAGTCGCGCTCGCGCGCGCTCAACCCGTGCTGGCCCGTCGTCGCATCGAAAAGCGCCAACGCGAGTTTCGTGACCTGCTGCGCATGCGGGGCGCGATAGCCGCACCGCTCGGCCAGCTCCATGACACTGCGGCGCCGCACGTCCGGGTACCGATCGACCGTCCGGATGTGCGAGGCGTTCTTCTGCATGTAGTCGAGCACGAGCCCTTCGCGCAGCGCGAAGTCGCAGAGGGTCAGATCGTCGGCCCGGAGCTCGGCGAGAAGCGTATCGAGCAGGACGATGCCAGGCGAGGCCAGGTCGGCGCGGCGTGGGTCGAGGCCTGGCAGCTTCAGCCGCTGATCGAGCGTCATCTTGGTCAATCGATCGCGCAGCCGGCTCAGCGACTTGGCGCTGACGCGCACGTTGCGGACGTCGCCGGGCGGCCGCTTCGCGCCGGCCGCGAGCGCACCGAGCGAGAGGATCGTGCCCGACGTGCCGATCACGCGTTCGAATCCGCGCTTGCGAATCAGGCGAAGGTACGCGCGCGTGTCGCGCGACACTTGCCGCTCGAGACGACGCTCGTCGCGTCCGCTCAGCGGATCGCTCTTCGCGAATCGCTCGGCCAGCCGGATGACGCCGAGCTTGAAACTGCGTCCCAGCTGCACGCGTGATGACGTCCCGAGCGTGATCTCCGTGCTCCCGCCGCCGATGTCGAGCACGACGACCGGCTTGCGTCCAACGCCGACGGCGTAGGCCGCCGCCAGGTGAATCAGGCGGGCTTCTTCGGTGCCGGAAATGACGCGCACGTGGATGCCGACATCGCGGCGCACGGCTGCGATAAAATCGGCGCCGTTCTCGGCCTCGCGGACGGCGCTCGTGCCGGCGGCGATGATTTCATCGACGCCGTGCGATTCGGCCAGCCTTCGGTACTTGGCCAGCGTTTGCAGGGCGGCGGCGACGTGGGAATCGGCGAGGGCGCGGCCGTCGAGGCTGCCGGCGCCCAGCCGGATCATGTCTTTTTCGCGGTCCACGACCTCGAACGACAGATCCGGCCGAATTCGGCACACGATCATGTGGATCGAGTTCGTCCCGATGTCGATTGCCGCGATGCGCATGTGTTACAACGGTGTGACGAGTGGAGTCCAGACGCTGATGGCTCATGCTACCACGGTGATTCGAGCGCCCCTGTCCGACGCCATTGCGTCGCAGGCGGCGCTCTTGACGGCCGCGCTCTCGCGCGCGCGACGCGGTGATGCGCGCGGCGTGCATCAAGCGCGCACGACGTCGCGTCGGCTGCGCGAGCTGTTGCCGGTGGCGGACGTGGCCGCTCCGCGCGCCGGTGCGCTCCGCGCGCGCCGCGAGTTGCGCCGGCTGACACGCGCGCTCGGCGCCATCCGGGAGCTCGACGTCGCGATCGCCGAATTTGCCCACGCCGCCTCGGGTGCCTCCTGGGATCGCACGGCGGTGAGGACGGTCGAGCAGTCGCTCCTGGCCGAGCGCGACCGCGCGTTCAACGAGATCGCGCACAAGCTCGGCGGTCCCGACGGAGACAAGCTTCGCCTCCGGCTGGACGCCATCGCCGCGTTCGTCGGCGGTGACCCGACCCCGCGCGTCGCCGAACGGACGCTTGCGCGTCGGCTCCGCCGCCGGGCGAGCCGGGTCCTGACGGCCGTCGAAGCCGCCGGAACACTGTACGCGCCCGAGCAGCTCCACCGGGTGCGCATCGCGGTGAAGAAGCTTCGGTACAGTCTCGAGATCGCGCGCGACGCCGCCGCGCTGCCCGTCGATCCCCTCGTGACGGCGCTCAAGCGTCACCAGGACGTGCTCGGCCGCCTGCACGATTTGGAAACGCTCGCGGCCCGCGTTCGCAAGGCGGCCACCGGCGCGGGACGCCGCACGGCCCTCAGGATCGAAGAGATCGCCCTCGCGCTCGACCGCGAGTGCCGCGAGCTGCACGCGATATTTCTTGGCGACCGCGATGCGCTGACCGCCCTTGCGGGCCGCGCGAGCGATGAGGTGGCGCGCCTGCTCCTCGGCCGTGGCCTGCCGATGATCCGAATCGGCGCCGACGGCGTGCGCGCCCGGCAGGCGCGATCGCGCGCAGCGCGCGACGTCGAGCGTCACGCTCACCGGACGGACGTCCGATGAGCGCGGGCACCACGCTGTACCTCGTCCGTCACGCGATTGCCGCCGAGCGCGGCGAGGAATGGCCTGACGACACCAAGCGGCCGCTGACGCACGAGGGCGCCGCCAAGATGCGCAAAGCCGCCGCCGGGCTGCGCGACCTCGACCTCGGCATCGACATCGTGTACACGAGCCCGCTCGTGCGGGCGATCGAGACGGCGGAGATTCTCGTGTCCGGGCTGAAGCCGACGCCGGTGCTGCGACCGCTGCCGTCGCTCGCCCCGGGCAGCCCGCCCGTGAAGGTCGCCGAATCGCTCGTCATCGATCGCGACGCGCGCACCGTGGCGCTCGTCGGCCACGAACCGGGCCTTGGCGAGCTCGCGGCCTGGCTCATCGGCGCGCGTAATCCGCTGACGTTCAGAAAGGGCGGCGTCTGCCGAATCGATGTGCCGGATCAGACCGCCGGACGCAACGGCCAGCTCGTCTGGTTCGCGACGCCGAAGATGCTCCGCGCGCTGGCAAAATAACGGCGCGCGGCACGAAGTCACACCACCGTCCCCGGCTTCACGACCCCGCCCTTGGGGACGACGATGATGCCGCTTCGGATGTAGTAGCCGTCGCCGTCGACGTCCTGGATGCCGCGCTCGTTGACGAGTCGCGCGCCGTCGCCGATTCGCGCGTTCTTGTCCACGATCACCCGATCGAGCACGACGTTGCGGCCGATGCCGAGCGGCAAGTCGCCGATGTGATCCTCGTAGTAATCCGCTCCGAGCAGCACCGAGCGTGAGACCTTCGTCCCGCGGTGGATCGACATCCGGATGCCGACGACCGATTGATCGACTTCGCAGGTGTCGAGGTACGCGCCGTCGGCGATGAGGGCTTCGTCGATGCGGCACGCGTGCACGCGCGCCGCCGGCAGAAAACGCGGCCGGGTGTAGATGGGCCGCGTCGGGTGGAAAAAGCTGAAGGGCGCGCCGCGGCGCGTCAGCATCAGGTTGACGTCGTAAAACGAGCTCACCGTGCCGACATCCGCCCAGAAGCCCCGGTAGAGGTGCGTGTGCACGCGATGCGTGCCGAGCGCGTGCGGAATGATCTCCCGGCCGAAATCCACCGCCCGGTCGCGCGCGAGGATGTCGTAGAGCACCTCGCGCGAAAACACGTAGATGCCCATCGACGCGACGAACGGCTTGTCGGCCGTGAGCAGGCCCGCCGGTGAATGTGTCGGCGCGCTCGAGCCCATCTGCGTCAGCCGCTCGGCACGAGGCTTCTCCTCGAATCCGGAGATGTGACCGCTCGCGTCGAAGCGGAAGATGCCCATCTGCGTGGCGTCTTCGGCCGAGACCGGCTGTGCCGCGATCGTGATGTCGGCGTCGCGCTCGATGTGCGTCTCGATGAGCTCCGCAAAATCAATGCGGTAGACGTGGTCGCCGGCGAGGACGAGGTAGTACTCGGCCTCGACGTCGCGAAAGTGGCGGGCCGCCTGCCGCACGGCGTCGGCCGTGCCCTGAAACCACGTTTCGCCCTCGGGCGTCTGCTCGGCCGCGAGCACCTCGACGAACCCGCCGGAGAAAAGGTCCATACGGTACGTCTGGGCGATGTGCCGGTTGAGCGACGCCGAGTTGAACTGCGTGAGCACGTAGATCCGCTTGAGGCCGGCGTGCAGGCAGTTGCTGATCGGCACGTCGATCAGCCGGTACTTGCCGCCGATGGGTACCGCGGGCTTCGAGCGCAGGTGCGTCAGCGGAAACAGGCGGGTGCCTCGGCCGCCGCCAAGCACGATCGTCAGGACGTCGTTCATCGCACTACATCTTATTGGTTCCGCACGAAGGTTCCGCACGGAGGTTCCGCACG
>CAYQRM010000199.1:0-34352 GCA_964419785.1 uncultured Solibacteraceae bacterium | reverse complement strand
GGGAAGTCGGGAAGTGGCCTCGCATCGATGACTGACACCATGGACGATTTGCTCGCGTGGCGCGCGGAATTTCCGATCGTCGAGACCTGCACGTACCTCGTGAGTCATTCGCTCGGGGCGATGCCGAAGCGCGCGAGCACGCACCTCGCGAACTTCGCCGAGCAGTGGAGCGGGCGAGGCGTGCGCGCGTGGCACGAGGGCTGGTGGGAAATCGGCGTCGAGACGGGCAATCTGCTCGCGCCCATCCTCGGCGTCGCGCGCGAGACGATCACCATGCATCAAAACGCGACCGTCGCGCAGTCGATTGTCGCCTCGCTCTTCGATTTCGGCGGCCATCGCAACCGGATCGTCTTGCAGGATCTCGATTTTCCGACGAACCACTACCTCTACGACGGGCTCCGACGCTACGGCGCCGAGGTCACGATCGTGCCGTCGGCGGACACGATTCGTGCGCCGATCGATCGGCTCGTCGACGCGATCGACGAACGCACCGTGCTGGTGCCGATCTCCCTGGTCCTCTTCCGAAGCGCGTGCCTGCAGGATGTGCGGCCGGTTGTCGAGAAGGCGCACCGCGTCGGCGCAAGGGTCGTGCTCGATGTATACCAGGCCGCGGGTGCGGTGCCGATGGATCTCGCATCGCTCGGCGTCGATTACGCGGTCGGCGGATCGGTGAAATGGCTCTGCGGCGGACCGGGCGCGGGCTATCTGTACGTGCGGCCCGATCTCGTCCACGATGCGCGCCCGTCGGTCGTCGGCTGGGCCGGACACGCCGAGCCGTTCAAGTTCGAGACGGGTCCGATTCGCTACGCCGAGGGCACGGAGCGTTTCCAAAGCGGCACGCCCAACGTGCCGTCGCTGTATTCGGCGCGCGGTGGATACGAAATCGTCGGCGAAATCGGCGTCCCCGCGATCCGCGAGAAGTCGCTGCGGCTGACGCGCCAGCTGATGGACGCCGCGGTCAAACGGGGCTGGCGGCTCAATACGCCGACCGACGATCGCGAGCGCGGCGGGACTGTGGTCGTCGATGTGCCCGACGCCGCGCGCGTGACCGATCGCCTGCTCGCCCAGAACGTGATCGTCGACTACCGGCCGAACGCCGGCATCCGTATCGCGCCGCACTTCTACAACACCGAGGCCGAGATCGATCGCGCCGTCAGCGTAATCGACGTCTGCCTCGCTTCCTGATCGCGGATTCCCGCCTATGACCGTACGCACCGTCACCGTTCTCGGCGCCGGCACGATGGGACACGGCATCGCGCACGCCGCGGCCGCCGCCGGCTATCACACGCGCCTCTTCGACGTGTCGGAAACGCAGCTCGAGCGCGCGCGCAGTGTCATCGACGGGATCTTCGCGAAGTCCGTCGAGCTCGGCAAAGCGACGCGGCCGGACGCCGACGCGGCGCGCTCGCGGTTAGTGATGACGAGCGACCTGGACGGGGCGCTCGCGAGCGTCGACCTCGTGATCGAAGCCGCGCCCGAGCGGATGGATGTGAAGTTGAAGCTCTTCGGGGAGATTGAACGCGTCGCGCCGGCGACGGCCGTCGTGGCGACGAATACGTCAGCGCTCAGCATCTCCGAGATGGCCGGATCGCTGAAGAATCCCGCGCGGGTCGCGGGCATGCACTTCTTCAATCCCGTGCACAAGATGAAGCTTATCGAGATCGTGCGCGCGCTCGAGTCGAGTGCCGAGACGCTCTCGACGATTGAGACGGTCGCGAAGGCGATGGCGAAGGAGACCGTGCTCGTCAGCGAGTCGCCAGGGTTCATCACGACGCGCGTCAACGCGTCGATCGGCAACGAGGCGTTCTTCATGCTGATGGAAGGGGTGGCGTCCGCGCGCGACATCGACAAGGCGCTCAAGCTCGGCCTCAACCATCCAATGGGCCCGTTCGAGCTCGTCGATCTCGTCGGTCTCGACACCCGGCTGAGCATCCTCGAGTACCTGCACAAATCGATGGGCGAGAAGTACCGGCCGTGTCCGCTGCTCGTGCAGTACGTGAAGGCCGGCCGGCTCGGCAAGAAGGTCGGCAAAGGCGTGTACGACTACTGATGACGACGATCGAGCGACTGGACGCGGCAGGATTCGCGCACGCCGAGGCCGAGAGCCGCGCGGCGCTTGTCGCCGATGCGTCCGCCGCGTTCGCGCGCATGACCGGCCGCGCGCCGCGCTGGGCGTGGTTCGTGCCCGGGCGAATCGAGATTTTCGGCAAGCACACGGATTACGCGGGCGGACGATCGCTCGTCGCCGCCGTGCCGCGAGGCTTTGCGATCGTCGCGGCTCCTCGGTCGGACGACCGGGTGCGTGCGGTCGACGCGAAGTGGCGCGACTCGACGGAGATCGATCTCGCCGACGAGCGCGCGCGCTTCGTCGGCTGGTCGAATTACGTGGCCGTCGTTGCGCGCCGGCTCGCACATAATTTCCCGGGCGCCGCGCTGGGCGCCGATCTCGCGGTGTTGAGCGATCTGCCCAGAGCCGCCGGTCTGAGCAGTTCGAGCGCGCTCGTGGTTGGCGTTGCGTCGGCGCTCATCCGACGCGCCGACCTCGAGCAACGGCCCGAGTGGCAAGCCGCGATTCACCATCGGCTCGACTTGGCGGGATACCTCGGCGCGGTCGAGAACGGCCTCACGTTTCGGACGCTCGCCGGCACAAGCGGTGTCGGCACGCACGGCGGCAGCGAAGATCACACGGCGATTCTGGCCGGGCGCGCTGATCGCGTGAGCGCGTACTCGTACGTGCCCGTCCAGCACCTCAGCGACGATCCGATGCCCGACGCCTGGCGCTTTGTTGTCGCGGCGAGCGGCGTGCAGGCCGACAAGGCCGGTAGTGCGAAGGACCGCTACAATCGCGCGTCGCTCGGCACGCGCGCGCTCGTCGAGCTCGCGAACGCCTCGGCCGGTGCATCGTGGCCGACGCTCTCGGCCGCGCTCGCGAGCGCACCCGACGCGCTCGACCGGCTGTACGCGGTTGTGGCCACGCGCGGGACCGACGGCTTCACCGCGGCTGACCTGCGCACCCGGCTCGATCACTTCGTCGCCGAAGACGCGCGCGTCCCGCTCGCGGCCGCGGCGTTTCGCGCCGCGGACGTCGCGGCGATCGACGAGCTCTCGCGCGCTACGCAGGCCGACGCCGACCAGCTGCTCGCCAACCAGACGCCGGAGACGCGCCTGCTCGCGGCGCTCGCCCGCGAGCAGGGCGCGTTCGCATCGAGCAGCTTCGGCGCGGGATTTGGCGGCAGCGTCTGGGCGCTCGCGCCGACCGCGGAGGCCGAAGCGTTCGCGACGCGGTGGCTCGCCGCGTATCGCTCGGCGTACCCCGCGATGGTCCGCGCCGAGGTATTCGTCACCCGGCCGGGGCCCGGCACCGTCGATCTCTCGCTCAGTGAATGATGATCTGACCCTGCAGGCTCTGATTGCTGAAGTCGTCGTGATCGTGGAAGCCGCAGGTGCGCACGATCACGAGGTTGCCGGTCTCGCGGCTCTGACCGGGCGTCAGAAATCCCACCTGATTGATCTCAGGGCAATCCGTGTGGTCGGGATGCGGGTCGGACGCCATGTTGTGCGTGCGTGAATCGTTGTTGATGAACAGCACGCGCGAGCCCTGCGCGATCGAGACGACCTTCGGGCTGACGCCGGCCGAGGTGATTGTGATCGTATTCGTCGCGACGGGCGGGTCGGAGGGCGAGGGCGACGTCGAGCTCGAGGAACCGCCGCAGGCGACGGTGAAGAGGACGACTGCGGCGACACTGCACGACCGCGCACGACCCGGCGCGCTCATCGTCCTGCCATCTTAGCGCGCTCGCGCGCACGCTGATCGAACGACAGGCCCCGAAGGGAGCGAGGTTTGGGAGGCAACGCCCGGCGATCGTTCCAGCGGCCTCGGCACGGCACCGAAACCGAGGCACCGTCGGTCCCCCAATCACGACGAGCGTGGCACCACCTCGCCCCCTCCGGGGCCTGGCCGGTCCGCACCGGCATTCTTTAGTCTGTGAGCAAGGTTGATGCCGTGCGTGAACACGGACGGAATCACGACCGGCGCCCGCCACCGTCGCCGATCCTTACGTGCGGAGTAAGCGCTTACACGCGGCGTAAAAAAGACGCCGGGTGTTTTTTTACCAAAGACGTAAAAAAACACCCGGCGTCTTTATTCTCTAATCGGGTGCGTCGATGCGATGCTTCGCGAGGTAATAGCTGAGCGCGCGCTGGCTGATGCCCATGGCTTCGGCCGCATCCTTCTTGACCCAGCGCGCCGCGTCGAGCGCGCGCCGTACGGTCTCGCGCTCGGTCCATTCGAGATTCTGTTTGAGGAGCATCGACGGCAGGGTCGTCGGTCCAGGCGCGGACGCGCTGACGATCATCACGTCGCGCGCGCGAATGACGGGCTCGGGCGTGAGCACGACCGCGCGCTCGATCGTATTCTCGAGCTCGCGGACGTTCCCGGGCCAGGGCGCCGCCGCGAGCAGCGCCATCGCGTCCGGCGCAATGCTGTCGACGCGCTTGCCCGCACGGCTGGCGTGGCGCCGGACGAAATGCTCGACGAGGAGCGGGATGTCCTCGGGCCGCTCGCGTAGCGGCGGAATCGTAATCGGAATCACGTTGAGCCGGTAGAACAAATCCTCCTGGAACTTACCCTCCGCGACGAGCTGCCGCAGATCGCGGTTGGTGGCCGCGATGATCCGCACGTCGACCTTCACGGTGCGCTCGGACCCGAGCGGCTCGAACTCGCGCTCCTGCAACACGCGCAGCAGCTTGGCCTGCACGGCCGGAGCGATCACGGCGATCTCGTCGAGCAGAATCGATCCGCCGTCGGCCAGCGCGAACCGGCCCTTCTTGTTCGCGACCGCGCCGGTGAACGCGCCGCGCACGTGTCCAAAGAGCTCGGACTCGATCAGCGTGTCGGGAAGCGCCGCGCAATTCACGCGGACGAGGGGGGAGTCGCGCTGCGCGCTCCAGTCATGAATCGCGCGCGCGACGAGCTCCTTGCCCGTGCCCGTCTCGCCGACGATCAGCACGGTACTGCGCGACTGCGCGACGAGCTTCGCCATCCGCACGACTTCCTGAACCGCCCGGCTGCGTCCGACGATCCCGTAGTGATCGAACTGCTCGTCGCGCTCGGTGATGAGGTAGTCGTGATGCGTGCGCAGCCGCTCGTGCTCGACGGCGCGCCGGACGACGACGAGAAACTCGTCGATCTCGAACGGCTTCTGCAGGTAGTCGATCGCGCCGAGCTTCATCGCCTCGATCGCGCTCTCGACCGTCGCGTGCGCCGTCATCATCAGAATCTGCGGCCGCTCGCCCGTGCCCGTCGCGGCCAGGACCTCGCGGATGAGCTCGAGCCCGCCGAGCTCGGGCATGAGGTTGTCGACGACCAGCAGATCGAACGGACGCTCGGTGACCACGCGCAGCGCCTCGCGCGGGCTGCCGGTCGCGAAGACCTCGTGGCCTTCGTCGCGCAGCGCGTCGGTCAGCGCCTGTCTAATTTTCGGCTCGTCGTCGACGAGCAGTACGGAGCCTCGCGTCACGCGGATGCCTCACTCGCCGGCGGCCGATCCGGCAGGTCGATACGCACGACCGTACCGACGTTCGGGCGGCTGTCGATGACGATCGATCCGCCGAGGCCTTCGATGATATTGCGCGCAATGGCCAGACCGAGTCCCGATCCGGTGCGCCGCGTCGTGAAGAACGGCTCGAACAATCGCGGCAGATCTTCGCGCGCGATGCCCGGGCCGCGATCTTTGACTTCAACGCGCCAATGGCCCGGCGCGACCGACCACGTCTTGAGCTCAATTGGCGGCTGGCCGTTTGCCGATGGCGACGTCGATTTGACCGCCTGCTGGGCATTGGCGAGCACGTTCACGAGCACCGATCGGACGCGCTCGGCATCGGTCACGAGCGGCGCCTGGGTGAGCGTCGCATCCAGCCGGACCTGCACATCGTCTGGGCCGACCTGCGCCGCTTGTGCGGCGTTGCGACAGATCTCGATGAGATCGGCCGGCGCGAGATCGAAGCGAATCGGGCGCGCGAAGTCGAGCACGTCGGAGACGACTCGGTTCAGCCGCTGCACTTCTTCGTCGATGTTGACGGCGACGGCGACCACCTCGGGGGACTCGTTCTTCCGGAGATTGCGAACGGCGCTCTTGATAATCATCAGCGGATTACGAATCTCGTGCGCGACCACCGTCGAGAGGCGGCCGAGCGACGACAACCGCTCGCGCTGCGCCGCTTCGCGCTGGAATCGGTCGAGCGCGCCGGTCAGCTGCCGGAACGTTGCCGCCAGCGCGCGCGCGTCTTCATCGTCCCACGGCCCGCCGGGCGGGACCGTGCGCGCGAGGTCGCCCGTCGCGGCCATCTCGCTCATCGTCGCGGTCAGCGCGCGTACCGGGCGCGTGACCGTGCGGGCGATCGCATATGCGACGATCGTCGCGAGCAGGACCGCCGCCAGGCCCGTCACGACGATCTGCCAGTGCAGCGTCGGCAGAAAGGCCAGACGCTGCGTACGCGACCGCAGCACCAGCGCGATCGGCTCCTGCGGCCCGCTTGTGGCGCCGAGCGGCTGCACCTTGCCGATATAGCGCTCGCCGCCCAGTTGTCTGTCGAACTCGCCGGTCGGACTCGTCGGCTGCAGCAGGCCGGCCGTTCGCTCGGGGTCGAGCGTCGAGGCGACGATCTTGCCGTCGGCGACGATCGCGATGTCGCTGTCGGTCACGGCCTTGATCCCCGACACGAACTCGCGATCGAGACCGAATCCGACGATGAGCGTGTGGAGCGGATCGAGCGAGAACGCCACGGCGTGAATGACGCCGCCGGGCACGACTCGGAATGACGTGCTGTCCGCGCTCTTCCGGCAGGCGGCCGCGATCTCGGCGATGTCGTTCGCCGCCGGCTGGATGCGCCCGGTGTTGGCGAGCACGCGGTCGGCGCGGCCGATGACGACAAACAAGTCGGCGAGGATCTTTTTCTGATAGTCCTCGGCGATTGGCTGCACTGTCGCCGGATCGTCGCCGAAGGCCGCGTTGCTCAGCTTCGGCAGATCGGCGATGAGCGAGCCTTTGACCGCGAAGTCGGCGAACTGCCGGCGGCCGAGCTGGTCGACGAGCGACGCTGATTCCGAGAGGCCGTCGCGCAGGTCCTTCTCGGCCTGGTCGGTCACCGCCGTGTTGACGCTGTAGATCGCGATGCCGATCGCGATCACGACGACGACCGCGCTCGCAAAGAAGATGCGATTGGTGAGCGACGAGATGAGGCTCATCGACATCAGCGCGTGACGCGGAAATCGGCGTCGACGATCTCGCCATCGACGACCGTGACCTTCTTCGGCTCGGCTCGCCCGAGCTCGCTCCAGAGCAGCAGGTTGTAGGTGCCAGGCGGCACCGACCCGATCGAGTACTTCCCCTCGTCGTCGGTTACGGCAAAGAACGGGTGGCTGAAGACCAGAATGTACCCGCTCATGTGCGAGTGGATATCGCAGGAGATCGGCACGATGCCGGGGGTGTCGAACCGATGGCCCCCGTTGCGGCCGGGCGGATAGCGTCCCAGGTCGAACGAGTTGCCACGCGCGAGCGAGAACACATTGTGGAACGTCGTGTCGCTGTTCGGAAAATCGACCGTCGTGCCGACCGTGATCGCCAGCAGGTGCGGTACGAACTGTTCGTTCCGCTGGTCCATACGCGCATGTCCGGCGCGCAACTGCCCGAACGCTTCGCGCAGCGCGGACTCGAGATAGACGACGCAATGCCGCCGATCGATCGGATCGTTGGCAGGCGCCGCAAGATCCGAGATGGCTGGACGGCCGCCCGCGCGTGGCACCGTCGCGATCTGCACTCGGCCGCGAATCGTGCCGGTGTCGCGCTGCGGCGGCGCGGCGCCGACGAGCATCACCCCGGCGGCCAGGATCACGATGCGCGCCAGCGGTCGCGACATCAAAACCAGATCGACGCGAGCACCGTCGGGTAGCCCCGCTCGTGTACTCGGCCGCCGTCCCGCCAGTTGTATTGATAGCCTGCACGCACCTCGAGATTGCGCAGCACGCGATAGCCCAGCACGCCTTCGACGCGATCGACCGGGGCGTCCCACGAGGTCGGCAAGCCGCCATTGACCGTGCCAACGATGTCGCTGAAGCCAAGATGATCGACGCGGCCGGCAATCTGCCACCGCGTCAGCAGGCGGTAGCGCACTTCCGCGAAGGCCGATGACGTCCCCAGCGAGCCGGGATCCGGTTCGCCGATGAACGGCAACACGAACGTCGCGTGCAGCCACTCGCCCCGCACGAGCCACGGTCCGACGCCGCCTTCGACGTCCATGCCGACGACCGTTTCGCTGTTCATGTCGTGCAAGTGCGCGGGCAGCAGGTCCATCACGCTGCGATCGATCCACGCGCCGCGCGCGGCGGAGAAGCCGAGCGTGATGGCGCCCGGTAAGTGCGCGGCGACGCGCCCCGAATACATGAGGCCGTCGCTCGGATCGCGAACGACGGGCGTCGCCGGCGAGCCGAGCGTCACCGCGCCCGCGACATCGATCGCGTGTGTCGTCCAGCTCGCTTCCGCGCCCGTGTCCCACCTCGACGACGAGATCACCGGAAGCCCGGGCGCGACGCTCTGCGACCCGAGGGGGTAGCTCGGCTGCCAGCCGCGACCGCGCATCTTGAGCAGGTCGTCGGCGTTGGTCGGCAGCGCGTCAGGGCGAAGCGACGTGAGGTACTGATATCCGAGCGGCGAGCCGACCAGGGGATTGTCGCGTCCGTACGCGCGCCGGCCAAATCCGCCGATGACGGGCGGGATTCGGCCGACCTGGACCGTGAGGTCGCGCTCGCTCCACGGCTGCCACCGCGCGTAGAGCGCCGGGATCTGCACGCCGTCGCCGTTTTCCGTGCGCGCCTCGCCGAGAATCGAAAACCGCGGGACGACGCGCCATTCGCCGAGCAGCCGCAGGCGCGCGATCCGCAGCTCGTTGTGCTCGTAGTCGGTGTAGTTGAAGAACGCTTCGTTGTCGACGGGCCCGGCGACCACCGTCGCCTCGCCGCCGCCAACCAGGTGCCGCATGGGCGGCGGAGTGGCCGACGTGTCGGCCGTCTGCCCGGCATTGGCGGCCGTCGTCAGGGCTGCCAGGACGCCGAAGGCGAGCACTGGGCACGCGCGTGAGCGACCCCGCATCCTTGGCATCTTACCTCTGCGGCCGCCGAGCCCTGTTGAACGCCCAACCCGTGAATGTACAATGCCCTTTCGACTGACGGACCGAGAGCCCGGCCGCGGAGGCGCCGCCCGGCCGGATCCGCCGGTCACGGCCGCTCGCGCATTGCGGCGGGCGACTGACTTCCGAGGAGAGATTAATGGCCTACGTCATCACCGAGCCCTGCATTGGCACCAAGGACACGGCCTGCGTCGACGTGTGTCCGGTGGACTGCATCCATCCGCGCAAAGACGAGCCGACGTTCGAGGCGGCGACGATGCTCAACATCCATCCCGACGAGTGCATCGACTGCGGGGCGTGCGTGCCGGCGTGTCCGGTTGAGGCGATCTTCGCGCTCGATGAAGTGCCGGACAAGTTCAAGAGCTACATCCAGCAGAACGCCACGTTCTTCAAGAAGTAGTCGCGCGTCTGGCTGCCGCCGGGACGAGCTGAGATCGCCGTGGCGTCTCCGTATCTCGATTTCGACCGCGCGGCGTGGGCCCGGCTCCGCTCGAACACCCCGCTGACTCTTGGCGAATCCGATCTGGCGGAGCTGCAGGGGCTGAACGAGCGCGTGTCGCTCGCCGAGGTGGAGGCGATCTACCTGCCGGTGTCGCGGCTGCTCAACCTGCATGTCGCCGCCACTCAAACGCTTCACAAGACGGCGGACACGTTTCTCGGCCAGCCGCCGCAGCCGACGCCGTACGTCATCGGCGTCGCCGGCAGCGTCGCCGTCGGCAAGAGCACGTTCGCCCGCACGCTGCGCGCCCTGCTCGCGCGTTGGCCCGCACATCCGCGCGTCGACCTGGTGACGACGGATGGGTTCTTGTTGCCCAACCGCGTGCTCGAGGAGCGCCGGCTGCTCGCCCGCAAAGGGTTCCCCGAGAGTTACGACCTCAGGCGGCTCGTCCAATTCATGGTGGCGGTCAAAGCGGGAGAGAGCGCCGTGCGCGCGCCCGTCTACTCGCACCAGGCGTACGACATCGTCCCCGGCGAGTCACAGGTCGTCGACCGACCGGACATCCTCATCGTCGAAGGCTTGAACGTGCTGCAGACGGGCGACAGCCAGCCGGGCAAGCCGGCCCGGCTCGTGGTGTCCGACTTCTTCGACTTTTCGATTTACATCGACGCGAAGGAAGCGCACATCGAGTCGTGGTACATCTCGCGGTTCCTCGCGCTACGCGAGACGGTGTTTCGCGATCCGCAGTCGTATTTCCATCGCTACTCGGCACTCGATGATGCGCAGGCGGTTGAGACGGCGCGCGACATCTGGCGAACGATCAACGGCGTGAACTTGCACGAGAACATCAAGCCGACGCGCGAGCGCGCGCGGCTCGTGCTCGAGAAGGGGAGAGATCACGCCGTGGAGCGGGTCAGGCTGCGGAGGCTTTAGCTCACCCCAAGCTTCTTCTTCGCTGCGAGGCGCGCGCTGCGGCGCACTTCCGCTTCGCGCGCGGTCTGACGCTCGGCGTCGGTTTCGAGCAGCAGCGGTGGGACCTGCACGCGCCCACCGGCGCGATCGATCGCGACAAAGGTCAAAAACGCCCGGCTCGTGAGCCGCCGCTCGCCGGTCAGCGTGCCCTCGGAGAACACCTCGACCTCGACTTCGAGTGACGTCTTGAAGGCCGCCGTCACCGTCGCGCGCAGGATGATCAGGTCGCCGACCTTGATCGGACAGAGGAACACCAAGCCGTCCACGGCCGCAGTGACGAGCAGACTGCGCGTGTGCCGGTGCGCCGCAATCGCTCCGGCGATGTCGATGAGGTGCATGACCGTGCCGCCGAGGATGAACCCGAGCGGGTTCGCATCGTTCGGCAGGACGGCTTGAACGGTCTCGGTGAAAGACGCTGACGGTGGCTTCGCGATCATTGACGATGGGCGATTGGAGATTGGCGATGGCATCGTGGCATTGTTGATCGAGCGATCGATTGATCAGTTGCCCGATCGGCCAATTCGATCACCAATCGCCCACTCGCTCGATACAATCGCCAATCGCCGATCTCCGACCGTCGATGATTTAGAAGTCGTACCCGATCCAGAACGCGAACTGCATCTGCCGGAACGATGAGTGGCCGCCGACCGAGGCGAAGAGCGCGTCCTCCCATGACTTGTTGAAGAGCGTTCTCCACGAGAAGTCGAAGTGCATGGGGAAGCCCAGCATGAACGTCTCGAGTCCGATGCCGTACGACGCGCGCCCGTCCACGAGGCGGAACCCAGAGATGGTCTGCGGCGGTCCATAGATCGGCGCCGTGTTCCCGATGGCGTCGATGATCTGATATCCGAGGATCGGCCGGTACTGCGTCGTGCTGTTCGAGGCGAACGTGTAGGCCACGTTGTTGAACGACGCGCCGCCGATGTTCGCGAAGAACACGCCGCGCAACCCGCCCACGACGCCGATCGGTGTGAGCGCGGCGTCGATGATGGGGAAGCGCAGCTCGGCGTTGCCAAACCAGCCGTTCTGTCCGACGAACTGCAGATAGTCGTAGCCGCGCATTTCGGAGTTGCCGCCGAAGTACAGGAAGTCAGGGTTCTGGCCCCAGCTTTTCAGCCCGCGCAGCCGGACCGCGAACACGCCGTTGGCCGCGAGCCGCGCGTACCACCGCACGTCTCCATCGAGCGTCTGGCGCGACAGCCACGAATCGCTGAAGTGCGGCGACGTGTTGTAAGCGAGCCGGAACGTGCTGCCTGAGACCGGACCGTACTCGCGGAAGACCGTCGTCTCCTGAATGAACGTCACGCCGACCGGCAGCATGCTGCCGTTTCTGAACAGCGGCTGGCCGTACTGATCGACCTGATACTGCTGGGCGAGCGCGTTGAGCGTTGGATCCGTGTACGACTCGGACAGGTGAATGTACCCGGTGAAGAGCTCCACGCGCCGGTACTTGTTGAACGGGTAGATCGCGAAGACCGTGCCGCCGCGCTGGCTCGATTCCGCTTCCGCGAGGCTGCGGTCGACGTAGGGCGCGATCGACGGATCGTAGAATGCCAGGTTCTGGCCGTAGAAGAAGTTGTCCTGCGAGAAGCCCTGCAACGCGTACTGCCAGCGACGCTCGATGTTCTCGTAGGTGAACGCCAGCGTTCGGAACTGCGATATCGACTGGAAGTAGAAGCTCATCTGCTTGTCGCCCAGCACGTCGGTGAAGGCGACGGCAGTGTTGCCGTAGAAGTTGCCGCTGCTCGAGACGCCGAGGTTCACCGGCGGGCGTCCCGCCATGCTCATGCCCTCGAACGCGCCCTTCTTGTGGATGTTGTCGGGCATCAGCGTGTGGCTGATCGGCGCCGGGAAGTCCATCAACGGTCCCGGCGATCCGAAGTCCGCCGAGTCGACCGTCGCAATCGGCTTGTCGCCCATGATCTCGTGGATGCCGTATTGGCTCTTGTAGTACGAGATGAACGCGACCTTCAGCCCCGCCGTTTGGTGCAGCACGACCGGCGAGACGTTGCCCGTGGCCGCATCCGTCCACTGCTTCAGCACGCCATTGGTCAGGTCGAGCGTCCAGATGTTCGGGATCTCGCCGTTCTTGAGCACCTCGGCCGAGAGCGGCAGCTTCGGGTCGACGGCCGTCGACGTGAACACGATGATGTGGTCGTTGTAGAACTTTGCTGCGGCATCGTCGTGCGCGCCAAAGGTGAGCTGCTTCTTCTGGCCGCTCGCGAGGTCGATCGAGAACAGCTTGTGGTTGCCGCCCACGCGCGCCGTGTAGACGATCGACTTGCCGTCGGGCGAGTACGTCGGCGCGTAGTCCGCGAAGGTGTCCTTGGTGATGTTCGTGACCTTGCCCGATCCCAGCTCGACCGTGAAGATGTCGCCGATCCCGTTTTGCAGCGCCGAGAACGTAATCGTCGTGCCGTCGGGGCTGAATGCCGGCGACTCCGGCTCGTCGACCGCCGACAGTTTGATGCGGTACTCGACCTTGCGGTTGACGACGTTCTCGATGATGAGCGTCTTGTCCTTCTCGGTGCGCACGAAGAACGCGACGCGATCGCCCACCGGCGACCAGCCGATCCACGGCACGATGTTGCCGCGCAGACCGCCCGCCGTCGCGATGTACTCCCAGCCCATGTTCTTGTCGAAACCGGGCGTGAGGTTGCGGATGATCTGTCCATCCTTCGACGAGATCAGGATGATGTCGAGCTCCTGGTCGTGCGAGTTACCGACGACAGCGGCGAGGATGTCGCCGGTCGGCGACGGCTCCAGGCTCACGACCGACACGTAATCCGATCGATCGGGCCGCGGCGCGAGGTTGCGGCCGTAGTCGGCGGGCCGCTCCTTGTCGCGGAACGGCTTGAAACGCTCCTTCAAGTACCGATCGAAGGCGTCGTCGAAGTCCTCGGGCTTCATCTTGAAGGCTTCTTCGTACGCGCTCTCGCCGCCGCCAATGGCGCTCTTGCGCAGCGAGAACATGAACTGACGCAGCCCTTCCTTGCCCCAGCGCGACTCGATGAACTCCCACGTGGCGTGGCCGAGCGCGTAGGGCGTGCGGCCCGACATCGGCTGGCTCTCGAGCTCGCTCATCCGTGGAACCGTGTCCGAGATGGCGACGTCGCGGACCATCATCAGGTCGAGCGGATTCCACGCGCCGGCCATGTAGTCGGCCAATCCTTCATCCATCCAGAGCGGCAACGAGCTCGCGAGGCCGAGGCCGCGGGGGATGATGTCGAACTCGAAGATGTGCGTGAGCTCGTGCGTGATGAGCTGATACAGCTGGTCGGACGGCTGGTCGATCGGCAGCACCATCCGGTTGCGCTCGGGCTCGGCAAACGCGAGCACGCCTTCCGGCATGTCGGCGCCGATGTGGTTCTCCTGGAACTCGCTCTCGGTCTTGAACAGGATCAGCGGAACTTTCTCGGCGAGGTCGTGCTTCAGCTCGGCGCTGATGTGCTGATAGGCGCTCTCGGCGTAGGAGGCCACGCGCTCGAGATGCTGTTCGAGCGCCGGGTAGTAAAAGATCTCGAAATGGTCCGTCTTGTAGATGTGCCAGTCGAATCGATCGTATCGAACCTGGTTTTTCCCGAAGTACGGCACGAAGGGCGTCTGACCATCCACGGGGCTGGGCATGAGCCCCGCCGTCGCAAATGTCAACGCTCCCAGGAGCAGGGGAGAAATGCGCAAAAAGCGCATCCGCATAAAGTCACCTCGACTCGAACAAGCTGCCAGAGGACCGTTCCCGAATCTTACACCCGGACCTGAACCGCTCTTGTTGTGTCGCAGGCACCGGCCCGACGGGCCCTGACGCGCCGCCCGATGGACGTGCAGCAAAGGTCGTGCCTCGTCGTCGCTTCGCAAGATGGCGTGCGACCGCTACGCCTACCTGTAGTAATGTGGTGACATGGACGCGCGAGTGTCGCCTCGAGCGACGTGGACCCGGCAGATTCTCCTCGCCGGACTGGTGGCCGCGGCGATTGCCATGTGGCCTGGCGCCTGCGCGCGCAATGCGCCGCCCTCCGGCGCGGGCAACGGCAAGCCCGAGCACGTGAAGCTCGACTACACGCTGAAGGACATGTCGGGCAAGGACGTGCGTCTCGCCGACTACGTCGGCAAGCCGATCATCATCAACTTCTGGGCGACATGGTGCACGCCCTGCCAGGAAGAGATTCCGGCGCTCGTGGCCATCTCGAACAAGTACAAGGATCGCGGGCTGACCATTCTCGGCGTCTCAATCGACGACGCGCCCGCGGATCTGCAGAAGTACGCGGCCGAGCATGGCATGACGTATCCAGTCCTCGTCGGGCAGGGTCACGATGACATGCTCGAGAACTTCGAAGCGACGTTCGCTGTGCCGGTCTCCTGGTTCATCAAGGCCGACGGCAGCGTCTACCTCAGGCACGAAGGCGCCGGCTCGCGCGACTGGTTCGACGAACAGGTAAGGGCACTCTTTTAAAATCCATGGCTGCAAAGAAATCTCCCTCTCTCGACGCTCCCACGTCCGCCCGTTTGGGCTGCGGCTGTACCGTGGCGTTTCGCGCGGGCGTTGAAGGCAGCCCGGTGACGATCGTGCTCGCGCGCAAGGCCGAGACGTGTCCGATCTCGATCCACGTCGGCGGCCTTCCGCTCTACGACCATCGCGAGGCGCTCCGTCCGGCGACGCGCCTGTCTCTGCCGCCACAGGCGGACGTCGACGAAAGCTGACGCGCGCGCACGAGGCGTCCCATGGCCAAGCTCAGAACCGAGTACGAAGTCGTCTGCCCGTGCTGTCAGGCGACGCTCGTGATCGACGAAGGGCTGCGCCGCGTTGTCCGGCACGTCGAGCCTGAGCGTGCCGACAAACCCAAGCTCGACGAAGCGCATCGCATTCTCGAGGAAGCGAAGGCCAGGCGCGAAGCGTTGTTCTCCCAGGCCGTCGAGTCCGAACGCACGCGCGGCGACGCCCTGTCGAAGCGCTTCGAGGAAGCCCTCAAGCACGCGAAGGATCAGCCGATCACCAAGCCGGAACGAGATTTCGATCTGGACTGAACCGGGATCAAGTTAGAAGTTTGAAGCCAGAAGTCAGAAGTGCAGAGCGAACGTGTGATCCCCCGCACGTCTGACTTCTAACTTCTGGCTTCTAACTTCTGGCTTCTAACTTCTAACTTCTGATTTGCCTTGGCAGCGCACCCCACCCCCGCTGCTCGTAGTAGTCCGGCTGCTGCCCCGGGTGCTCGCGGCGGAAGGCGATGTAGCGCGTTCGCAAGCGTCTGACGCGAGCGTTCGAGCTCGCGATCCTCCGATGCGGGATGTTGAGAAGATAGCGCTCGACTTTCCACACGTTGCCGGCCGAGAGCCGCCAGTCGTACGGATCGAGCGCGCGAAGATCGGCGGCTGCGTAACCTTTGAGCCGGCCGGTGAAATCCACGAACGGGTCGAAGTAGCTCAGCGCGAGCTGCCGGAGCGTCCGAAAGATCGGCCGCCGTCCGTGCAGGCCGAGGTCGCGCGAGCGCGCGACCGATCCCCATCGCCCGCGACGACGGTAGAGGAAGATCACGTGATCGAGCTGATCGATCGACTCGAGGCTCATGACGAGCGGCGGATAGCCGTGCTGTTCGAGGATCGCCGCGGCCGTGATCGCGGCCTCGAGACAGTGAACGGTGTGATGCCGGACGACGCCCCGAAACGAGCGCAGGGTCGCCCGTCCCGGCGGCGGCTCGGTGTTGTAGGGCAGCGCGTTGAGAAAGCGCTGAACGGCCTCAGGCGTGCGATAGCGCCCGATGACACGGCGCTCGCTGGCGGAAATAACGCCGGGTGTTTTTTTACTCATTACGTAAAAAAACACCCGGCGTTATTTTGCGGCGGTGCGGAGATCGGCGAGCACCGCGCCTGGCGTCCAGTCGTTGCCGTCATAGAACTTCACAATCCGGCCGTCCGCGTCGATGAGCGTCGTGCGGAGGCTGTGCGTGATCTGCGTCGGATCGGCCGCACGAATCACGTTCACGCCGAACTTGCCGGCAAGGCGATCGATCGTGACGCGATCGGCCGTCGCAAATGTCCAGACGGCCGGATCGGCTTTGAGATGCGCGGCGTGCGCCGAGAGCACCTCGGGCGTGTCGTGCTCGGGATCGAAGGAGATCGACAGCAGCTTGACACGCCCGGCGAGCTTCGGATCTTTCGCGATCGCACGTTGGAGCGCGGCGAAGTTCTGATCCATCAGCGGACAGAAGTTGGGCAGCGGGCACCGCGTGTAGATGAACGTGATGAGCGTGAACGACCCCCGCCAGTCGTTGAACGATCGGCGCGCGTTCGTCTGGTCGATGAGCGCGACGTCTGGCACGATCTCGCCCGTCATGAGCACGCCCGTCGCCATGCCGACTTCGTTGTCGGGCGGCAGCGGCGCGTCGCCGGCGTGCGTGATCGCGATGAGGCGCGGCCCCGCATCGCCCGCCTCGAGCGTCCCGGTGATGAGCTCGCCAGGCTTGCGCCCGTCCATCAACGCCTTCGACGCGACGTTGTAGGTCATCGTCATCGCCGGCATGTAGTTCGGGATGTCGTCGTGCTTGATCGTCAGCGTGTTGTCCGGCGCATTGACGGCGAGGATCTGACCCTTGAGTGGGTACTCTTGCGGCGGGGGACGCCGATCGCACGCACCGGCGACGAACGTCAGCGCGACGACCGAGCCGACAACCAGCCAGAGTGATGAATGCTTACACAAACCCAATGCCCCGCTGGCCCAATTTCCCATCCGGGTCAGGTGACGACCCATCCGTCCTTGAGCTCGATGACGCGCGAGCCGTACGAGGCGTTGGTCTCCGAGTGCGTGACCTGCACGATCGTGGTGCCGCCCTCGTTGAGCTTCTTGAAAAGCTCCATGATGTCTCGGCCCTGACTGGAGTGGAGATTGCCCGTCGGCTCGTCGGCGAGGATGACCTTCGGATTCGCGATGACCGCGCGGGCCACCGCGACCAGCTGTTGCTGGCCGCCGGACAGCTGATTCGGGTAGAGGTCCTTCTTGCCGACGATCGAGAAGCGGTCGAGGATGTCGCAGACCATGCTGTCGCGCTCGGACTTCTTGATGTCGCGGTACGAAAGCGGCACGTCGAGATTCTCGTAGACCGTCAGATGGTCGAGCAGGTGGTAGCTCTGGAACACGAAGCCGATGTGCTGCTTGTGCAGCCGCGCGCGATCCTTGGGTCCGAGGCGATGCACGGGCTGGCCCGCGAAGTAGTAGTCGCCCGTCCAGGCGCTGTCGTGCATGCCGATGATGTGCAGCAGCGTCGACTTGCCCGCGCCCGACGGCCCCATGATCGACACGAACTCGCCGTCCTTGATGTCGAGCATGATGCGGCGCAACACCCACGTCCGGCTCGTGCCGTGTGCGTACGATTTTTCGAGGTTGCGCAGCGAGACGAGCGCTTCGGCCCCCAGTCCCTCGGACTCTACGGGCACGGGCGCGGATTGCGGGCTGCGCGAGAACAATGCCATCGGACCGACCTCCAGCATTGATTCTACTGAAAGTCGAGAAGTCGAGAAGTCGAGAAGTCGGGAAGTCGAGAAGTCGGGAAGTGATGAAGTCGGGAAGTCGGGCGTCCGGATACGCACGCACCCTGTCCTCCTGGCGCGGTCGCCGTTTACCGATGGCGCGCCGCCGCTCGCCGGTCGGGGCGGGACAGGCCGCAGCCGCCCTCGTATCGTGAGGAAGCAAGGAGAGGGCGATGACTCGCAGGCATATCTGGATGGTCGTGGTTGCGGCGGCAGGGCTGATTTCGAGCGCGCTGGCCGCGTGCCTCCTGTGGCTGCTTCTGACGCATCCGGTGGCCGTCGCCACATTCGTCGGGCGCGGGCTGTAGTCGCCCCGACAGGCTTCTCAAGGCGATGTCCATGGACTCCAGACAGGTACCGCAGATCGTAACCGGGTTGCTGTTGATCGCGCTTGGCCTGATCTTCCTCGGCGAGCGCCAGCATTGGATGCCGATGATCGACATCGGCCGGTTATGGCCCGTGCTTCTGATCATTCTTGGCGCCGGCCGGTTCCTGGCGCCACGCGAGGACGGTACCCATCGAAACGGCCTCTGGATGGTGTTCATCGGCGGTTTGTTCCTGCTGAACAATTACGGCATCTTCGGCCTGCGTGACTCGTGGCCGCTCTTCATCGTCGCCGGCGGGCTCTCGCTCGCGTTCGGCAGGAAGTGTCCGCCCGCGGCAAACAAGGTGAGGCCGTGACGCCCGACGTCCGTTCCGCGTCCCGCATCACGCCGCAAATCGTCGTCGGACTGGCGATCTGCGCGTTCGGCCTGCTGCTAACGGCTGGCAACCTTGGCTGGCTCGATACCGACGAGCTCTGGCGGTACTGGCCGATCGTGATCGTCGCCGGCGGGCTGAGCAAATACTTCAACGCCAACACGACGGGTGGCCGGATTACCGGCATCGTCTTCGTCGGAGTCGGCGTGTGGTGGATCGCCGACAACCTGGGCTTGGTCCACGCGCATTTCTGGGACTGGTGGCCGCTGATCTTCGTCGCCATGGGACTGCGAGTGATCTTCGCGTCGAGACGCCAGGTCGTCATGGTCGGCCGCGACAACGTGCAGGCGCAGCCGCTGTCGCCTGGTGTCACGGCGGACGTCGGGGGTTCGGCCGATCAATCCGTGACGAGCTTCGCCTTCTGGTCGTCCGTGCGCCGGCGAATCGTCTCGCAGACATTCAAGCGCGCGGATCTGACGGCGCTCATGGGCGGCGTGCAGCTCGATCTGCGCGGCGCATCGCTCGGCGGCGGGGAGGCGACGATCGATGTCTTCGCGATCTGGGGCGGCATCGAACTTCGCGTGCCGCCGGACTGGAGCGTGTCGAATCAGGCGATCGCCATCATGGGCGGCATCGACGACAAGAGCATGGCCACGTCCGACGCACGCCAGCGCCTTGTCGTGCGTGGCTTCGTGCTGATGGGCGGCGTCGAGATCAAGCCGTAAGCTTCCTGAGACAGAATGCAACGTCATGGCATCGCCTCTGGCCGATCGCTGGCGGCTTGAGCTGCATCTGGCCGCCTGGGTCGCGGTGGGCGGTCTGTTGGGCGTGATGGTCCACGTGTTGATGGATCTGCCCTGGCTGCGATCCCTGCTGTTCGGCGTACCACTCGGCGTCGCCGCCGCGCCGGTCTCGCTGTCGACGTCGTATTTCAGCCGCACGATGCCCATTCCTGGCACGCCGATTCTGCGCGTGGCGGTCACGAGCGTGACGACGGCGATCGTGACGGCCGTCGTATGGGCGTTTGTCGGCCGTGCGTGGTGGCAGTGGCTGGTTCGCGGCGATCCCGCGTTCGCCGCCCGGCCGATCACGCCGATCGTGACGCTGCTCGTGAGCGTCGGCGCGCTGGCGTATCTTTTGGCGCTGGCCGTGCAGTTCTTGTCGCAGTCGTTCGAGCACGCGGCCGAGGTCAGCCAGCGCGCGCTTGCGTCGCAGGTCGGCCAGCGTGAAGCCGAGCTGCGGGTCCTGCGCGCGCAGCTCGATCCGCATTTTCTCTTCAACAGTCTCAATTCGATTTCCGGTCTGATCGCGGCCGATCCGGAGAAGGCGCGAAAGATGTGTCAGCTGCTCGGCGATTTCCTGCGCGACAGCCTGAGCCTTGGCGGGGCGGCGCGCATTCCGCTCGGTCGCGAGGTCGCGCTCGCCGAGCAGTATCTGCGCATCGAACAAGTGCGATTTGGCGATCGCCTGCGCGTGCAGACGGCCATTGCGCCCCACGGCGGGGCCCTCAGCGTGCCTGCGCTCATCTTGCAGCCGCTCGTCGAAAACGCCGTACGCCACGGCATCGCCACGCGCCTCGACGGCGGGACCATCGAGATCGACGCGCGGCGATCCGGCGACCGCGCGCTCATCGTCGTCTCGAATCCGCGCGACCCGGATGCGGTGCGGAAGGGGAGCGGGCTCGGTCTCGACATCGTTCGGCGACGGCTGGCCGCGGCCTTCGGCGATCGCGCGGCGATGTCGATCGAAGCCGCGCCCGAGTCGTATCGCGTTTCGTTGTCCCTGCCGGTGGAGGAGCCTGCCGCATGACCGACGACGCTCGCCCGTTACGCGTGATCATCGTCGACGACGAGGAGCCGGCGAGGATGGCGCTGCGCGCCGATCTGACCGCCGCCGGCGACATCGAGATTATCGCGGAGTGCGCGAATGGCTTCGAGGCCGTGAAGGCCGTGACGGAGCTCGCGCCCGACCTGCTGTTTCTCGACGTGCAGATGCCCAAGCTCGATGGCTTCGAGGTGCTCGACCTCGTCGGGCGCGACGTGCCGGTCGTGTTCGTGACCGCGTATGACGAGTTCGCGCTGCGCGCCTTCGAGGTGCACGCCGTCGACTACTT
Organism: uncultured Solibacteraceae bacterium; assembly: GCA_964419785.1. Lineage (GTDB taxonomy): Bacteria > Acidobacteriota > Vicinamibacteria > Vicinamibacterales > SCN-69-37 > DATEGZ01. The sequence continues at coordinate 13,428 of CAYQRM010000199.1, read as the reverse complement.
GTTGAAGCCGGTGAGCCGTGAACGGCTGGGCGAGGCCCTCGGTCGCGCGCGAGTGCGACGCACACCGCGACCGGCGCCCGCGGCGCTGCACGACGCCGCTCGGCCGCCCGGCGCGCCGCTCGAGCGTGTCGTCATCCGCGACGGCGCCAACGTGCACGTCGTGCCTGTCGACAAGATTGACTACGTCGAAGCGCAGGACGACTACGTCGCGTTCCGCACGGGCGGCAAGGCGCTCCTCAAGGAGCAGCCGCTGGGCGAGGTCGAAACGCAGCTCGACCCGCGGCGCTTCGTGCGCATCCACCGGTCGTACCTGCTCAACATCGATCGGCTCGCGAAGGTCGAGCTCTACGCGAAAGACAGCCGGATCGCAATTCTCGTCGACGGCACGAAGCTCCCGCTGAGCCGGGCCGGCTATCAGCGGCTGCAGCAGTTGCTCTGAGCGAGGCGGCGTCTGGCACGGTCTGTGGATACACCTGACAGACCTGTCATGAACGAAGATGTCGCCTACCAGTTGCGTCGCCTCGAGTTCGGAGAAGCCCGCGACATTCTCGAGGCCGCCAAGCACCTCGAGTCGCTGAACCTCGACATCACGTCGGGCGCGCTCGCCCTGCTCGCGTCGGCCGACCGCGCCGAAACCCGCGCCGCCGCCGCTTACGTTCTTGGCTTCGCGCGATGCGCGATCGCGCGGCCCGATCTCGAAGAGCGCGTCGGCGACCGCTGGGAGGAGCCCAGCGTCCGCGGCCACGCGGCGGAGGCGCTCGCCTATCTCGGCCATCCCGGATCGATTCCCGCGCTCGTCGAGTGCCTCGACGATGAGCACGCGTGCGTGCGGTATTGGTGCATCTTCGCGCTGGGACAAATCGGCGGCAGGGAAGTGCTCGGAACGCTCTCGGCGCTCGTGGACCAGGTCGGTACCGAAGAGTGCGACGGCCGGTCCCTCCGCGACGAAGCGCTCGCCGCCATCGCAGAGATCACGCGGCGGCTTGCCGACACCAACGACTAAGCCCCGCATCGTCCGCAGCCCGGGGCCGAGCGTCGCGGACTCACGCCCGGGGCCCGAGGCTCGACGTCCCGGGGCCGAGGGGACCTGATCGACGTTCCGGCTTGACACGGCGGGCGGCTTCTAATTAACTATCCGGTTAGTTAATTCGAATGGCCAGACCGCGCACCCCGCCCGCCGCCTCCGCCACCCGTGACCGCCTCCTGGCCGCCGCCCGGGAAGAGTTCGCGTCGCGCGGCTTCGACGGCGCCAAGGTGGACCGCATCGCCGCCCGCGCCCGCATCAACAAGGCGATGCTCTACTACCACTTTCCGAGCAAGACCGCCCTGTACCGCACGATCCTGCTCGAGCTCTTTTCCGGCGTCGCCGCGGCCGTTGTCGCCGTTCGGGAGGAAGGGGGGACCCCGGAAACGCAGCTGCGCCGGTTCATCGAAGCGGTCGCGGATCGGGGCCTGTCCCATCCACAGTTCCCGCCGATGTGGCTGCGCGAAATTGCCGACGGCGGCCGTCATCTGGCGCCGCCGATCATCGGGCAGATGCGCACGGTCGTCGGCACGCTCGGCGCCATCCTCGCCGACGGCTGCGCCGCCGGGGTGTTCCGACCGGTCAACCCGTTCGTCGCGCAAATCAGCATCGTCGCGCCGCTGCTGTTCTTCATGGCGACGGCGCCCGTTCGCGAGCGCTTCCGCAGGGTCGCGCCGACCGAGGTGCTCGTGGCTGAGCGTGACGAAGTCGTCGCCCACGTGCTCGCCACGACGCTGGCCGCGGTCGCGATCGTGCCGGCGCGGTCGTCCCGGGATTCCTCGAGGAGAGAGAGACCATGACACGCCTGATGGCCGGCTTGCTTGCCGTCGCGTTCGCCATTTCGATCGGCTGCCGTCACGAGACCGCCGCCGGCCCGCCGCGCGCGAGTGGCTACGTCGAAGCGACCGAGGTGAAGGTGGCCTCGAAAGTGCCGGGCCGCGTCGCCGAGGTGCGCGTCGTCGAGGGCGCGCGCGTCACCGCCAACCAGGTGCTCGTCACGCTCCAGACGACCGACACGGATCTCGCGATCACTCGCGCGCAAGCGCAGCGCGCGCAGGCCGTCGCACAGTTGCGCCTTCTCCAGGCCGGCACGCGGCCGGAAGATATTCAGCAGGCTGAAGCGCAGGTGGCGGCAGCGACGGCCGACAAGCGCGCCGCCGACGCCGATCTCGCGTCCGCAAGGGAAGACGAAGCGCGCTTCCTGCAGTTGCTGCGCAACCGCGCCGGCTCGCAGAAGCAGGCCGACGATGCGGTCGCGCGACGGGAACAGTCGGAGGCGAAGGCCCGCGCCGCAAGCGATCGCGCAGGCGCCGCGGCGGCAACGCTCGCGCGGCTGAAGGCGGGCGCGAGGCCTGAAGAGATCGAGGCCGCGCGCGCGCAGGTCGCCGGCGCCGACGCGCAAATCGCCACGCTCGAGCACGATCGCGCCGAGGCGACGGTCGTCGCGCCCTCTGACGGCGTCGTCACGTCCAGGCTCGTCGAGCCGGGAGAACTTGTCGCCGTCGGCACACCGCTCATCGTCGTGATCGATCTCGACCACGCGTGGGCGGATGCGTACGTCGAGGAGCCGCTCGTGCCGTCGCTCAAGATCGACGAGGCGGCGACGGTGATCACCGACGCAGGCAATCGGCTCGCGGGCCGGATCGCGTTCATCTCGCCGCGCGCGGAGTTCACGCCGCGCAACGTCCAGACCGCGTCTGAGCGCGCGAAGCTCGTCTATCGGGTGAAGGTCACTGTCGACAACCGGCAGGGCGTCCTCAAGCCGGGCATGCCCGTCGAGGTCGAATTCGGTGGCGGGCCGGCGGGAGGTCGCCCGTGACGTCCGAACACGCGATCGAATTCGATGCCGTTCACAAGTCGTTCGGCACGACCAAGGCGGTGAACGGCCTGACGTTCGCGGTCGATCGCGGCGAGATGTTCGGCGTGATCGGTCCGGACGGCGCGGGCAAAACGACGTCCCTGCGGCTCATCTGCGGCCTGCTGAAACCGGACGCGGGCCGCGTGACGATGCTCGGCGTCGAGCCGTTCCGCGATCGTCGCACGGCGACCTCGGCGATCGGGTATCTCTCTCAGCGTTTCAGCTTGTACGGCGACCTCTCGATCGACGAGAACATCGCCTTCTTCGCCGAGATTCACGGCGTGCGCGATTTCGCCGCGCGCCGCACGCGACTCCTCGAGCTCACGGGCCTCGCGCCGTTTCGCGATCGGCTTGCCGATCGTCTGTCGGGCGGTATGAAGCAGAAGCTCGCGCTCGCGTGCACGCTCGTGCACGAACCGCGGATGCTCGTGCTCGACGAGCCGACGACGGGGGTCGATCCCGTCTCGCGCCGCGAATTCTGGAAGCTGCTCGCGGAGTTTCTCGCGCACGGTCTGACGATCGTCATGGCGACGCCATACCTTGATGAAGCGGAGCGCTGCTCGCGCGTCGCGCTCGTGAGCGAGGGCGCGCTGCTCGCGCTCGACGTGCCGGCCAATCTCGCGGCGTCGATGACCGGCGCCATCCTCGAGGTCGTCGCGACACCCGCCCGCCAGGCGCTGCACGTGCTGCGCGACCGGCTCGGTCGGGAACGCGTGCAGCTGTTCGGCGACCGGCTGCACGTTCGCGTGGACAAGGCGTCCGATGCGCCGGCGGTGACCGCGGAGCTCGAACAGGGCGGCATCCATACCGCGGGCGTCCGCCAAATCGTGCCGACGCTCGAAGACGTGTTCATCGAGAAGCTGGCTCAGGCGCGGGCCGGGGCGCCCGTGGCCGCGGCCCGTTCCTGACCGCAAGGAAGGCAGCACATGCGTGCAGCGCTCACGACTCTGACGGTTCTGATGTGTTTCGGAGCGGCGACGCCGGCAGCGGCGCAGACGACGCTTCCGCTCACGCTGGAGGAGGCGATCACGCGCGGCGTCGCCCACGATCCTCGCCTGGGCGAGGCGCGTGCAAGAGACGCCGCCGCCGCAAGCGCGGTGTCGTCGTCAAACACGCTCGGCAAGCCGACGCTCACCGCGTCTGCCGGCTATCTCCGCACGAATCATGTGCCGCCGTACGGCGTGCCGCAGCCCAACGGCGAGCTGAACATCATCTTTCCCGACATTCCCAACAAGTACCGCACGCGCGCGGAGCTGGACGTGCCGATTTACACCGCGGGCCGCGTCGATGCGCTCGTCGCGTCGGCGCGCGCCGATCAACAGGCGAGCGCCGCCGATCTGACGGCGAGCGAGCAGGACGTCCGCATGGACGTCACGCGCGCGTACTGGGGGCTCGTGATGGCGCGTGAGAACATCCGCGTCCTCAAACAGGCCCTCGATCGCGAGGATGCGTACGTGGGCGATGTGAAGTCGCGCGTCGACGCCGGCGTGCTGCCGCCAAACGATCTGCTCTCGGCGCAAGCGCAGCGCGCCCGTGAGTCGGTGCAGCTCATTCAAGCCACCAACGATGCTGCTGTCGCGCAGATCGCGCTCGGTCTGTTGATCGGCGTCGGGCCAGACGCCGCCATCGAGCCCACCACGCCCGTCGACCTGCCGATTGCCGGCGCCGCCGCGCTCACCGCTCAGCAGGCGACGGCCCTCGCCGCGGCTGGACGCGAGCAACGCGGGGAGCGTCTCAGCCTCGCCGCGCGGCAGGCCGGCCTCATGGCCAGTGCCGGCGCGGCGCTTGCGGGCACCAAGCCCACGGTCGGCGGAGTCGCCGCGATCCAACCGGCGCGTCCGAACGATCGATTCGTGCCGCCGACCGATCAGTGGAACGTCTCGTGGGACCTCGGCGTGAACGTGACGTGGGAACTGTGGGACAGCGGGCGCGCGCGCGCCGACGCGGCGACCGCGACCGCGCAGGCCGAAGCCGTCAGTCACGGCATCGAACAATTCGATGCGCGGCTCGCGCTCGAGGTGCGTCAGGCGCTGCTCGACGTTCAGACGAGTCACGCGGCCCTCGCCGCTTCCGCCGAAGCCGTCGCCGCCGCCACCGAGGCGCACCGCGTCGTCGTCGAGCGCTTCAACGCGGGCGTCGCGACGAGCACGGACGTGCTCGATGCACAGCTGGCGCTCGTGCAGGCCGAGCTCGAGCGCACGCGTTTGTCCGCGGACCTTCGCGTCAACGAGGCGCGGCTGCTTCGATCGGTCGGGAAACTGTGATGGCTGATGCCGTCATTCGCGTCGAGCATCTGTCACGCCGCTTCGGCCGCTTCCTGGCCGTCGACGATCTCTCGTTCGACGTGCGTCGGGGTGAGGTGTTTGGATTTCTCGGCGCGAACGGCGCGGGCAAGTCGACGACGATCCGAATGTTGTGCGGGTTGCTCAAGCCGAGCGGCGGCCGCGCGGACGTCGCCGGGCTGGACGTCGGCCGCGACCCGGAAGGTGTGAAGCGACAGATCGGATACATGTCCCAGCGCTTCTCGCTCTACGAGCTCTTGACCGTCGATCAGAACATCACGTTCTACGGCGGCCTGTACGGCCTCACGCGCAGCCGACTGGCCGAGCGCAGGAAATTCGTGATCGACATGGCGGGCCTCGCTGGACGTGAGCGCGAGCTCGCGTTGAATCTCTCCGGCGGCTGGCGCCAGCGTCTGGCGCTCGGCTGCGCGCTACTCCACGAGCCGCCGATCATCTTTCTCGACGAGCCGACGGGCGGCGTCGATCCGGTCTCGCGGCGCGACTTCTGGCGGCTGATTGATGACCTGTCGCGCGGCGGCACGACCGTGCTGGTGACGACGCACTATCTTGACGAGGCCGAGAGATGCGACCGGGTGGCGATCATCCACGCCGGGCGGCTCGCCGCGCTCGGCACGACGTCCGAGCTCAAAACGCGCTTCGACGACCGGCCGATCTACGAGATTCGCGCGAGCAATCCGGTCGGCGCGATGACCGTGCTCGACCAGCTGCCGTCGGTCGAGAAGACGAGCCTCTTCGGTACCGCGTTGCACGCCGTCGTGCGGACGAAGCAGACGACTGACGCCGATCTCAAGCGGGCGCTGACGGATGCGGGTCTCACGGTCACGAGCATCGGCAGCGTCGTTCCGTCGCTCGAGGACGTGTTTCTCGACGTCGTCGATCGTCTCGCGTCGCAGAGTGCGGCATGAGGCGCGCCTGGGCGGTCACCGTGAAGGAACTGCGGCAGATCGCCCGCGACAGGCGGACGCTGCTCATCCTGCTGTTTCTGCCGGCATTCTTCCTGTTTCTCTACGGCTACGCGCTGAACTTCGACATCCGGCACGTCACGCTTGCGGTCGAGGATCGTGATGGGTCGGCTGAAAGCCGCCAGCTCATCGCCAGCTTCGTGCGGTCGACGTACTTCGACCAGGTCGCGAGTGTCCGATCGGACGCCGAGATCAACGATCTGATCGATCACGGCCGCGTGCGCGCCGTGCTCGTGATCCCGGAGGATTTTTCGCGGCGCATCCGCGATCGCGACGTCGCGGCCGTGCAGGTCATCCTCAACGGCGACGACTCGACGACCGCCACGACCGTGCTCGGCTACGCCAACGCGGTGCTGCTCGAGGCGTCAGCCGAGTTCGGCGCAGGCGCGGACGTGCCGATCATCCGCGTCGAGTCGCGCGTCTGGTACAACCCTGAGCTGCGCAGCACGCTGTTTCTGATTCCCGGGCTCATCGCCTTCATCTCGATGATTACCGCGGTCGTGTCGACGGCGCTCTCGATCGTGCGCGAAAAGGAAGCCGGCACGATGGAGCAGGTGCGAATGGCGCCGATTTCAACGCTGGCGTTCATCGCGGGCAAGACGGCGCCGTATCTGATCATTTCTCAGATCTCCGGGACGCTCGTCATTCTCGCGTCGATGGTCTTGTTCGACCTGCCGCTGCGCGGCACGTGGCTCGATCTCTCGATCGTGCTCGCGGTGTTTCTGGTCGGCGCGCTGGGTACCGGCATCGTGGTGTCGACCGCGGCGGACACCCAGCAGGTGGCGCTGCAGGCCGCGATGCTCATCGCGTTTCTGCCGACGTTCATGCTGTCCGGCTTCATCTTTCCGGTCGCGAGCATGCCGGTCGTGCTGCAGTACATCACAACGATCGTACCGGCGAAGTACTTTCTGATCGCGCTCCGAGGCGTCGTGCTCAAGGGCCTCGGCCTCGGCGCGTTATGGCAGCCCGTTGGCGCCCTCGCGATTTACGCCGCGGTCACATTGGGCCTCTCGACCGCGAGGCTGGCGCGACGATGATCCGCCGCATTCGCACGCTCATCGTGAAGGAGTTCCTGGAGCTGCGGCAGACGCCGAGGCTGTTTGGCCTCCTGCTCGTCGCGCCAATTCTCCAGATGGCATTGCTCGGCTACGCGGCGACCACCGACGTCGAGCACGTGCCCATCGTCATCGTCGACGGCGACCGCTCGCCGACGAGCCGCGCGCTGGTCGAGCGATTCGCGGCGTCGAAGAACTTTTCGATCGTCGAGCAGCCGGTCAATCCGTCGGCCATCGACGACAGCCTGGCGCACGGCCGCGCGTGGCTCGGGATCGTCATTCCGCACGGGATGGGTGCGGCGCTGATGGGCCACGGACCGGACAGCGACCGCGTCGTGCAAGTCCTGGCCGATGGCACGGACTCGAACTCGTCAGGCGTCGCGCTGGCGTACGTGTCGGGACTCATCAGCGAGTTCAACATCGGACTGCTCGCCGATCGCGGCGGCGCGCGGGGCGCGATCGACGGACGCGTTCGCGTGTGGTTCAACCCCGAGCTCGAAAGCCGCGACTTCATGCTGCCGGGCGTGCTGGCGCTGTTGCTGCTTGTCGTGACCGCGAGCCTGTCGTCGATGGCCATCGTCCGCGAGCGTGAGTTGGGCACGCTCGAGCAGCTCAACGTGACGCCGCTCGGCCGGTGGGAGCTGATCCTCGGCAAGTTGCTGCCGTATGCGCTGGTCGGATTCGTCGACGTCTTTCTCGTGCTGGCCGTCGTCGTCTTCTGGTTCGAGGTGCCGCTCAGAGGGAGCGTGCCGCTGCTGCTCATCGCGAGCCTGATTTACCTCGTCTGCACGCTCGGTCTGGGATTGTTCGTCTCGACGATCTCCTCGACGCAGCAGCAGGCGATGATGACGTCGACGTTCTTCTTCCTGATGCCGATGGTGTACCTGTCGGGCTTCATCTTTCCGATCGAGAACATGCCGCGCGTCATCCAGTGGGTGACGACGCTGATTCCGCTGCGGTACTTTCTCGTGATCGTTCGTGGCATCTTCCTGAAGGGCGTGGGCTACCAGGTGTTGTGGCCGCAATTCGCCGCGCTTGCCGCGTGGGGACTCGCGGTACTATCGCTGGCGGCGTTTCGCTCCCACAAGAGGGCGTAGGCATGCGCGTACACGTCGGCACGTCCGGCTACAACTATCCGGAGTGGAAAGGCACGTTTTATCCGGCCGAGTGTCCGGCCAGCAAAATGTTCGCGTACTACGCCGAGCGATTTCAGACGGTCGAGATCAATTACACCTTCTACCGGATGCCGACGGCGAAGCTGACCGGCGGCTGGCGCGATCAAGCGCCTCCCGGATTCAGCTACACGCTCAAGGCGCCGCGTCGCATCACGCACGAGCAGAAGTTGAAGGGCAGCGAAGATACGTTGCGCTTCTTTACCGAGGCTGCGCGCGTGCTCGAGGCGCACCTCGGCGCGCTGTTGTTTCAGCTGCCGCCGACGTTCAAGGCCGATCCCGCCCGGCTCGATGGCTTCCTGAAACTGATGCCGAGCGATCTGCGGACGGCGTTCGAGTTCCGCCACGACTCCTGGCTCACCGACGAGGTGTTCGGGCTGTTGACGTCGCGCAAGGCCGCGCTGTGCATCGCCGACTTCGGCGACAAGACGACGCCGCTCCACGCGACCGCCCGACACGGCTATTTCCGGCTGCGTGACGAAGGGTATCAGCCGGCGGACCTCGACGTGTGGGCCGATCGCGTCGCCGCACAGGCCCGCGTCTGGGACGACGCGTTCGTCTACTTCAAGCACGAAGAGGAAGGGAAAGGCCCGGAGTTCGCCCGCGCGTTCCTCGATCGACTCGCCACCCGCACTCTCACGCCATAGCGGACGAGAGGAATTCGATCGCCCGCGCTTCCGCCCAATAGCCATCGTCTCCGCTGGTCTCCGCAGTAACGAACCCGCAATGACCGCCGTCACGTTCGATGCGGCGCGTAATCGAGACGTTCGCCGCAATGGCCGGTTCGCGAAACTGCGCCGGCGGGACGAACGGATCGTCCTCGGCCGTGATGACGAGTGTAGGAATCCGGATGCGATCGACGACGCGCATCGAGCTGGCGCGATGGTAATAGTCCGACGCGCCGTTGAAGCCGTGATACGGCGCCGTGTAGACCTCGTCGAACTCGCGAATCGTGCGAATGCGGTCGAGGGCGCCGAGATCGAAGGCGTCGGGCCAGCACGCGGCCTTGCGCCGCATGCGCGCCTTGAGGTGGCGGACGAAATTCCATTCGTAGGCAAGGTTGACGCGCCGCTCGATCGCGCGCACGCATGTGTCGAGCTCGATGGTCGGACTCACCGCCGCGACCGCACGAATCGGCAAATCCGGATGGTCCGCGAGCTCGCCTGCAAGCTTGATCGCGAGATTGCCGCCGAGCGAATAGCCGACGATGCCAAACGCCGGGAGCCGCTCGCTCGCGGCGAGCGCGCGCAGCACCGCGCGTGGATCGTCGGTCAAGCCGGAGTGATAGAGGCCCGGAGTCAGTTGCTCCGTACCGCCGCAGTTGCGCTGGTTGAGGAGCACCGCGTTCCAGCCCCGCCGCCACGCTTTGTCTGCGAGCCCGCGCATGTAGTGCGCGTCGCTCGAGCCCTCGAGGCCGTGCAGCGCAAGAATCGTCGGCCGGCTCGATCGATCGGGTTGCCAGTAGCAGTGCAGGAGCACCTGCGTGTCGGGCGTGACCCGAATGAGGCGCGGCTCGGCCGGCGGCAGCGCCGGGAACTTCCGTGGCCGTCCCCAGGCGTACACGGTCATGACGTGGCCGTTCTCGAGCCAGCGGCGAGCGACGAAGGGCGCCGCGCTGATTCGCGGCTGATCGGCGACAGTCATCGGAGGTCGTACACCACGAAATCGGCGTTGTGGTACAGCACCGGCAGGTCCAGAGGCCGTGCCGTCGGCTCGACGAGTACGTCGAGGTGATAGCGCGCCGCCAGGGCGCGCGCGCGCGTCGCATCCAGCCGATCGAAGTCGGTGAGCGCGGCGGTGCGATCTTTGACACGCCGGGCGACGTCTCGGTCGTACATCGCCATCGACGAGTCCTTCCCGGACTCGAGCAGCGTGTCCCGGTGAGCGCCGACACGCACGCTGACGCCGTACTTCCAGGCGTGCCCGGGATCGGCCAGCACGAACCAGCTCGTGGGTTGCGTGCGCAGCCAGCCGAGCGCGTCCGTCCAGCTCGTGTCAGGCAGCGCGGCTTGCACGAGCTGACGGTCGGCTTCGACGCGCAGGACATAGACGCCGCGGGCGACGGCGATCGCCGCCAGCACGGCGACGATCGCGACGCGCGCGCGCTTGCCGGCCTCGTCGAGGAGCCACCACGCGACGTACGCGGCGGTGATGACGTCCGCGATCCAGAAAATGCGATTGATCTGCATCTGCACCACGAGCGCGATGCGAGCGGACGTGAGCGGCACGGACACGAGAAATACGGCAACGAGCGCCATCACGCCCGCGACGAGCGCGCGCTCGCCTGATCGGACGACGCCGAGCCGCATCCGGGCACGGTACACAAGCGCGATGACGACCGGATACGCGAGGTTGACGATCCACGCGTACAGCGGCCACTCGGTCGGAAACAAGTAGTCCTTCTCCGCCAGCACGGACAACCAATCCGCATCCATCGTCACGACGCGCCCGGTGAGCGGTCCAGCCGCGACCAGTGCGACGCAGCCGACCAGAGCGATCACGAAGAGTACGCCGAGCGCGCGTCGAGAGCCAGGCTTCTCCGCCGCCACACCCGCGACGAGCAGAATGCCGAACCACACGCCCGTCGTCGGATGCATGAAGGCCGCGAGGGTCGTCCACATCGACGCGCGGAGGATGCGCATCGACGCGAGCGCCGCGCAGGCCGCAATGCCGCACGCGAATGCGATCATCCGCGGGTGCATGTAGCCCTCGAGCGAGTTGGCGCCGGTCTTCGCGATGCGATGCCGAAGCGTGACGATGACGAGCATGCCGGCGATCGCCCACCACGAGAGGCCGAGCCGGCGCGCGAGCGCGATCGCCGCCACGAAGAGTCCGGCCATCGTGACGACGTAGATCGCGAGGAACAGCGTCGGCAGGCCGAGGTGTGTCACCCGGGCGATTGCCGCGATGAGGTGGACCGAACCGAGCAAGCGCGACTGGACGTCGAGCAACGCCGAGTCCCGGGGAAAGAGTGCCGGCTCGACGAGCTTGGCGATCGCCGGCTCGTAATAGGCCTGATCGGACACACCAAAGCGATAGCCGCCGGAGTTGGCCGTCGCGACGAGTCCGAAAACGATCGCCGCGACGACGAGCGTGACGCGGTGTCTCACATCGTCTCGTCGGCTGATGGGCCGTAGATGGGAGGCACGGGCACGTTCCGCATGCGCAAGTAAATTGCCAGCTGGCCGCGATGATGGATGACGTGGCTCAGGAGAAAACTGCGAAAGGCGGACGCGCGCGGCATCGACATCACGACGCGCGAGCCTTGCTTGAGCGTCCACGGCGCGACCAGGTCCGCCTCGTTGCAATTGACGAGGCCGCGACGCACCTCCGCGACGTTGCGATCGAACAGATCGATGACTTCGGCGCTCGAACAGTGCCCGGTGGGCGGCTGACCGTTGCCGTCGGCGAGCTCGTGCTTGTCATGATTCAGGATGGCCATCCCCCAGTGAGGGAGCCGCGCGAGATGAATCGCGAGATCGCCGAGGTCGAAGGCCTTCTCGTGGGGTCTCCACGCGAGATCGTCGTCGGGCACTCGCTCGAGCAGGCGACGCGTGATCGCCATCTCGTGATCGAATTCCGGCAGCAGCCAATCCTTGAGCGTCATGAACGAACGACCGCGGCGTGTTACTCGCCGCCGCCTCCACCGCCGCGGCCGAAGTTGACTTTCGGCGCCGCCTTCGCGTCGTTGGGCGCTTCGAAGTACGGGTATTCCTTGAACCCGAACATCTTCGCGGTGATGTTCGCGGGAAACTGCCGGCGAGCCGTGTTGTAGTCCTGGACCTTCTCGTTGTAGCGCATACGCGCCACCGCGAGGCGGTTCTCGGTGCCTTGGAGATTGTCCGACAGGTTCATGAACTGCGCGTCGGACTTCAGCTGCGGGTAGTTTTCAACGACCACGAGCAAGCGCGACAGCGCGGTCGACTCCGCGTTCGCCGCGGCGATCTTGTCGGACGGCGTTTGGGCGCCGGCCATCTTGGCTCGCGCGTCGGCCACCGACTGGAACACGCTCTGCTCTTGAGTCGCGAAGCCCTTCACGGTCTCGACGAGATTGGGGATCAAATCGTTGCGCCGCTGAAGCTCGTTGTCGACCTGGCTCCACGCCGCTTTGATCGCCTCTTCCTGCGTCGTGAACTTGTTGTACGAGCACCCGCTGCCGAGCCAGACCGTGCTGGCGAGCACGGCGATGCCAAGCACGCGCGTCGAACGATGTCTCATGGTCGTACTCCTCAGTGGGTCACTGTACTGCGGAGCGCGCCGGCACGCTACCAGCCGCCGGAGGCGCCGCCGCCTCCACTGCCGCCTCCGCCAAATCCGCCGAAGCCGCCGCCTCCACCAAATCCCCCGCCGCCGAAGCCGCCGCCAAATCCGCCTCGACCGAATCCGCCGAGGCCGCCCATCCACAATCCTGGTCCGCCCCAGCCGCCGCGGCGAAACGTCGGCGGCCCGGGCCGTCGCGAGCTCGAGAGGATGATGAGGATGATGATCCCGATGATGATGAGCGGGATCGGAATGCCGCCCGAGTGCGGCGCCGAGACCGCGGGCGCCGGCACGTCCTGCAGCGTGACGCCCCGCCGCTCAGCGATCCGCTGGATGATTCGTGTCGTACCCGCGAGCAAGCCGGGGCCGTAGCGGCCATTCCGGAACTCCGGCAGCATCGCCTGCCTGATCGTGTCGCCGGAGAAACCGTCGGTGATGTCTCCCTCGAGGCCGTAGCCGACCTCGATGCGCACGCGTCGCTCTTTCACGGCGAGCACGATGAGCACGCCGTTGTCCTGGCCCTTCTGACCGATGCCCGCGCGCTCGAACAGCTTGACCGCGTACTCCTCGATCGATCCGTACGGCGCGTACGATTCGACCGTCGCGACGACGACGACGTCCTTGGTCGTCGCCTGAAGCGAGCGGATGCGCTTGTCCATCTCGCGCGCGCTGTCCGGGTCGATCACGTGCGCGAAGTCGTTGACCGGTTCGGTCAGCTGAGGGAGAGACTGGGCGGTCTGCGCGGCCGAAGGGACCGCGACGACGAGCGCGAGCAGACATGCCGCAAGAATGCG
>CAYQRM010000198.1:0-20641 GCA_964419785.1 uncultured Solibacteraceae bacterium | reverse complement strand
ACGCTGCGCAAGACGAACTTGTCCGAACTGATGAACGAGGGCGGACGCGGCGGATTGCAGGGACGCTCGACGCGCCGCCTGCTGAACGCGATGGTCGTCGTCGAAGTCGCGCTCGCGATTGCGCTCGTTGCCGGTGCGGGCCGGTTGATGCTCAGCATGCATCACCTGCTCACGATCGATCCGGGCTTCGTCACCGATGGGCGGCTCGCGATCGACGCGGACCTGCCAGTGCGCCCGTATCTGGCCGAGCCGGGCCGGCTCGTCGCGTGGGAGACGGCCGTGAGCGAAGAGCTGCGCGCGCTCGGCGCCACCGGCGTCGGCATGGCGTCGACGACTCCGCTCGGACACGAATGGGACGTGACGACGTTTGTCGACATCACGGGGCGGCCGACCGATCCGGCGCACCAGCCGAACGCGCGACTTCGCTTCGTCGATCCCGGGTTCTTCAACGTCATGGGGATCAAGATCGTCGCGGGGCGCGGCTTCACCGCGGGCGACCGACGCGACACCGAGCCCGTCGTCGTGATCAACCAGGCGTGGGCCGCGCGGTTCATCCCCGGCCTCGATCCGCTGCGCGAGCGCATCTCGCCGGGCACCTTTGGACAACGCGTCGACGGCAAGTTCGTGCCGCACGACGCGACGATCATCGGCGTCGTCGCGGACGTGCCGTATGTCGCGCTTTCGATTCCTGCGGAGCCGACGGTGTACGTCGCTACCGCGCAGGTGCCGCGGCAGCGGCTGACCGTCGTCATCACAACGGCCAACGGGCATCCCGAGACGCTCGTGCCTGACATTCGGCGCGCGCTCGCCTCGATCGATCCACGCGTGGCGATCGATTTCTCGTCGATGCCCGAGACGGTCTCGGCGTCGCTCATCTGGCCGAAGCTCGGCCTGTTACTGATGGCGACCTTCGGCCTGCTCGGCCTCACGCTCGCCGCGACGGGCGTGTTCGGCGTGATCGCGTTCGTTTCCGCCCAGCGATCCGGCGAGATGGCGGTACGGCTCGCGCTTGGCGGCACGCGCGGCCATATCTTCGGCCTCGTGCTCGGCCAGGGCGCGATGCTGGCGGCGTCAGGCCTCGCGCTCGGCGTGCTCCTCGCGTGGTGGCTCGGCGGCCCCATGGCGCCGTACGTCTATCGCGTGACTGCCGGCAACGCGCTCGTGCTCGCCGGCAGCGCGGCCGTCGTCTTTGCGGTCGCGATCGTCGCGACGCTGCCGTCGGCCAGACGCGCCGCCGCGACTGCTCCGGCGCGCGTGTTCAGGACGTAACGCGCGAGGGGCGGGCCGCCCCTACCGACACGGCCCGTGGACGCTGAACGACTCGACGTCGATCACCGGCGTCCAGCCGATCACGCCCTGCGACGTGACGACCGTGAACTTCCGCACGTCCGGGCCCTCGTCGACCATCCGGCCCTCGACCTCGACGATGCGGCGCTGATGATCGAAAAAGTCGATATCGCATTGCCGCCGCAGCCGCACAGCGGTCGCGCCCTGCGTGTCGAAGCCGAACGACGCGCCGGCGGCGCGGAGCGCATCGGCATTAACGCCGACGAGCCGGAACGCGGTGATGTCGAACGCCGTCCGCGCCGAGACCGACGACACCTGCGAGTCGAGCTCGAGGCAGCCCGCGAGCTTCACCGAGCTCACGTGCGCGGGCTTGTCGGGCGCCTGCCACGACGCCGCGCGCACGCTGACACCGCTCGCGACCGCCGCCGCGAGCGTGAACGACACACCGAGAATGATCGCCTTCATGACGCGCCCCTTCCTCCTGATGAATGACCCCAATTGGGGAGACTTGTGCCGTTCCAACTCGACCCGCCAAAACGGCATCGACGATCCGATCCAGCGTTTCCGCCTCCGTGAGGCATGAGTTGGAACGGCACTAGAAATGAAGCGCGATTGCGCCGTAGACGGTCTGCACCGTCGTCAGCACGCGATCGCGACTGAAGTTGGTCGTCGCCTCGAGATGACTGAAGATGCCGATGTAACGATACCCGCCCTCGACGCTGAACACCGGAAAATTGAAACGCAGGCCGCCGCCGAAGATGAGCATCGGATCGGTCTGCGGTCCGAGATTGACCTGGCCGAGCACGTCCGAGAGCGACAGGCCCGTGATGTTGACGGCGAGCTGCGGATTGAGCCGCACGGCGCCGAGACCGGCGCTGCCGAACGGCTGGACGAATCCGCTCGGCCGGATGACGCGCACGGCGCCCGAGAAGTACGTCGCCGGCACGGAGATCACCGGCTGCTGCGGTAATCCGAATTGCGCCTCGAGACTGTGAATGCGATCGAGGATGTCCTGCGGCAGCAGATTGTTGAATCGTCCGACCTCGAAGTCGAATTCGACCGCGGTGATTTTGATGCCGAGGCCCCCCGCAAACACCGGCGCTTTCGAGGCCGCGTCCGTCATACCGGCCAGGCCCTGGAACTGGACCTGCGCCGACGCCGGCCGGGCGAGCAGACCGACGCCGATCACAACGAGCAGACACGTCCGCATGCGACGACGGAGTGCAAGAGCCCCGCCAGGATGTTGGATGTGCTTCGATGCTCGCGTGCCGTCCGGACGCCGCAGTTGGCGCGCGCGTCACGTACTTTGGGTAGCCGCGCGGCGTCACTGCATCTTGTGACACTGCTCGCAGTCCTGCTTGATCACCGCCCCCGCCGGCGACGTGTGCGAGGCGTCGTGGCAGCGGAAGCAGCCCGGCGCGTCGATGTGCCCGAGCTGGCTCATGTACGTCCCCCACGTGATCTTCATCTCGGGAAAGACATTCTGGCGATACAGCTCGCGCGCGGCGGTGACCGCGCGCTCGATCTCTGGCGCGACCTTCGGATCGGCCGACTTCCACGCGTCGCGCAGATGCTTCGCGATGCCAGCGTCGGCGTCAGCCTGGCTCGAATACTCAGCCGACACCGCGGCGACGAGCTCTTTCTTGAGATTCGGCACGTCGCGGCTGACGACGCCGCTCGCGATGAGCTTGTCGACCGCGCGATCGGCGGACACCGAGAACGTATGGGCCGGCCGATTGTGACAGTCGAGACAATCCATCCGATGGAGCTCGCCCGCCGGCCGCGACGTCACGCCTTCCGCGAGGTACTCGGTCTGTTTGCCCTGAGCGTCGGTGACACGGACGTACGGAATCGTCTCGCGCTTCTCATCCGAGGCGACGTATTCGACAACGACGTCTGGGCGCGCGTGCCAGTGAATCGCGCCGAGGTGCATCGTGGCTATGCTCGTCGACTCCGTGCTGGTTTCGTCGTCGCCGTAGGTCACGTGCGTGCGGATGACGTCGCGGTCCGGATGTCCCGCCGTGTGGCAGTGGAAGCACGTATCGGCTGCACCGGGAATTCGTCCCAGCGGCTCGGGAATCGGACGATCGTAGGTGCCGGTCAGGTAGAGATAGAGCTGGCGCGTGCCGTTGAGCTTCGCGGAGATGAGCCCGGTTGCGCCGGGACTGACGTGACAGGCCACGCACTCGACCTCGGAGTGCGGCGACGCCGCGTGCGCGACGTGTTCCGGGTTCATCACCTTGTGACAGACGGACCCGCAGAACTGATTCGATTCCGTGTAATGCACGACACCGACGCTTGCGACCGAGACGATGCCGAGGTTCACGAGCGTGAGAACGCTGACCGCGAACACGACGCGCCTGGTTGTCGAGTTGCCGAGATCGATCGCCGGCCACGTCCATGCGGCCTGACCGGCGCGACGGCGGCGCCCCTCGCGCCACATGCCGAGCGGGATGAGCAAGAGTCCGATAGCGAAGATCGCTGGCACGAGCACATAGCCAATCAGCCCGTCATATGGGCTCGCGAGCAAATCGAACGCTTCGAGCAGGACGAAAATGACAAACGCCAGCGCGGCGATCGTCGTGATCACCGCGCCAGCGAATGAAAGAGGATTCTGTGCGAGCCGAGGTTCAGCCATACCGGCCGAGTCGGAGCTGATCTTACTTCAGGCTCATCAAATACGCCGTCAGCGCGTCGACGTCAGCGTCCTTCAGCTTCTTCGTCTTCATGTACCCGGCCATCGACACTGCCGGCTTCTTCGGCAGCTTCGCTTCCATGGCCGCCGTGTTCGTGAGCCAGCCGCGAATGTCGGCTTCGCTCAGCTTCTTCCCGACGCCGTCGAGCGGACTCGTCTTGGCGCCCTTGCCGGCGATCTGGTGACAGGTGGCGCACTTCTGATCCGTGTACACCTTTTCCCCGGCCGCAACCTTGGCTGCGTCCTGGGCCAATACCACCGAGGTGGCCAGAGCCGCGCTGACGAGCGTGACAAACACCGTACGCATGAACATCTCCTTCTAGAAAGAGAAACCCCAGTGACCCGGATGACCCAGGCCATCGATCACCGACGGGTCGAACGCGAAAATCGTATACCCGGAACGGCTCATACAGGTAACTGAAGTCGGGGGCCAGTTTCGCTGGCTGCGGCACTGGTTCCGATGTCAATCAAGACGCTCGCCAGCGGCGCCCACGTTGCTTTGGCCGATGTCTCGGCGGCAGCGGCGTTCCGCTCGCGCTCCGGCTCCGAAATATCGGAGGTGTTTCGGGATCTCGTCGCACCGCTCATTGGACGAGCTTGCCCGGCAGGTACTCGGTCAGCGCCGCGACGTACTGCGCGCGAAGGAGCGCATCGACGTCCTCGGCGTGTGTCGCGTCCTTCAGGCCTCGGATCGCCGCGACCGAGTCGAACGCGTTTTCGCCCAGCCATCGCTCGAGCCCAGCTCGCAGCGTGGCGAGGTGCTCGGGGCCGTGCCGCAGCAGCGCGGACGTGGTCATCACGACGTCGGCGCCGGCGAGCAGGTACTTGACGACCTCGACGTACGAGTCCACGCCGCGGCTGGCCCCGAGCGAGCACTTCAGGCGCCGCGACAAGAGCGCGATCCACACGAGTGAGAGCGGAAGCTCGGCGGGCGTCGAGAGCGGGAGCGATCGCTTGACCTGCAGCGTCGTGAGATCGATGTCGGGCGCGTACAGGCGGTTGAACAGCACGAGCCCGGCCGCGCCGGCGCGCACCAGCTCGGCCGCCATGTGCGGCAGCGAGCTGAAATACGGGACGAGCTTGATGGCGATGGGAATGCTCACGGTCGCCCGGACTTCCCGCACGATCTCCAGCGTGCGCCGTTCGATCTCCGCACCGCTGACCGCAAGATCGATCGGCACCGAGTAGATGTTCAGCTCGATCGCCGCGGCCCCCGCCTGCTCGAGCTCGCGCGCGTGCCCGGTCCAGCCTGCCGCCGTCGTGCCGTTGAGGCTCGCGATCACCGGAATGTCGAGCGCCGTGCTCGCCTGCCGGAGCGTTTCGAGATGCCCGGACACACCGCGTTCGTACCCGGGGAGCTCGGGGAAATAGCTGCTGGCCTCGGCCTGGCTGTCCGAGCCGTGCTCGGTGTAGAGCGTGTAGGCCGTATCCTCCGCGCGAATCTGCTCTTCGTAGAGCGAGGCCATGACGACGGCCGCCGCGCCGGCGTCCTCGAGCTCGCGCATGCCGTCGATCGTGGACGTGAGCGGCGATGCCGATGCGACGATCGGGTGCGCCAGCGACAAGCCGAGATAGCGTGTGGCGAGATTCATGATCGAAGGCGCTCCTACGCGGGATGGAACCGGCTGCCGTCTCGCGACGCAAGATCCTCGTACACCTGATAGCGCTCCAGGATGCCGCGCTGCGCGCGGTCGAGCATCTGCTTCGCGGTATCTGGATGCGTCTGCGTCAAGGCCTTGAAGCGCACCTCGTTGTAGCGGTACTCCTCGAGCGGAATGCGCGGACGGGGCGAGTCCAGACGAAACGGATTCATCCCGCGTTTCCGCATCGTCGGATCGAATCGGAAGAGCGGCCAGTGGCCGCAGGCCACCGCGCGCGCGGCCTGCTTCATGCCGTGGCGCATGTCGGTGCCGTGCGCGATGCACTGCGAGTACGCGAGGATGAGCGACGGCCCAGAATACGCTTCGGCTTCACGCATGGCCACGAGCGCCTGCTCGTTGTTCGCGCCCATGGCGATCTGCGCGACATAGGCGCTGCCGTACGAGATCGCCATGAGCGCCAGGTCCTTGCGCGGGGTCGTCTTGCCTGCCGTCGCGAACTTCGCGATGGCGCCGAGCGGCGTCGCTTTCGACGCCTGGCCGCCGGTGTTCGAGTAGACCTCGGTATCGAGCACCAGGATGTTGACGTTCTTCCCGGAAGCGAGCACGTGGTCGACGCCGCCGTAGCCGATGTCGTACGCCCAGCCGTCGCCACCGATGATCCAGACAGAGCGCCGCATGAGGAAGTCGGCGATCGCGAGCAGATTGGCCGCGTCAGGATCGGTCGCGCCGGCAAGCTTCGACTTGAGCGCCTCGAGGCGTTGGCGTTGCACGCGAACGTCGGACTCGGTGATCTGCGGCGCCTGCAGGATCGCGTGTACCAGATCGTCGCCGACGCGGGCCGCCAGCTTTTGTGCGAGCGCCTGCGCTTGTCCCGTTTGGCTGTCGATCGCCAGGCGATACCCGAAGCCGAACTCGGCGTTGTCCTCGAAGAGTGAGTTCGCCCACGCGGGTCCGCGGCCGTGGGCATCGGCGGCCCATGGCGTGGTCGGCAGGTTCGCACCATAAATCGACGAGCAGCCCGTGGCGTTGGCGATCTGCAATCGATCGCCGAAGAGCTGCGAGAGCAGCTTGAGGTACGGCGTTTCACCGCAGCCGGCGCACGCGCCCGAGAACTCGAACAGCGGCTCGAGGAATTGCACGCCGCGCACGTTGGCGAAGTTCACACGTGTTCGATCGGCCCACGGCAGCGTCTCGAAGAATCGAACGCTCTCGCGGCCCGCGTCGAGATGCTCGAGGCGATCCTTCATGTTGATGGCCTTGATGCTCGCGTCGGCCGGACTATGCGCCGGACAGTTCTCCACGCACACGCCGCATCCCGTGCAGTCCTCGACATAGACCTGCAGCGTGAAGCGCGAATCGGGATAGCCTCGCGCGTTGATCGGCGCGGCCTTGAACGCCGACGGCGCGCCCGCGAGCCGGCTCTCATCGTAGTACTTCGCGCGGATGACGCTGTGCGGACAGACGATCGCGCACTGTCCGCACTGGATGCAGAGATCGGATTCCCAGACCGGAACTTCGTCGGCGATGTTCCGCTTCTCGTACCGCGTCGTGCCCGTCGGGTACGTGCCATCGACAGGCAGCGCGCTCACTGGCAGCGAGTCGCCGCGGAGCGCGAGGATCGGCGCCGTCACGTTGCGCACGAAATCCGGTGCCGTGTCGGGCACGAGCGCGAGGCGCAGGCGCTTCCCGCCAGCCTTCGCCGGCACGCGCACTTCATGGAGATTCGCGAGCGCGTTGTCGATCGCCGCGAAGTTCTTCTCGACGATCGCCTTGCCCTTCTTCGCGTACGTCTTCTCGGTCGCGCGCTTGATCGCCTCGATCGCCTTGTCGCGCGGCATCACACCCGAGAGCGCGAAGAAGCACGTCTGGAGAATCGTGTTCACGCGCGAGCCGAGTCCAAGGCTAGAGGCCACGCGCGACGCATCGATGACGTGCACCTTGAGCTTCTTGTCGACGATCTGCTGCTGTGCCTCTCGCGGGATCTCGTCCCAGGCGGCCTCGGGCCCGTACGGGCTGTTGATGAGCACCGTCGCGCCCGGCGCGGCGGCCGCAAGCACGTCGAGCTTGTAGAGAAAATCGAACTTGTGGATGCCGACGAAGTTCGCCGACTTCAAGAGGTACGGCGCGCGGACCGGTCGCGGCCCGAATCTGAGGTGCGAGATCGTGTACGAGCCCGACTTCTTCGAGTCGTACACGAAGTAGCCCTGGGCGTAGCGCTTGGGATCTTCCGCCAGAATCTTCGTCGAATTCTTGTTGGCGCCGACAGTGCCGTCCGCGCCCAAGCCAAAGAACAGCGCGCGCACGACGTCCGGCGGCTCGATGTCAAAGCTGCTGTCGACCGTCAGGCTGGTGTGCGACACATCATCGTTGATGCCGACGGTGAAGCCGCGTTTCGGTTCGGGCTTCTTCAGCTCGTCGAAGACGGCCTTTGCCATCGCGGGATCGAAATCCTTCGATGACAGGCCATATCGCCCGCCGATGATGACGGGCATCGAGGAGATGCGGCCCGCCGCGAGCGCCTCGGCGAACGTCGTCACCACGTCGAGGTACAGCGGCTCGCCGGGTCCGCCCACTTCCTTCGTGCGATCGAGTACCGCAATGCGTTTGACGGTTGAGGGCAGCGCCTTGCGAAAACGCTCCGCGTCCCATGGACGGTACAGCGTCACGTGCAGCACACCCACCTTCTCGCCGTGCGCGTTGAGCCACGCGGCTGTTTCGTCAAGCACCTCGAACGCCGACCCGATGACGATGGCGACGCGCTCAGCCTCTGGATGACCGGCGTAACGGAACAGCCGGTACTCGCGTCCAACGAGCGAACCGACACGTTGCATCACCCGCTCGATGATGTCGGGGAATCTGGCGTAGTACGGATTCGCCGATTCGCGTGCCTGAAAGAACGTATCGGGATTGTGGGCCGTGCCGCGGACGACGGGCCGCTCGGGTGTCAGGGCGCGCGCTCGAAATGCCCGCACGAGATTGTCGTCAATCGCCGCCCTGATTTGCTCGTCGGGAATCAGGCTGATCTTGTTCTCTTCGTGCGACGTGCGGAACCCGTCGAAGAAGAACAGCACGGGCACGCGCGATTCAAGGGTGGCCGCTTGCGCGATCAGCGCGAGGTCGTGTGACTCCTGCACCGATGACGCGGCGAGCATCGCGAAGCCGACCATCCGCGCGCTCATGACGTCCGAGTGATCGCCGAAGATCGACAATGCTTGTGTGGCGAGGGCGCGCGCCGCCACGTGAAAGACACACGGCGTCAGCTCGCCGGCAATCTTGTACATGTTCGGCAGCATCAGCAGAAATCCCTGCGACGCCGTGAACGTCGTCGTCAGCGCGCCACTCTGGAGTGACCCGTGGACGGCGCCCGCCGCGCCGGCCTCCGATTGCATCTGCTGGATGACCGGCACCTGGCCCCAGATGTTCTTGATGCCTTGCGCGGCCCAGGCGTCCGCCAGCTCCGCCATCGTCGAGGACGGTGTGATCGGAAAGATGGCGCAGACTTCGTTGACGCGATACGCGACGTGGGCGGCGGCCGTGTTGCCGTCCATCACCACCGACTTCACAGCCATTTCACAGCTCCTTCGAACTTCAACGCCTTCACGTTTCTCATGGCCTTCTAGGACCGTACCGCGAAGCGCGCGGGCACTCGTTCCGCGGCGCTCCGTTTGTGCGACGGGTCCGCCCCGGGCTCCGCGTCCATGACGATCGCGTGGCACGGACACTGCTCGAAGCACGCGGCGCATCCGGTACAGAGATCGAGGTCGACCCGATAGAACCGCCCCTTGCCGAGCTTGACGATGGCCTGCTCGGGACACGCGGCATAGCAGTTGTCGCATTCGAAGCAGTTGCCGCACGAAAGGCAGCGCATCGCCTCGTACCGCGCCTCCGTCTCCGAGAGGCCAGACACGATCTCGTCGAAGCCGGTGCGCTTCTCCATCGGCAGCTCGGCGTGCTGGCGCCGATCGGCGTCGAGGAATACCGTGAGGTTGAGCAGCTCGTACGGAACGGGCGGGTGCTGCGCCGGCTTCGCGTACACCCCACCGCGCAGAAACGCGTCGATGTTGCGCGCGGCTTTCTTGCCGTGTCCGACGGCCGTCGTCATCGTCCGCGTGCCGCCAATCATGTCGCCGCCGGCAAAGATGCCTTCGCTCGCGCGCATCGCGGCGTCAACTTCGACGGCGTTCCCGCGACCGATACGAATGTCCGGAATCTTCTTCAGGAATTCGACGTCGGAATGTTGCCCGACGGCGAGCACGAGCGAATCCGTCTTGAGGGTCTGAAACTTTCCGGTCCCCTCACAGCCGGAGCCGTCGGGCAGCATTCGCATTTCTTCGACAACGATCTCGTCCTCGCCGAACTGCTTGACCGTCGACAGCCACTTGATCTTCACGCCTTCGGCGAACGCTTCCATTGCTTCGTACGGATGCGCCTCCATCTGCGCCTTGTCGAAGCGGAAGATGATGACGGCTTCCTGCGCGCCCAGCCGCTTGGCCGTCCGCGCCGCATCCATCGCGGTGTTGCCGCCGCCGACGATGCCGACGACGCGCCCAAGCGATGGCGCGCGGCCTTGCTCGACCTGCTCCAACAACGTGACGGCGTCGATGATCTTGCCGCCGTCCATCGCCGGAATGTCGAGATGGTTGGCGACTTGCGCGCCGATGGCGAGGAACACGGCGTCGAACTTGCCCGCCGCTTTCTCCGCGAGCACGTCGTTCACCCGCGCGTTGCGGAGGATCTTCACGCCCATCGCCTCGATGCGCGCGATCTCCTGGTCGAGTCCCGCCCGCGGCAGCCGATATGCGGGAATGCCGTAGTGCATCATGCCGCCTGGCTCTGCGTTGGCGTCGCGAATCTCGACCTCGTGCCCGAATCGCCGCAGGTGGTAGGCGCACGACAGGCCCGCCGGTCCCGCGCCAACGATGAGCACGCGCTTGCCCGTCGGCGATCCGGGGGCAATCGTCCAGCCCTTTTCGCTTGCGAGGTCGCCGAGAAACCGATCGATCGAATGAATGGAGACCGAGGCGTCGAGGAACTGCCGATTGCAGGCGCTTTCGCACGGGTGATAACACGCGCGTCCGTGCGTGCCGGGGAGCGGATTCTCCTCCATGTACTTCCGCCACGCGGCCTCGTAGTTGCCCTCTTGCGCCAGACCGAGCCAGGCCTGAATGTTCTCGCCCGCCGGACAGGCGTGATTGCAGGGCGGAAGATGATCGACATATGCCGGCCGCTGCCAGCGGCGAGCGCCGGCGCCCTTGCCGATCGTCTCTTTGTAGACCGGCGTCAGATCCTTTGGCACGAGACTCACGGTTCCCCCCTTCAGACTCCCGCTCCGATCAATCCGAGCACCACGCCGGTGTGCCTGGCGATGACGAGCTCTTCGTTCGTCGGAATGACCCAGGCGGACACGCGGCTCGTGGCGCGTGAAATCAGCGGCTTGCGCGCGCGATTCGCGTCGGCGTCGAGCTCGATGCCGAGCCACGCCGACGCTTCGCAGATGCGGCGGCGGATCTCCGGCGCGTTCTCGCCGATGCCCGCAGTGAACACGATCGCGTCGAGACCGCCGAGTACCGCCGTGAGACCGCCGATTTCCCGTGCGGCACGATACACGAAGTAATCGACCGCAAGACGCGCCGGCGGATCGGCGCTCTGGAGCAGATCCCGCATGTCATTGCTCTTGCCGGAAATGCCCAACAGGCCGGATTTCTTGTACAGCATCGTCTCGACGTCCTTCGCCGAGAGGCCGAGCGTTTGAAAGAGATAAAGGACGACGCCCGGATCGAGCGCGCCGGGCCGCGTGCCCATGCACAGCCCGTCGAGCGCCGTGAAGCCCAACGTGGTGTCGATGCTCTTGAGCTCGCGCATCGCGCAGAGGCTCGCGCCGCTGCCGAGATGGGCCACGATCACGCGCCCGCGCGCGATCGCCGGCGCAACCGACGGCAGCACCGAGGCGATGTACTCGTACGACAGCCCGTGAAATCCGTAGCGCTGGACGCCCCCGTCGCGAATCGCCTGCGGCAGCGGGACGAGCTCGGCGACCGGCGGCTGCCCGCGATGAAAGCTCGTGTCGAAGCACGCAACCTGCGGCACGCCCGGAAGACGCGCGGCCACGGCGTCAATCGCGGCGAGGTTGTGCGGTTGATGGAGCGGCGCGAGCGGCTCGAGCGTCCGAAGCTCGGCAAGCACCTCGGGCGTGACGAGCGTCGGCCCGCGAAATTTCGCGCCGCCATGTACGACACGATGCCCGACGCCGACCAGGCGCGCCTCCCGATACGTTCCGCGCAGCCACGCGGCGAGCGCGTCGAGCGCCGCGGGAACGTTGGTGACGCCGGTGAGATCGGCCGCAACACTCGCGACGGGCTTTCCCGCCTCGTCCTTCGCCGAGAACTTCGGCGCGGTCCCGATCCCCTCGATCTGCCCTCGCCCTTGGAGCCGCCACGGGTCGGTCGCCGGTTTGTGGAAGACGCAGAACTTCACGCTCGACGAGCCGGCGTTGAGGACGAGCAGGTAGTCGTGCATACCGTCGATCCCTTAGCGTGCGGCCTGCATCGACTGACGGCGGGCGTGCGCGGCCAGAACTGCCACGGCGCAGCTCGCGATGCGAGATCGGACGCTGTCCGCGCGGCTTGTCAGGATGATCGGCACGCGTGCGCCAAGCACCAGGCCCGCCGCGTCGGCGTTGGCGAGAAACGTCAGTTGTTTCGCGAGCATGTTGCCCGCCTCGAGATCGGGAGCGACCAGAATGTCCGGATCGCCCGCGACCTCGGACGTGATCCCCTTGATCCTCGCGGCGTCCTTGCTGATTGCATTATCGAACGCCAGCGGTCCGTCGAGCAGGCCGCCGGTGATCTGCCCGCGCTCGGCCATCTTGCAGAGCGCCGCCGCGTCGATCGTCGCGGGCATCTTCGAGCTCACGGTCTCCACAGCGGCCAGAATCGCGACCTTCGGCCGCTTGAGTCCCAACGAAATCGCCAGATCAATCGCGTTCTGGCAAATGTCCACCTTGTCATCGAGCGTCGGGGCGATGTTAATCGCCGCGTCGGTGACGACGAGCACCTTGTGATACGTCGGCACGTCCATGATGAACACGTGACTGAGTCGACGTCCCGTCCGCAGTCCCGTCTCTCTGGCGACGACGGCGCCGAGCAGCTCGTCGGTGTGCAAGCTGCCCTTCATCAGGAGTTCGGCCTCGCCGTTGCGCACGAGCTCCACGGCCTTCGCGGCCGACGCGTGACTGTGCGGCACGTCCACGATCCTCGCCTTGCCGAGATCGATGCCGGCCTTCTTGGCGACCTCCTGGATCTTGCTCGCCGGACCGACCAGAATCGGCACGATGAGCCGCTGGGCCGCCGCGTCAATGGCGCCGGCCAACGCCGTTTCCTCACACGGATGCGCGACCGCGGTCGGCACGGGCTCGAGCCGGCTGCACCGCTCCAGAAGCTGCTCGTACTTTCCTGTTCCCGTCATGTCCGTGATTCTCCCAAGTTCAGCGCCCTGGCTCCGCGCGCGGCGGGGCCCGTCTCTCTCAGCAGCAGCGTCAGCGCCACCGCGATCCCGACGCCATAGAGCAGCGGCACAAACGCCTCACGATAATGTTCCACGCTCATCGTCGCGGCCCCCGCGCTTGCGCTCATCAACCGGGCAGCAAATACGGGCCCAAGCAGCGCGCTGAACGTGAAGTTGAGAAAGTTGACGACGCCGGTCGAGGTGCCGCTCGCTTCCGGCGGATTCGCTTCCTTGATGACCGTGTACGGCAGCATCGCGGCGCCGGAGGCAATCCCGGCGGTGAGGCCCAGGACGTACGGGGGAAACGTGTCCGGCGATCCAAACAGGATCCAGAACATGCACGCGAGCAAGACGATCGCGCCGCCGGCGATCACCGGCTTGCGGCGTCCCAATCGATCTGACAGCAACCCGAGCAGCGGGCAGCCGATGATCCAGCCGAACGGCACACTCGCCGATCGCAGCACCGCTGTGGCGTAGTCGAAGCTGTGCGCCTCCTGCAGATAGCGGACGCCCCACACCATGTCGAAGATCGTCGTGGGAATGAACAGCAGGCCGGAAATGATGCCGCAGAGAATCGATTGCGGATTACGGAAAACGAGGCCGAGGTTCTTGCCGGCCTGCGCGATCCAGCCGCGGCGCGCGGCCTCCACTCGCGCCGGCAACAACGCCAGCAGCAGCGCACCGATCGCGAGGCCGCCGACGCCCATCGCCAGCCAAAACGCGCTCCACGACACACCGCCGCCGATGAGCGGGCCGACGACGAATTGGCCGGCCGAACCGCCGGCCATACCGAACATTTGCGTCGCGCCGATGAGCGTCGCCGCGCGCGACGCGGGAAAATTCGTTGTCGCGATGTACGCGGCGCCGACCAGCGCGAACACGCCGCCTGCACCTTGGAGGAATCGGCCGAGTGTCGCAAGATCGCTGTTGCCGGTGGAAAACAGAATCGCGCCGATGCCGACGGCCGCGGCGCCAAGCGGCACGACTTTCCGCGGCCCCAGTCCGTCCATCGCCGCGCCGGCGACGAGACTGAACGGTGAGTAGCCGTAGTAGAAGACGCCGGCGAGCGACGCCACTGCGGCGGCGTTCAACCCGAACGCCGCAGACAGCTGCGGCATCATGACGGCCGGAGCCGATCGCAGCGTGTACTGATAGAAGTAGTACACCGCGGTCACGAGCCACGCGATTGCCGCGGTTCTTGCTCCTCGATTCACCGCCGAGTCCTCGACCGCGGCTGATACATGAACTTCTCGATGGCCTTTCGGACGTTGGCCGGGCGCGAGCCGCGCGCGAGCTTCATGTCGTACGCCTTCGTCGCGACGCTGGTGGCAATCGCCAGCGAGATTCGGCGGATCTCCGGCAGCGGCGGATAGAGCGCGCCGTGCTCGAGATCGGCCGGGCGCACCGTGCGAGCCAGCGTTTTCGCGGCCGCGAGAAACAGATCGTCCGGCAGCGCGCGTGCCCGACACGTGACCGCGCCGAGACCGATGCCCGGGAACACATACGCGTTGTTCCCCTGCGCGGGCCGGTACGTCTTGCCGGCGTACGTCACTGGCGCGAACGGGCTGCCGCTCGCGAAAATCGCCTGCCCCTTGCTCCAGGAGTACGCCTGCTCGGCCGTGCACTCGGCCTGCGACGTCGGGTTGGACAGCGCGAAGATCGTCGGCCGCTGGTTGATACGCGACATCCGCTCGACCACATCCTGCGTGAAGGTGCCCGGCGCGCCGGTCGCGCCGATCAGCACGTGCGGGCGAATCGTGTCGATGGCTTCGCCGAACTTCAGCGCTGGGTGGTCGTGCGCGTAGGGCAGGTTGTGCGGCATCAGGTCCGGCCGCGACTTCACGACCAGGCCGTTGAGATCGACGAACCACAGATGCTTGCGCGCCTCGTCGTGCGTCATGCCTTCGTCGATGAACGCCGTCGTCATCAGATCAGCGATGCCGGTCGCCGCCGATCCGGCCCCCAGAAACATGATGCGTAAGTCTGAGAACTTCGCGCCGGTGATTCGCGTGGAGGTGTACACGCCCGCGAGCGCCACCGCCGCCGTGCCTTGGATGTCGTCGTTGAAGCACAGCACGCGATGGCGGTACTTCTGCAAGAGCGCGTAGGCGTTCGGCGTGAGGAAATCCTCGAACTGAATCAGCGCATCCGGAAAACGCGCCTGTACCGCCGTGACGAATTCCTCGACGAGATCGAAGTACGCCTTCCCTTCGAGCCGTTTTCGCGGATACCCGATGTAGAGCTCGTCGTCCCGCAGCGCCTTGTTGCCCGTGCCGACGTCGAGCATCACCGGAAGACACGCGGCCGGAGGAATGCCCGCGCAGGCCGTGTACAGGGCGAGCTTGCCGATGGGAATGCCCATCCCGTTTGCACCGAGATCGCCGAGGCCGAGGATTCGCTGCCCGTCGGTGACGACGATGACGCGCACGTCTTTCTGCGGCCAGTTGCCAAGAATGCGTCGAATCCGCCCGCGATCGTTCGGCGTGATGTAGAACCCCTTGGGATCTCGCGCGATGTGCGAGAACGTCTTGCACGCCTCGCCGACCGTCGGTGTGTAGATGAGCGGCATGATGCGTTCGATGTGCTCGAGCACCACGCGATAGAACAGCTGCTCGTTTCGCTCCTGAATCGACGAGAGCAGCATGTACCGATCGATGTCGCGCGGCAGGCGATCGAGATTCACCATCACGCGATCGATCAGATCGCGGTCGGTCGCGACGACATACGGCAGAAGCCCGGTGAGCCCGAGGCGCTCGCGTTCGCGACGCCCGAAGGCGATCGAGTGATTGAGAACCTTGTCGCGGAGAACATCAACGCCGCGCTTCATGGCGTACTTACCCTCGCATCGCGTGCACGATCGCGACGACGACGGGCCCCCAGACGGTGAGCAGAATGTTGCCGATGGCGTACGGCACCGTGTACGCGAGCGAGCCGACGTTGCTGCCACTCGCCTCCCGCAGGGCGTTCAGGCCGGGCGTGCACGTCTGCGCGCCGGCGAGCCCGCCGAGCGTCATGAGCGGGCTCATCTTCAAGAGGAAGCGAGCCGCGATCGTGCCCGCCGCGAGCGGAACGATCGTGACGACCATGCCGGCCACCAGGATGTTCAGAAAGAACGCGCCGCCGCTCTCGTGATACGCCTCGACCGCGTGTGGGCCCGCGTGCAATCCGACCACCGCGATGAAGACGATCAAACCGATGTCCATCAACAGCCGCTGCGCCGGCTCGGGAATCGCGCCGAACACCGGATAGCGGCTACGCGCCCAGCCGGCCGCGAGGCCCACGACGAGAATCGAGCCCGAGGTGCCAAGACCGAGGACGACGCCGCCCATCGTGATCGTGATCAGCCCGAGCACCATCCCCGCGCAGATTCCGGCCGTGAGGATCGTCAAGTCAGTCTTCGAGAGATCGGGCTCGACGAAGCCGATGAATGCGCCCGCGCGCTCAGTCGCCTCCGGGGCGCCCACGATGCGAACAATGTCACCGCGCGCCAACTCGGTCCAGGCCTCGCGCGGGATGCGCACCGTGCCGCGCTGAATCGACTCGAGATACACGCCGCGCGCTCGTGGGTCGCGCGCCAGGTCGCCCAGTGTCCTTCCGGCCACCTCACGGTTCGTGACCACGGCGGCGACCGTCGTCACCGGCACCGCGAGAAGGGTGGCATCGTCGATCTCCGGTCCGATGTCGCGCGCGGCGTCCTGGAAGGCGCCGCGACGCGCCGAGATCACGACCCGATCGCCGCGCCTGAGTGCGAGCGTCGGTGCGAGCGTCAACAACGCGCCGTCACGCTGCACGCGAAGAAGCGACAAGCGCGCCTCCTCGTAGCGGCGCTCCAGCGCGTCAACGGTCGACGCGGCGACCTGTGGATTCTCGACGACGAACGCACGAAGGCTGAAGTGAACGCCGGAGAACACCTGCTGATCTTGTCCGCCGGCGGCGAGCGTCCGCTCGAGATCCTTCGCTTCGGCCGGAAGATTCGCGCGCAGGATTTTCGGTCCAAGCCATGTGAGAAACAGAATCAACCCAAGGTCGCCGAAGCCGTAGGTAATCGCATCAGCGAGCGGGGCGTTGGCCGCGAGCACGGCCTTCGGCGCCTCGGCGATCGGCAGCGCGGCGATGGCGTTGAGTCCCGTGCCGAGCGCGGCCGACTGCGTCATGCCCCCCGAGAGAATGCCGACAGAGATACCCTCGTCGAAGCCGAACAGTGTCGCCATCGCGATGACCGCGACGAGGCCGGCGAACGCGACGACGAGCGCGAGGATGATCTGCGGAAGCGCTTCCTTCTTGAGACTGCCGAAAAATTGCGGCCCGACGGAGTAGCCCACCGCAAACAGGAACAAATAGAAGAACACCCATCGAAGCATGTCGGGCAGTTCCGGCTTCGCGAGGATGCCGATGAGAATGCCGGCGATCAGCGAGCCGACGACCGCGCCAAAACCCACGCCTTTGAAATGAACGCGTCCGATGATCGTCCCGAGCAGAATGCTCAGGAACAGACAGAGCGCGGGAGACGCGTGCAGGTACGCGACGAGGGAATCGACCACGCGGCCTCGTCAGTACTCGTTGAAGATCCGCTGGATGTCGGCGACAGTCCGCGGTTTGAGCAGCGCGAGCCGCAGCAGGACGCGAGCCTTCTGCGGATTCTTGTCGAGCGCCGCCACAAACCCGAGCTTGTCGTCGTCGAGCTCGACATTGCGGCTCACGCGGCCAGTGACGACGCGTGAGGCGCGAACGCAGACGATGCCCTTCTTCGCCTGTGCGGCGAGGGCGTTCACGGCCGCCTGCGTCAGGTTGCCGTTGCCGACGCCGGCGATGACAATCCCCTTCGCGCCGGCTGCGGCGGCCGCGTCGATGAGCGCACCGTCCATGTTCTCGTACGCCATGACGATGTCGACCCTCGGCAGCGCCGTGACGCCCGTGAGCGAGAATTCCGACGTCATGGTGTGCTTGCCGATGGGGTTGCGATTGAACGTGACGTCGCCGTACGCGACCGTGCCAATCAACCCTTCGAGCGGCGACATGAAGGTCTGCACGGCCGTCGTGCTGGTCTTGGTCAGCGACTCGGCATCGTGAATCCAGTCATTGATGACCACGAGGACGCCGCGCCCCGTCGACTTCTTGTTGGCCGCGACCGCGACCGCGTTGTAGAAGTTCAGCGGACCGTCGGCTGACAGCGCCGTCGCCGGACGCATCGCGGCCGTCAACACCACGGGCTTGTCCGACTTGACGACGAGATCGAGAAAGTACGCGGTCTCTTCAATCGTGTCGGTGCCGTGCGTGATCACGACGCCGGCGACGTCGGGCATGGCGACGAGCTCGTTGACGCGCTTGGCGAGCTTCAGCCACACCTCGTCGTTCATGTCCTGCGAGCCGATGTTCGAGATCTGCTCGCCGCGAAGCGTCGCGAGCTTCTTGGCTTCAGGCACCGCAGCGATCAGTTGTTCGACGCCGACCTGGCCGGACGTGTAGCCGGCCTGGACGTTCGTGTTGGCGGCGCCGGCGATCGTCCCGCCCGTGGCGAGCACGACGACGTTGGGCAGCGTTTGGGCCCTGAGCGGCGCGCGAGCGGCTGGATCGAGGACGACGACGGCCAGACCGGCGACGATCAGACGCGAAACGAAATGACGTGCTGGCATGTGGACCCCTTCAGCGACGAGCCTCACCGGTCATCGCGACCGGATCGAGGACCTCCGCGATCTGCTGTTCCGTCAGGATCTTCTTCTCGCGAACGAGCTCCATGATGCCGCGGCCGCTCTTCATCGCCTCGGCCGCAAGCTCGGTCGATCGGTCATAGCCGATCACGGGATTGAGCGCCGTGACGACGCCGATGCTGTACTCGACGTAGTGGCGGCACACATCGGCATTGACGGTGATGCCGTCGACGCAATGAACGCGCAGCGTGCGCACGGCGTTCATGAACATCTTCTGCGCTTCGAAGATGCACGCCGCAATCACCGGCTCGAAGACGTTCAGCTGCAGCTGTCCACCCTCGGCGGCCATCGTCACCGTCTGGTCGCTGCCGATGACGCGGAAGCAGACCATGTTCACGACTTCCGGAATCACCGGATTGACCTTGCCTGGCATGATCGACGAGCCCGGCTGCTTGGCCGGCAGGTTGATCTCACGCAGGCCACAGCGCGGGCCCGATGACAGCAGGCGCAAATCATTGCAGACCTTGGACAGCTTGATCGCCAGGCTCTTCATGCACGACGAGTAGAGAACGAAGGCCTGCGTGTCCTGCGTGGCTTCGATCAGATTCTCCGCGAGCACAATCGGCAAGCCGGAAATGGCGGCCAGATGCTTCGTGCACGCCTGCGCGTACCCCTTCGGCGCGTTGAGGCCGGTGCCGATCGCCGTGGCGCCCATGTTGGTTTCGCAGAGGACGTTCTGGATGCGCTGCAGCGCCTGCACCTCGCCGGCGAGCGTCGCCGCGAACGCTTCGAATTCCTGACCGACCGTCATCGGCACGGCGTCCTGCAGCTGCGTGCGGCCCATCTTGATGACGCTCGCGAACTCCTTGCCCTTCGCGCGGAACGCGGCAATCAGTTCGTTCACCGCCGCGACCAGCTCGATGTTGCCGAGCGCCATTCCGACGTGCAGCGCCGACGGATACGCGTCGTTGGTCGACTGCGAGCAGTTCACGTGATCGTGCGGATCGCAATACTTGTACTCGCCCTTGCGGTGATGCATCAGCTCGAGCGCGCGATTCGCGATCACCTCGTTCGCGTTCATGTTCGTCGAGGTGCCCGCGCCGCCTTGAAACACGTCGAGCTGAAACTGATCGTGCAGCTTGCCGTCGATGAGCTCCCGGCAGGCGGCTTCGATGCCCGCGAGAATCTCTTTGCTGAATTGCCCGCACTCGACGTTGGCGCGCGCGGCGGCCATCTTCACCATCCCCAGCCCTTTGATGAAGTTGGGATAGAGCGAAAGGGGCACGCCGGAGATATGAAAGTTCTCGAGGGCGCGCGCGGTCTGGACGCCGTAGTAGGCGTCGGCGGGCACGGTCTTGTCGCCCAGTAGGTCGTGTTCGAGGCGAGTGGCGATCGTCGACATAGGTCCTCCCTCGCCTGCGCGAGTGTTGGCGCATCCAACTGTGCAACGCCGATACCAGCCAGAACGGAGCGCTTTGGGCCGGAAACCCCGGCCTTCAGCGAGCGCTGGCCGGGCCTCCCCTCCGAAACTCCGATGGCTCGTGGGCCGGTTCACACCGGCCAGACCATGGACAACGGATTCCGATGGCTGGCAGTGCGCCGCCGCCGTTCGTCAGCGCGTGGGCTTGAGGGTGATCTTCTGCACGCGCCAGTTCGTCATCTCGCCGACGAGCAGCTCGTTTTCGTTTCGGCAGTCGATCGAATTCGCCAGTCCGAACTGCTTGGGCAGCTTGCCGGCCGATCCGATGTGCCCGACGACGTGACCATCGAGCTGCACCTTGTAGATCCCGCCGTTGTCCATGCCGTTCGGATCCTCGGAATGCGAGACGTAGAGGTACTGGGTCGCGCCGGTCGTCATGCACATCGTGAGCGGCGTGCCGACGTTGCCGAACTCCGAGAGGAACTTG
>CAYQRM010000197.1:0-13855 GCA_964419785.1 uncultured Solibacteraceae bacterium | reverse complement strand
TCCGCTCGGCGCGGTCCGACGCGTCATCGATACCGCGATCGGCGACGGCCATCAGGTGCTTTTCGCGACGGGCCTCGATCCGTACTTTTTTACCGACGACCTCCTGAGCCTCGTTGGCGTCACGCGGAACAGCCTCGAAGGATGCTTCAATGCGTACCGGCGCGACGGTCCGGTCTTCAGTTATCAGGAATGGCCGGCATCGCCGCCGACCGACGTGTACCGCTTGCTGCGCCCCACCGGTCCGTCGTGACCGGCGCGGGCGCGTTATATGATCGACGCGCTCGATGAGCCCGACCGACGCCTCAGCGTCCAGCACCTTCCGGTTGACAGTAATCGTCCCTGTCCACAA
Organism: uncultured Solibacteraceae bacterium; assembly: GCA_964419785.1. Lineage (GTDB taxonomy): Bacteria > Acidobacteriota > Vicinamibacteria > Vicinamibacterales > SCN-69-37 > DATEGZ01. The sequence continues at coordinate 13,506 of CAYQRM010000197.1, read as the reverse complement.
CGAGCGGCACGTCGTCGAAGCCAGCCTTCGGCGCGTGCTGGCCGTCCGCGATCCGCTGATCAGCGCGCTCGAGATCGTGGCCGTCGACGATCGCAGCACGGACGGCAGCCCGGCCGTGCTCGCGCGGCTCGCGGCGGAAGACCCGAGACTCGTCGTGCTTGCGCACGATCGCACGCGCGGCAAGGGCGCGGCGGTGCGGACGGCGCTGGCGCGCGCGACCGGCGACATCGTCCTCGTCCATGATGCCGATCTCGAGTACGACCCGGCCGATATCCCCGCGCTCTTGCAGCCGTTCGCGCGTGAAGGCGCCGACGCAGTCTTTGGATCGCGCTACCTCTCCGGCGCGTATCGCCGGGCGCTCCGGTACCGGCACACCACCGCGAACAAGTTTCTGACGACGGTCAACAACTGGCTGACCGACCTCGATCTCACTGACGTCGAGACCTGCTACAAAGCGGTCAACGCCGAGCTGCTCAAGTCGATCCCCCTTCGCAGCGACGACCGGCGCTTCGAGGTCGAGCTCGCCATGAAGCTGGCGAAGCGGCGCGCGCGGCTGTTCGAAGCGCCGATTCGCTACATGCCGCGGACTGCAGCCGACGGTCAGAAGACGCGCACGATGGACGGCGTCCTCGCCCTCCTCGCGCTCGGCAAATTCTGGTTCGTCGACGATCTCTATCATGACGATGAGTTCGGCTCGCGGATTCTGGTGGAGCTCGAGCGCACGCGCCATTTCAACGCGTGGATGGCCGACGTGCTGCGGCCGCACCTGGGCGATCGCGTGCTGGAAATCGGCGCGGGCATCGGCAATCTCACGTCGCAGTTCATTCCCCGCGAGTTCTACGTCGCGTCGGACATCAACCCGCACTACCTTCGATATCTGCAGTCCTACGCGACGGGCAAGCCGTATCTCCACGTGCGGAAGATCGACGTCGAGCGCCCGGAGGATTTTGCGGGTCTTGAAGGTCAGGTCGACACCGCCGTCGCGCTGAACGTCATCGAGCACGTCCCGCATCCGGACGTCGCGATGCGCAACTTGTGGACGGCGCTCGCGCCCGGCGGCCGCGCGGTGATCCTCGTGCCGCAACATCCGGCGCTGTACGGCACGCTTGACACCGGCCTCGGACACTTCCTGCGGTACACGCCCGAGGGGCTGCGCGCGCTGATGACGAAGGCGGGCTTCGACGTCGTCGAGATGTTCGACTTCAATCGCGTCTCGGCGCCGGCCTGGTGGTTCAACGGCCGGGTGCTCAAGCGTCAGACGTTCTCGCGCGTGCAGCTCAAGCTGTTCGACGCCGCGCTGCCGATCTTCCGCCGGGTCGATCGGTTGATTCCGTGGACGGGCATCAGCGTGATCGGCATCGGCGTGAAGCGCGCCGGACAGTGAGCCGATGATCGATCTCTCGATCGTCATTCCCGCGATGAACGAAGCGGAGCGCATCGGCGCGAGCCTCGCCACCCTGCAGGCGGAACTGCCGGCGTCGGCCGGCCGCTGGGAGATTCGAGTCGTCGACGATGGATCGACGGATGAGACGGCGAAGATCGTCGAGCAGGCCGCGGCGCGTGATCCCCGGATTGTGCTGCAGCGCGAGCCGCACCGCGGCAAAGGCGGCGCGCTTCGGGCCGGCCTGATCGCGGCGCGCGGCGCGCGACGATTCATGTGCGACGCGGACCTGTCGATGCCGATCGCCGAGCTGCCGCGATTTCTGGCGGTCGTGCCCTCTGAGTGCGATGTCGCGATCGGCAGCCGCGAGGGCGCCGGCGCGAAGCGCGTCGGCGAGCCGGGCCATCGTCACGCCATGGGCCGCGTGTTCAATCTTCTCGTTCGGGCGTCGGGGCTCTCCGGCATCCAGGACACGCAGTGCGGCTTCAAGATGTTCACGTCGCGCGCGGTCGAGACGATTGTGCCGCGGCTCACGCTCGACGGCTGGGCGATCGACATCGAGATGCTCGTCATCGCGACGCGGCACCGGCTGCGCGTGCGAGAACTTCCGATCGAGTGGCACTACGGCGAGCGCTCACGCGTCTCGCCGCTTCGGGATTCGCTGCGGATGTCGCGCGATGTGCTGAAGATCCGCCTCAACGCGCTGCGGGGCCGGTACGACGCTTCGATCAAATGAGGCAATGCGATATGCTCCCCGAACCGATGGCGGGAGAGCAGAAGCAGAATTTCACAGGCCGACATCTCGTCAATCTCAAGCTCACCGGTCCCGGGTCGGCGAAAGACACGCGGCATCACGAAATCGCAATTGAGGACTCAGGCGCGACGTACTTGCCGGGCGATGCTCTGGGTGTGTTCCCGCGCAACGATCCGCGTCTGGTCGAGTGCATCGTGCGCGCGATCGGCGCGACTGGCGACGAGCTCGTCGGCGCCGCCGGCGCGACGCTTCCGCTCCATCGCGCCCTGACAGAGGTCTACAACCTCAGCACGCCGAGTCGACGATTGCTCGAGCTGCTCGTGTCGCGCGGCGCGTCCGACCTGGCGCCGCTGCTTCAAAAAGAGAACGCGGAGCAGCTGAAGCACTACTTCAACGGCTGGGACCACGCGCACGACGTCCTCGACATCATCGAGGCGTACCCGGCCATTCGGATCGCGCCCGCGGAGCTCGTCGAGTCGCTCCGCAGGTCGCTGCCTCGCCTCTATTCGATCGCGTCGAGCCAGGCCGCGCACCCGGGACAGGTGCATCTGCTTGTCGTGTCGGTGCGGTACACGATTCGCGATCGTCTGCGCGAGGGCGTGTGTTCGACGTGGCTGGCGAATCGCTGGCCGGACAACGAGACGGCCGAGATGTACCTCCAGAATCAACAAAAGCACTTCGCGCTGCCGACCGCGGGCGACACGCCGCTCATCATGGTCGGTCCGGGCACCGGCCTCGCGCCATTTCGGGCGTTCATCGAGCACCGGCTCGTCACGGGCGCGCGCGGGAAGAACTGGCTCTTCTTCGGCGAGCAGCGCCGCGCGAGCGATTACTTCTACGAGGACGAGCTCAGCCGCTACGAGCGCGACGGCAAGCTCAGAATCGATCTCGCCTTCTCGCGCGATCAGACCCAAAAAGTCTACGTGCAGCACCGCATGCACGAGCAAGCGCACGACATCTGGGCCTGGCTCGAAGAGGGCGCCGAGTTCTTCGTCTGCGGCGACAAAGAGCGCATGGCGGCCGACGTCGATCGCGAGCTGCACGCGATCGTCGAGTCGCAAGGCGGCCGCACACCGGATCAAGCGAAGGAATACGTCGAGCGGCTCAAACAAGAGAAGCGCTACAAGCGGGACGTGTACTGACTCGCGTCAAGATCGCGCCTTCGACGGACGGATGGATCGTACGTTGGCATGAAGGCCGTGAAGGGAATGAAGGACATGAAGTAAGAAGAACCGCCCGCCGATCTGACTGGCCGCCCACGGCGGCCCTGGCGCGTGTCATGACGAGCGAGAAAACAAGAGCGCCTGGAATGCACAACGCTCTTGTTTTCTCGCTCGTCGTGACACGCGCGCCCGGCGAAGCCGGGCAGTCAGATCGACGGGCGGTGCCTTCATGAACTCATTGTCTTCACGATCTTCATGCATCCCTGATCGTGGTTCTTGCAGCCAGCCCACGTGCTCGACGTCGTTGCTCTTGATCTTGCTACTTCGCCGGTTTGTCCCACAGCGGCCAGCCGCCGTCCTTGAGGATGCGCTGCGCGCAGGCGCGGTACGGGCCCGGCAGCAGAATCGCGATGTTCTGGTCGTACCGCAAACCGCCGTTCTTGAGCGTCGCACGAAGATCGCGCGTCGTCGCGTCCTCGGTCGTCGGGTCAGCCGGCACCGGCGACAGCGACGCGACGAGCGCGTCATAGTCCGGCCGCGCGATGAGCACCGGCGTCTGCTCGCCGGGCGTGGTCAAGTGCTCGAGCACCAGCGACTGATCGAACTTCTCGAGCCCGATCCACGGCCCGAGTCTCCACAAGTAGAAGTAGTACCCGTGGTGGAAGACGTCGCCTGACGCCGCCAGGATGCTCTTCCCTGCCGGCACGCCGCTCGCGTGCACCTCGGCGACGCAGTCGCGGGTCGTACGAATCGGATGATCGATGTAGCCGATATTCTCGAACTCGTTCGCATACGCCCCGAGCGGCAGAAACAACATCAACAACACGGCGCCCAGCAGACGGACGAGATTGCGCGCCTGTCCCGCGAGACCCGCGAGAATCGCCGCGAAAAAGATCGGCCGGATCACGGACCCGTTCTTGAACCAGACGGTGCCGTGGTACTCGAACCGCAGCGGGCCGTGGATGAACGTCACGACCGCGAGCGCGACGAGGCCCGCAATCGCGACGAACGCGACCCGACGGGCGCCTCCCTCGCGCAGCGACCACGACATCCATCGCGCAGGCACGCGGCGCCCAAGCGCTTCGACGATCCACTTGCCGACGCGCGCGTCGAGCTGCCCGACCGCCCACATGTAGGCCATGCCCGCGCCGAGGCCAATCGGCGGCCAGAACGGGTACGCGTAATGCGGCAATTTTGACGTGCCGATCGAAATCAGCGCCAGCGGCACGACACCCCAGATCACCACCAACCGCGCGAGCCACGATCGATCCCTCAGCGCCACATACAGCAGCCTCGCGCCGCCGGCCGCGGCGATGATCGCCGAATCCGCATGCGTCAGCTCGTGCCACGTCGTCGTGACGTAGAAGTACCAAGGATGTAGATGCGTGGGATCGAGCGAGCTCGTGAAGCGCTGGAACACGTGCGCGCCGAAGATCACTCGCCAGAAGAACGCGCCAAACAGCCACGTCTCATACGCGAACCACGGCACGCAGGCGACGATGACGAACGCGAGCGGGAGCCACCATTCGCCGAGTCGCGTTTTGAAGATCTTCCAGCCGTCGTGTTCCGGCCGCCAACCGAGCGCGAGCACGCACACGAGTGGGAGAAACAGCGCGGCCACGAACTTTGTCATGAAGCCGAGCACGAAGTACGCCGCGACGGCGAGCGCGTCGCCGCGGGCGCGACCGGCCGGGCCCGGCTCCGCCCATCGCGCGAAGTGAAAAATGCCGCCGCAGTAGGTGAGGAACACTGCGGCCTCCATGTTGTTGCTGCGCAAGCCGTGATCGAACGCCAGCAGATGCATCGTGAAGAGCATCAGCGCGGCGACGAGCCCGCAGCCTGGCCCCGCGAGCCGTTGGCCGATCAAGTAGACGTAAAGAAAACCGAGCGCGCCGAACACGCCGTCGAAGAACCTCAGGCCGAGCTCGTCGCGTGGCAAGCCGAGCTTGATCGCCGCGGCCGCGATCCACATGTTGAGCGGCGGCTTCTCGAGGAACGGCCCGTCGTCGGGAATGTTGCGCGGCGTGAGCCAGTGGCCGGTGTCGAGGATGCGCTCGACGCCATACGAATAAATCGCTTCGTCGCTGCGGAGCTCGGGCTCGCGCAGCCCGAGCATCATCGGAATACAGAAGCCCGCAATTACGAGGAGGAGGCCGGCCCCAGCGGCCGTGACGCGAGGCTGAGCCATTCGACGCGCCTTAAGGATACCGCGGCCCGGGACGAGCGAAGACCCGAAGCTCGGCGACCGTCCATCCGCCCTCGAACGTGCCCATCTGACGCAGCCGCACGAATCGCGCCTGCTGTCGCTCGAATCTGATGCGGAGCGGAATCTCGCGCGGCCGCTCGACCGCGGCGAGAAACGCCGCGGCCGTCGTTGGACCGGTCCACGCTTCCCGCCACGACAATCCGTCGAGCGAGACGTCCACCGCGAGCACTCGTGGATAGCCGAGCAGGTCGTGACCGATCGCTTGTTCGATACCGCCGACCGCGCGCTCGACGCCGAGATCGACCGCGATCCACTGGCCCGGCTGTTGCGGCCCGACCTGCCACTGCGTGCCAACATTCCCGTCGATCGCCAGTCGCGCGTCGGCATCATCAGCGCTCGCCGTGGCGCGCTGAATCGGCCAGTATTCGCCGGGCGGCTCGATGGGCGGCAGCCGGGGCAACGCGTACGCGGTGCGGATGCCGTCGGTGGCGAACTGGGTGGCGCCAAGAGCGGTCGCCGTCACGTATCGAGCAAGCGCACCGTCGGGATCGTGTGCGCTGTCGACGATGACGTCGATCGGCCCGAACGACGCAAGCGCCGGGAGCATGGCCGGATCGCGCGCGTTCAAGCCCTGCTGAAGAATCGTGTAGGCGGGCGGATCGTAGCCGCTGACGCCGTTCACCGTCCGCCGGCGATGGAACATCGATCGAAACGTCGCGGCGGCGTCGAAGTCCGGACCGAGCGGCAGTTCGAGCACCGCAGCCGCGCGGCTTGGAGGCTCGACGATCGGCCACGCCTCGGGAACCTTCCCCATGGGCATCGCGCGCAACCAGCCATCCGCCAGAAGACCGCAGACGACCGCGGCGCAGGCGAGCGATCGCCATCGCGCGCTCGCCGGCACGAGTCGCGCGAACGCCAGACCTCCCGCGACGCCCAGACACATCGTGCCCATCATCCAGAACCGCGCCGGCACGCGCAGGCCGCTGAAGCCCGGCATGCGCATCAGCCATCGATACGGCGTCGGATCGAGGAGCACCGTTGAGTGATATGCGAGCACCGGTCCGCACGCGAGCAGCATCACGACGATCGTCGCGCCTGCGTAGAAGACGATCGCGGGCCGGGACGCGAGCACCCGCTGACCTCGCCGCGTGCACGCCGCCGCCCCGAGGCCGAGCAGAATCGCTGCCGCGATCCCGCGCGTACCGTCGCCCATGCTGACGCGCAGCGGTCCGATGTCGAATCGCCACGATCCAATGACCATCGTCATGACCGCGGCGAGCGCGAGGACTGCCGCGAGCGCCGCGAGCACGTTCCGCGCGAGGAGACGTGGATTCGGCGTCGCGTCATCGAGCGCTCCGCGCCCGCGCCACCAGACGATCGCCGCAGCAACAATCAGGACAACAGATGTCACGCCGGGAAACAGATCGAGCTCCGTCGATGTGTCTCCCAGCACGTGCGGCCACAAGCTCGTCAGATCGGAGACCTGCGTCCACGCCCACGGCTGAGCGCTGAACGCGAGGATCTCGCCCATCGAGCGGCTGAGGCCATAGTGATCCAGAATCGCGCGGTACTTCAACAGCACCGGCACGAGCGGCAGGCTTGCCGCGAACCACGCCACGCCAATCGGCGGCAGCGTGCGCCACGCCTCGCGCCGCGAACCGAAATACAGCAGCCACAATGTGATCACGACACTGCCGAAGAATGCGAAGTAGAGATTCGAGAGTGCCTGCAGCAGCCACGCGGCGCCAAAGACAATGAGCCAGCGCACGCGCCGCTCGTGGAGGTACTTGTGCAAACCGAGCAGCGCGATCGGCAGCCAGTACGCCGACAGCACGTGCATGTGCGACAGCTGCGCCACACGGTAGGGCGCAAAACCGAACGCGACGCCCGCGACGATCGCCGCGTCCTCGCGTCGCGTGAGCGCGCGGACCAGCAGATACGCCGCGAACGCCGAAAGCGGCCACGTCAGAAATACAGCGACGTTGAACGCGAGGATCGGATCACGAGTCAGCCAGAACACCGGGCTCGCGACGACGCTCTCGCCGACGAAATTCTCGGTGAGCGCCGACACCTCATCGTTGGGATAAAACAGCGGCGGCGTCCACCAGCGATCGCTGAAGGGCGTGGTCGTCGCGTTCCACCACAGCACGCTCGCAGTCAGGATCGGATCGCCGGGATCGCTCGCGATACGCGTCGACCGATCGCGCAGGAGCGGCCACGTGTAGATCGCGGCCAGCAGAAGGTAGCCGCCGAGGACGGCCGCGATCGGCCACGCGCGCCTGCGCACAGGCCGCGACTGTATGTCGCCGGCGCGCGTCCGCGCAAGCTCGCCATCCCCAAATCGGGCGTCATCCGACGCCTAGTGCCCGCGCGCCTTACGGAGTTTGCGGACGGAGCGTTCGGTGGTCCTGGCGACGCGTTTGGCGTCAATGAGCGCGCGCTCGTCGCGCCGCTTCTCGTCCGCCTCTCGCTCGTGTGAGAGCTTGATGTAGCTGGCGTAGCGGGCGGCGTCGAGTTCCCCGGCCTCGACCGCACCCTTCACGGCGCAGCCAGGCTCCTGGTCGTGCTTGCAGTCGCGGAACCGGCACTTCGCGCCGAGCGCTGCGATGTCCTGAAACGCGTCGTCGATCGCCTCGTCCACGTCCCAGAGCTGCAGCTCGCGCATGCCGGGCGTGTCGATGATGACGCCGCCGCCATCGAGGACGACCATCTGCCGATGCACGCTCGTGTGGCGGCCCCGCGCATCATCCTCGCGCACTTCGCCGGTGGCCAGAATCTCCCGCCCCGCCAGCTCGTTGACGATGGTCGATTTGCCGGCGCCGGACGGACCGAGCAAGGCCAGCGTCCTGCCTGCGCGCACGAGCTTGCGCAGTTCGTCGAGCCCTCGATCCTCGCGCGCGCTGACGGCGAGCGTGAGGACGTCCTGCGCGGCGACGGTGGCCTCTGCGACTGCCGCCGCCACGTCTTCGCAGACGTCGGCCTTGTTGAGGACGATGACCGGCTCGGCGCGGCTGCGACGAGCGGGCACCAGATAGCGCTCGAGGCGCCGGGCGTTCATCGGCGCGTCCAAGCCGAAGACCAGGAGGACGGTATCGATGTTCGCCGCGATGACCTGCTCCTCTGTCCCGCGACCGGCGGCCTTGCGCGAGAACCAGGTCTCGCGGGGCAGCACGGCGCGAATCACCGCGCGCCCGCCAACGGGATCTGGCCGGAGGGCGACCCAGTCGCCGACCGCGGGCAACGCCTGACGGCTGCTCGCGAGGTATTTCACGCGACCGGCGGCCTCGGCGAGCCATTCGCGGTCGTCTGTGAGCACCCGGTAGATGTGGTTGTGCTCGAGCGAGACGCGCCCCGGAACGAGGCCGGATTCGCCGGTCGCGCCGAACGCGCGCGCGCGGGCGTCGGTCCAGCCGAGCGCCCGAAGGTCAGGCATGGCTCATCATCGCTTTTCCAGCGAGTCAATAACGCTAAACCAGTCGGGCCTGACTTTCGTCCAATTCCACGACATCGCGCTCGGAGATGGGCGCCGTGTCTGCGAGCGCGGTGCACGACGCGTCCCCTGAGCGGGATTTACCCTTCCCGAAAGCGCGTCGATGCCAGCACCCGAACGCGGCCGGCGATTGAGTAAGGCCTTGTGGGCCAGTCTCTTACGGAGATCGCTGGAACTGGCACGGGGTTTTGCATGAGCACTAGCCATGGCAATGGACGTCAAGCGGGACCCCGCAATTCTGAAGAAGAAGAAGATCCGCCGCGCGATCCTCGGTGGGCTGGCGATTATCGCGGTGATCGTGATTTCCGTGGCGGTGTCGAAGCTGAAGCCGGCGGCGCCGGGTGTGTCGGCGACGACCCTCTGGTTCGGCACGGTGAAACGAGGCGACCTGGTGCGTGAAGTGCACGGCGCGGGCACGCTCGTCCCGGAGAACATCCGGTGGATTCCGGCGACGACCTCGGGTCGCGTCGAGGAACTCGTGCTGCGACCGGGCGCGATCGTCAAGCCGGGCACGGTGATTCTGATCCTGAGCAACCCGGACCTCGAGTCGCAGGCCAAGTCCGCCGAGCTCCAGTGGAGGTCCAGTCAAGCGACGCTCGAGAACGCGAAGGCCACGCTGCGGTCGAACCGGCTGACACAGGAAGCGGCCGTGGTCGACGCCGAATCGCAGCTGGCCGTGAACCAGGCGACCCTCGATGCCAACAAGCAGCTGCAGGCCCAGGGACTTGTGGCGGACCTCACGATCAAGCAGATGCAGGCCAACGTCGACCAGGCCAAGACCAAGCTCGATCTCGCCAAGAAGTCGCTGGACATCGCGACTGAGAACGAGCAGTCGAACATTGCGCCCCAGGAGGCCGCTGTCGCGCAGCAGAAAGCGGCCTTCGACCAGTTCGAGCGGCAGCTCGGCGATCTGCGGGTCAAGTCGATGATGAGCGGCGTGCTGCAGGTGATTCCGGTCGAGGTCGGCCAGCAGGTGGCGCAGGGTGCGAACCTCGCGCGCGTCGCCGACCCGAGCGTGCTCAAGGCCGAGGTGCGCATCTCGGAAACGCAGACGAAGGATCTGGCGCTCGGACAGCCGGCCGACATCGATACGCGCAACGGCCACGTCAAAGGACATGTGACGCGCATCGATCCGTCATCGACCAACGGCACGGTCGGCGTGGACGTCGGACTCGACGAGGCGCTGCCGCCCGGCGCGCGTCCCGACCTCAGCGTCGACGGCGTCATCCAGCTCGAGAAGCTCGTGAACGTGCTCCAGGTCGAGCGCCCGGCGTTCGGCCAGGAGGATCAGCAGGTCAGCTTGTTCAAGCTCATTCCCGCCGGCGCGCCGATCCTGGCGGGCCAGGAAGCGGGACACGAAGCCGTGCAGACGCCAATCAAGCTCGGCAAAGCGTCGGTCCAGTTCATTCAAGTGCTCGAAGGGCTCCAGGAGGGCGACCGGGTCGTCCTCTCGGACATGTCGCAATATGACGGATTCAACCGCATCAAGTTGAATTAGGAGAAGGAGTCGAAATGAGTACCGATCAGACCATGATTAATCTCGACGGCGTCACCAAGATCTTCTACACGGACGAAGTCGAGACGCATGCCTTGGCCGGCATCCACCTCGAGATCCATCGAGGCGAGTACATCTCGATTGCCGGACCGTCGGGCTGCGGCAAATCGACCCTCCTCTCGATTCTGGGTCTGCTCGATACGCCAACCGAAGGCAGCTACGTCCTCAACGGCCGCTCGGTGGCCGACCTCCCGCTCTCGGAGCGCGCGCGCGTGCGCAACCGCGAGATCGGATTCATCTTCCAGAGCTTCAACCTGATCGGCGACCTCACCGTCTACGAGAACGTCGAGCTGCCGCTCACCTATCGCGGCATGAAGTCAGCCGAGCGCAAGGAGCGCGTGATGGCCGCGCTCGAGAAGGTCGGGATGTCGCATCGCGCCAAGCACCTGCCGAGTCAGCTCTCCGGCGGTCAGCAGCAGCGCGTCGCTGTCGCCCGCGCCGTCTGCGGATCGCCCTCGATCCTGCTGGCCGACGAGCCCACGGGCAACCTGGACTCGAAGAATGGCGAAGCCGTCATGGAGCTCATGCGCGAGCTGCACAAGGAAGGCGCGACCATCTGCATGGTCACCCACGATCCGCGCTACGCCAAGCACGCCGAACGGTCGATCCATTTGTTCGACGGCCGCGTGGTCGAAGAAGACGCCGCGAGGAGCGGGCTCAAGGACCTCGAGGAGAGCGGATTCCATCTCGGCAATTAACACTGGCGCAGAGTTGAAGGCTAAGGGACGCTGTATGACTCCAGTTGAAGCCGCCTTGCTCGAACGTCCCACCGCGCTGCCGCAAGGCAAGGCGCGCGGTGTGGCCCCCTATCGTGTCCTCGTCGCCGACGATCAGTCGGACGTGATCGAGGCGATCCGCCTCATGCTCGGCGCGCGCGACTTCGTGGTCGTCGCCGCGTCGTCGCCTTCTGAGGCGGTCTCCGCTGCGATGACGCAGTCGCTCGATGCGGCGCTCATCGATCTCAACTACGACAAGGGCCGCACCACCGGCGAGCAGGGCCTCGAGCTCTTGGCGTCGCTGCTTCATGCGGACCCGATGCTGCCGGTCGTCGCGATGACGGCGTGGAGCTCGATCGATCTCGCGATCGAGGCCGTTCGCCGCGGCGCGCGGGACTTCGTCGAGAAACCGTGGGAGGAAACCCGCCTCGTCTCGACGCTCAGGGCCCAGGCCGAGCTCGGCCGCGCGCTCAAGCGCGTCGCGGAGCTCGAGCGCGATCTCCAGCGGATGAGCGGGGCCGCCGCCGCCGGCGTGCCGGCCAACGGCTCGGCGACGTTCAACGACATGCGGTTGCTCGAGGTCGAGGGCTTGCTCGTGCGCCGCGCGATGGAGAAGTTCCAGGGCAACGTCAGCCGCGCCGCCCGCGCGCTCGGGCTCAGTCGATCGGCGCTCTATCGACGGTTGGAAAGGCATAAGATCTAAGACACTGGGTCGTCGGGGCCATTGGGTCATTGGAAGAGCTCTCACTCCGCCACTGACCCAATGGCCTAATGGCCCGATGGCCGAGTGACCCAATGACCCGTTAAGATCGGCCCTCGTGAACTCTTGGCCGACTCTTTTTGAGCATGCCCCGTCCTGGGGCGTCGTCGGAACCGCGATCGCGACGGCACTCGTGCTCGTCTGGGGCGTCGCGGAAGCCGTTACCTGGGCAGCGAGCCTCCTGCTGCCCCGGCGCTCCCCCACCGAGCGTCCCGGATCGCATCCTTCGGGCCGCAAGCTTCTCCGATTCATCCGGCTCATTCTCATCATCGCGCTCATGGCGGTGGTGCTGCCGCCGACGCTCGAGCTGTTCGGGCAGCCGATTCGGACGGGCCTCAAGCTGCAGACGCTCGGCAGGTGGGCGATCGAGAGCGGCCTGCGCGTCCTGTTCATCGTTGGGCTGGCGGCGGTGCTCGCCCGAATCATCGCCATCACGACCAAGCGGCTGCAGCAGGCGCTGATCGATTCGCAGACGCCGCCCTCCGCTGAGCAGCAAAAGCGCGCCGCCACGGTCGGCACGCTCGTGCAGAACGTCGCGCGCGCGTTCATCTTCACGGCTGCGGCCGTGATGGTCCTCGACACGCTGAACATCGACACGAAACCGCTGCTCGCGAGCGCCGGCATCGTCGGCCTCGGCCTCGGGTTCGGCGCGCAGACGCTCGTCAAGGACGTGATCAGCGGTTTCTTTCTGATCGTCGATAACTACGTCCGCGTCGGCGACACGGCTGAGATCAACGGCATCAGCGGGCTCGTCGAGGCGATCAACTTGCGGACAATCGTCCTCCGGGACTATCGCGGCGCCGTGCATGTCGTCCCGAGCGGATCGGTGACGACGCTGACGAACTTGACGAAGGATTATTCCTACGCGGTGCTCGACGTGACGGTGGTTTACGCGATGAACACGGACGAGGTCGCTGACGTGCTGCGCAAGGTCGGCGACGCGATCCGCGAGGACTCCACATTCGCCCCGGTGATTCTCGAGCCGATCGAGATCTTGGGCATCGAGAGGCTCGGCGATCTCGGCGTCACCCTTCGATCGCGCATGAAGACACTGCCGGCGCAACAGTGGAACGTCACGCGCGAGATGCGCCGGCGTGTGAAGCAGGCGTTCGATGCGAAGGGGATCCAGATTCCGGTCACGAACGCGCCGCCCGCGGCAGCGCCCGGCCCGGATCACCGGTAAGTCACAAACCTTCAGTAGCCCTTGGGCGCCGCGCCGACCGTCTGTCCTTTCGACTGCTGGACGATGCGCACGCCGGCGCTGGCGCCGACGCGCGTGGCGCCGGCCGCGACCATCGCTTTGAGCGCGTCGAGGTCTTTCACGCCACCCGCGGCCTTGACGCCCATGTCTTCGCCGACGATGCGGCGCATGAGGGCAACGTCGGCGACGGTCGCGCCGCCCGGCCCGAAGCCCGTCGAGGTTTTCACGAAATCCGCGCCGGCGGCCTTGGCAAGCGTGGACGCGGTGACCTTCTCCTCGT
>CAYQRM010000196.1:0-17082 GCA_964419785.1 uncultured Solibacteraceae bacterium | reverse complement strand
CTGCAGAATCAGGACGGCGCGGTGACAGTCAAAGCCGATCGTGTGGACGCGCTCCGGCAAGAAGGGCCGGAGATCGCGTCACACGACTTCTACTGACTAGCGTGCCGCGCGCTGCTCGGGACCATCGAATCGACGCCCTGGCCCGTAATCGCTTGCGGACCGGTCTCACGCCGCTCGGGATCGCGGTCGGAATCGGCGCGGTGCTCTGCACGGTCGCGCTCGGGGAAGGGAGCGCAAGTGGCCGGCTCCGGTCTTCCGCCGCGTCCGCATTTGGAAGTGCTTCGGTGTATAAGAGTGCGTTCCGGACCTCGGTATGAGTGCGAACCGTCGACTTGAAAGCGGCGCGAAGGTCGGGCCCTACACGATCGTCGGGCAGATCGGCGCGGGCGGCATGGGCGAGGTCTACCGGGCCCATGACCCGAAGCTGACCCGGGACGTCGCAATTAAAGTCGTCCCGCCGGAGTTCACGGGCGATCCGGATCGGCTCGCGCGTTTCGAGCGTGAAGCGCGCGTCCTCGCGTCGCTGAATCATCCGCACATCGCCGCGATTTACGGCTTCGACGACTCCGCTGGTGCGCCGGCGCTCGTGATGGAGCTGGTCGAAGGCCCCACGCTCGCCGATCGCCTGCGCCAGGGCCCGATGCCGCTCGACCAGGCGATCGAGATCGCCGGGGAGATCGCCGATGCGCTCGAGTACGCGCACGAACGCGGCATCGTCCACCGAGACCTCAAACCCGGCAACGTGAAGGTGACGAGCGAGGGCACGGTGAAGGTGCTCGACTTCGGCCTCGCCAAAGCGCTCGAGACCGGGGCGTCGCCCGACCAGGCCGAGGCGTCGACGATCAGCGTTCCGGCGACCGAAGCAGGCCTGGTGCTTGGCACGCCCTCGTACATGTCACCGGAGCAGGCCGCCGGCAAGCCCGTGGACCGGCGCACGGACGTCTGGGCCTTCGGCTGCGTTCTGTACGAGATGCTGTCCGGGTCGCGCACCTTTCAGGGCGAGACCACAATAGAGACGATGGCCGCCGTCATGCGCGGCGAGCCGGACTGGTCGCGCCTTCCCGCGACGACGCCGCCGGAAGTGCGAGGGCTCCTGCAGCGTTGTCTGCGTAAGGATCGCCGCCAGCGGCTGCAGGCCATCGGTGATGCGCGCGTCGCACTCGAAGAGGTCCGCGCGGCGACGGGATCCTCCGCGGCTCCGGCCGTTGCGGCACCGCTTGCACCACGGCGACTGGCGTTCGAGCTGATCGGCGCGGCGATCCTCGCCGCCGTCGCCGGCATCGTGGCCTGGTCGATCAAGCCCGTGCCATCGTCGCCCGCGCCAGTCCGATCATTCACGGTCGCGCTGCCTGCCGGGCAGCAGCTCTCGAGCATGGACCGTGGCGCGCTGGCCATTTCCGACGACGGCGACGAGCTGGCCTACGTCGCAACGACCGGGGCTGGTGACGAGAGGCAGATCTACGTCCGGGCGATGGACACGGGCGCGATGAGAACGATCGCAGGGACCAGCGGTGCGGCGATGCCGTTCTTCTCTCCGGACGGGCAGTGGCTGGCGTTCTTCGCTGACGGCAAGCTGAAGAAGGTTCGCGTGCAAGGTGGCGCAGTGTCGACGCTTGCAGTCGTGACGAGCGCCTTTGGAGGCAGCTGGTCCGATCAGCACATCATCGCCTACGCGCCGCTCTACTCCGAGATCGAGCAGATCCCGGACGAGGCCGGCGCCACCCCTCGCGCGCTGTCGCAGTTCAGCGGCCCCGAGGGCAACCATGTGTATCCGCACTTCCTGCCCGGCGGTCAGGCCGTGCTCTTCAGGTCTGCGGGAGCGACGATGGGATCGATCGCGCTGCAGGAGACGGCCGGGCGCGCGCACCGCACTCTGGTCGCAGAACCTGGGGCGGTCGCGCCAGCCTACGTCGCGTCGGGACACGTCACGTATCGTGTGGGCACGAATCTGATGGCGATGCCGTTCGACCTGGCACGCGGCGAGGTCACCGGCGATACCGTCCAGGTGCTGCAGAGCGTCCTTCAGTATGCCGTGTCCGCCTCCGGCTCTCTGGCGTACGCCGCCGGGAGCGCGGCGCCGAACAAGAGACGCCTCGTGTGGGTCAGCCGATCAGGGGCGTCACAAGTCATCGACGCCCGCGAGGACGGCTATTACCAGCCGCGGCTCGAGCCTCGCGGCGGTCGAATCGCCATGGACTTGAACGGGCAGATCTGGATGCTCGACCTCGCCACGCACAACTTCGCGCCGTTCACATTTGGCGACCTCAACCAGCACGCAACGTGGACGCGCGACGGCAGACAGCTCGTCTTCATGACCCAGAAAAACCACGCGTGGCAGCTCTCCGTTCAGGCAGCCGACGGCAGCGGCAAGCCCGAGCCTTTTGCAGGTGATCCAGGGCTGCTCGATATTCCCATGTCGTCTGCTCCGGATGGCGTGCTCGCGATCACCAAGATCGGCAGCACCGCGGAAGGCGAGCTGTGGATCGTGCCGGTCGTTCGACCGCCGAACAGTGCGGCCATCGGACAGCGCCTGTTCTCGATCCCGATCGCCGACGCCGACGCCGGAGCGACGTTCTCACCCGATGGCAAGTGGCTCGCATATGCCGGCAGTGACGCGGCAGGCCGTCGGCAAATCTACGTGCAGGCGTATCCCGGATCTGGCGACAAGCACCAGGTGTCCATCGACGGCGGGAACGAGCCGTTGTGGAGCCCCGATACGACGAGACAACCGCTCGAGCTCTTCTATCGCAATGGCGACGACATGATGGCCGTCGACATCACCACGAAGCCCGGCTTCGCTCAGGGCAAGCCGCACCGGTTGTTTCAAGGCGCCGCCGGCTATCAAGCGAGCCAGCCGAACTACGTCCGCGCCAACTACGACGTCTCACCTGACGGCCAGCGGTTCCTGATGCTTCAGCCCGTCGGGCAGGAGCAGCCGCCGGTCACGCAAATCCACGTTGTGCTGAACTGGGCCGAAGAGTTGAAGCGCCTCGCGCCGTCGAAGAAATAGCGGTAGGGGGTCGGACGCGCTCCTCGCGACGAGGACGACGGTGTCCACGAAGGCAACCTGCAGATGCGTGCAACGCCGCCGCGCGGCGAGTGAGTCGAACCTACTTCTTGTACACTCGGCCACCTTTCATGACGAAGCTGACGTTTCGGACCGCCGAGATGTCCGTCAACGGATTTCCCGGCACGGCGACGATGTCGGCCTCGAAGCCGGGCGCGAGCGTGCCGATTTGATCGCCGAGGCGCAGCGACTCGGCCGAGAGCGACGTCGCGCCGATGATCGCGTCCATCGGCTTCTGGCCGGCGGCGACGCGCGCGACGATCTCGCGCGCGTTCTGGCCGTGCGCGCCGGCGACCGCGTCGGTGCCCATCGGCATCTTGAGGCCGGCCGCGAGCGCCTTCTTGAACACGACCGTCAGGTTTGGCAGCGCGCCTTCCATCGACGCGAAGCCCTCGGCGTTGAAGTTGCCGCTGCCCATGAACTTGTCCTTGTTCTCGAGGTAGTTCTGCAGCACGAGGCCGATGTTGGGATCGAAGTAGACGTCCGCGTCCTTCATCGCCTTGATCGCGGCATCGTCGGCGAACAAGCCGTGCTCGATCTCGCTGCAGCCGGCCTTGACCGACGCGATGATCGACTGTGGATCGTGCGCGTGGACGAGCGAGCGCAGTCCGAGCGCTTTGGCCTCGCCGCAGACGGCGTCGGTCTGCTCCTGCGTGACGTTCATCTTGCCGCCGTCCCGGATGCTGCCCGACGCGAAGAACTTGATCAGGTCCGCGCCCTGCGCCTTGGCCTGCCGCACGCGCTCGCGCAGCTGATCGGGCGTCGAGTTGCCGCCCTGAATCTGCAGCACCGAGGTCAGCAGCCGCGGGCCCGTGATGATGCCCGCGGCAATCGCCTCGCGCAGCGCCGGGTCGCCGTTCCAGCCGACCGACTGCACGGTGGTGAAGCCGGCCATCAGCGTGGCGCGCGCGTTGGCCTGAATCGCCTGGCCGACGTAGTCGGGCGGGACGTTCGGCTCGCCGTACTTGCCGTTCGGCCCGAAGTACCAGTTCAGATGGACGTGCACGTCGATCATGCCTGGCAGCACGGTCGCCGAGCCCAGGTCGTAGGTGTAGGTCTGGCCCGCTGCGGCCGGGCCGACGGCCGTAATCTTCGATCCCTGGATCGTGATGACGCCGTTGTCGATGACGCCGCCCTTGCCGTCGAGGATGCGCGCGGCATGGATCGTCACCGGCTGGCCGCCCCGGCCGCGTCCCTGGCCCCGGCCGGCCGCCTGCTGGCCGGCGGGCGCCGCCCCGCGCCCCTGCTGGGCGCCCAGCGTCGCGAGACACAGCAGGAACAGCGTACAGACCAGACCGAGCGTGGACACGCGGGCGAGGTTCGGACTCATACGGGAGGTTCTAGCACGAACGGGATCAAGATAGAAGTTCGAAGCCGGAAGCTCGAACTGGCCTCTAACTTCTGGCTTGATCCTGCGGTTTTCTCCACTGGTCCATCGTCGAGACGCGGTGGACGCAGCCGATGGTGCAGTAGGGCGCGCACCATTTCGGCGCCATGAATTCGCGGCGGATGTGCTCGACGGTGTAGTCCTCGAGCGGGATGCCGGGCGTGCCGCGCTGCTGCGAGCACCAGTGCACGAGGCCGTGCTCGCAGATGTAGAGATAGCGCGCGCCGGCGCGGCAGTACCAGTCGTTCGGCTTGCCCTCGGCGAGGTTTTGCTGGAAACCGCGGATGCCGGAGTACAGGTTCTTGAACACCTGTTTCGGCCCGTTGATCGCCTTCGTGACGTCGTCGAAGACCGTGCGCTCGGGACCGCCGAGCGGCTTGAGCAGGCCGTCGCCGTCGTGGATGATGCCAAGGGACGTCGAGAAGCCGAGCTCGCGCGCGCGCAGGTTGATCACGCGCGCGTCTTCCGGGTACTTCACGCCGCCGCCGACGACGGAGTTGATGTTGACGTCGAACTCGGCGTGTGTCGACAGCCACTGCAGCCGCTTGTCGAGCACGCGCAGGCTCTTCTTGCTGACCTCGTCGGGCTCGATGTTGTCGATGCTGATCTGCAGGAAATCGAGCCCCGCCTCGTTCAGGGCCTGAATGCGCTTCGGCGAGAGGAAATAGCCGTTGGTGATGAGGCCGGCGAGGGCGCCGTGGCGGCGAATCGCGCGGATGATGTCGTCGAGCTGCGGATGCAGCATCGGCTCGCCGCCGCTGAACGCGATGACCGACGCGCCGAGCGACGTGAGCTTCGCGACGCGCTTCTCCATGACGTCGAGTGGCACCGGTTGCGAGACCTTGTCGAACTCGTTGCAGTACCCGCAGTCGATGTTGCACCGGCGCATCGGGACGATGTGCACGAGCAGCGGGTGGTCCGTATCGACCAGTCCGTGCACGAACTTCCGCACGACTCTCGCGTTCCGGCCGGCTTTGCGCAACAGGCGCATCGAACCAGTATAACAAGCAAGGGCCGGGGAGGACGGGTACGACAATAATCTCCGTGATGCTGCCCGTCCGCTCCGTGATCTACCTGCACGGTTTCGCTTCGTCGCCCGCGTCGTCGAAGGCGCAGCGGTTTGCGCGTGAGCTGGACGCGTGCGGGGTCGGTTTCGCCTGTCCCGACTTCAACGAGCCGGAGTTCGAGACGCTCACCGTCACGCGCATGCTCGATCAAACTGCGGCGGCAATCGACGGAGCGTCGGCGGGGCCGGTGGCGCTCGTCGGATCGAGTCTCGGCGCCTTCGTCGCACTGCACGCGGCGGCGCGCGACGCGGCGTCCGCGCGCCCACGGATCGATCGGCTGGTGCTGATGGCGCCGGCGCTGGATTTCGGCGGCAATCGTCTGCGCCAGCTCGGCGAGCACGGGATCGAAGAATGGAAGCGCGCCGGCAAGCTGCGCGTGTTCCACTACGCACACAACGCCGAGCGCGACGTCGGGTACGCCCTGTACGAAGACGCGTCGCGCTACGACGCGTTCGACGTGAACCTCGCGCTGCCAACGCTCGTCTTTCAGGGCACCCGGGATGCGTCGGTCGATGCATCCATGGTGGGGCGCTGGGCGGCCACGCGCCCGAACGTGGATCTGCGACTGGTCGACGACGAACATCAATTGACAGCGTCGATCGACGACATCTGGCTCGCGAGCGCGACGTTGTTCGGCGTGAGATCGTGATCGCCCACAAGGAGCGAGGGACATGACGAGATCGACGCGGGTGTTCGGAATCGCAGCGGCCATGATCGTCGCAAGCGCCGTCACGCCACGCGCGGACGTGGTCGACGCCGGTGCGACCGGATTTACGGTGAAGATCGTGCGGCACGTCGTCGCGCCGCCGGCGAAGGTGTTCGCGACGGCGGTGGCCGTCGGCACCTGGTGGGCCGCCGATCACACGTATTCGGGCGTCGCCGCCAACCTGACGATCGACCCGAAGCCCGGGGGATGCTGGTGCGAGCAGCTCGTGAATGGTGGCGGCGTCAAGCACATGGAAGTGGTGTTCGTCGATCCGGGCAAGCTGCTGCGGTTTCGCGGCGGCCTCGGCCCGCTGCAGTCGATGGCCGCGACCGGCGCGATGACGTGGGAATTCAACGCTGCGGGCGACGGCACCGACCTCACGTGGACGTACGCGGTGACGGGCTATCTTCCGGGTGGTTTCGAGCAGCTGGCGCCGGCAGTCGACGGCGTGCTCACGTCACAGCTGGTCAATCTCAAGGCGGTCGCCGAGCGGAAGTGATCTACGCGCCGCGGGAGCGGCGCGGCTGGTGTGCGAGGGCGCGCGTTCGCGCGTCGTCGAGCGCCGGACGCCCCTGCAGCTCGTCGAGCAGGTGCGCCCGGGCGCCAGGCGGTGTGAGCGCGAGCTTCTCGTCCCACGATTGAGCGAGGCTGACGAGCTCGCGCCGCAGGCCCTTCAAGTCCTTGATTCGCTTCGTGAGATCGGACAGCCGCTCATCGAGCAGCGCGCGGACGCCGCGGCAAGGCGCGCCGCCGCGATCGCGCTCGCGCAGCACGCGGGTGAGATCGTCGAGCGAAAACCCCACCACAAGCGCGCGCTGAATCAGGCGCACGCGTTCGACGGCGTCCGCCGGGTACCGCCGGTAGCCGGCCGACGTGCGCTGCGGCTTCGCGAGCAGGCCCTTGCGCTCGTAGTGGCGCAGCGTGTCCGTGCTCACGCCGCACGCCCGCGCCAGCTCCCGCGGCCCCAGCGTCGCGCCGTTCACGCCGCCGGCTGCCGTCCGGTCTTCGGACGCGGCCTGACGCGCGTCGAATCGTTCGTGTGGTGATCGGAGATCTGAAACGTGAGGAACTTGTGGACCGCGGCAAGCGCGTCCTTGTCGGTCGTGATGATGTCGACGCGGCCGCCGCGCGGCGTTTCCACGTAGGTGAACGTCAGCTTGTCCTTCAGCTTCGACATCTCGACGGTGCCTGGCACCTGCTGCGCGTGCACTTCCATCGGCGCCTCGAAGTCGCCGGCGCCGAACATCTGCGCGATATGCGGCAGGTGCGCGCGAATGGCGTCGCGGTTGACCGTGTCGTTCGGATCGTTGACGGACACCTCGATCGCGCCACCGTCCTCATAGAGCGAAAAATGATGTGTCGTCTTCGTCTGATCGAAGCCCATGACCATCTCGCCGCGGTGCTGCATCTGCGGGTCTTGGCCGGCCGCAAGCGGCGCGGCCGAAGCCGCTCCGATGGCGGAGGCAACGAGAACGAGCAAGTGGGTGAGTCGCATGCGGGGGCCTCCTCGAGCCCGCCCTCCACACTACAGGCTGGAATCGTTCCAGGGTCAAGCCTCGGCCGGCGTCCCGGTGCCCCGAGGAACCGTGAGGAATGCCAAAGAAGCCACGCTTGCAATTGACAAAATATTGACATAAAATTTCAATTGAAATGACGACGAACGCGGCCCGATCTCTGAGGGCGCCGGCATCCGATCCGGCGGTTGTGCTGGCGAAAGCCGTGCGCTCGGCGGCGTCGCGTCTCGGTCTTCGCAATCGTCAGCTGGCGGTCGTCCTTGGCGCCAGCGAGGCGTCGATCTCGCGGCTGCAGCGGGGCCGCGGGATCGCGCCCGACAGCAAAGAGGGCCAGCTCGCCCTGCTCCTCGTGCGGATCTATCGCAGTCTCGACGCGCTCGTCGGTGGCGACGATGGACGGGCGAGGGCGTGGCTGCATGCGCCGAACGATCACGTCGGCGGCGTGCCGGTCGAGCGGCTGGGCGACGTCCAGGGTCTCGTGAATGTCCTCGAATATCTGGACGCAATGCGCGGGCGCCTCTAGGATTCGCACGCTCCGGGGCGCGCCGTGGCGCGCGGTCGAAGCGCAGCACCAGATCTCCACGCGCAAACTCGTCGACTCGCTCGAAGAGCAGGCACTGCTCGAACAACTGATCGATGCGTCCAAACCGCCCGACCGCACGGGCGGCCGGCTGCACGTGCTGCTCGCCACGCCGTTTCGGTATCCGCCCCTGCCGCACGGATCGCGATTCGGCGGCCGCCACGAGCCCGGCATCTGGTACGGCTCGGACTCGCGCCACGCCCTCTTTGCCGAAGTGGCGTACTACCGGTTCGTGTTTCTCGAAGGCACGCGCGCGGATCTCGGGACCTTGACGACCGCGCACACCGCATTTCGCGTGTCCGTGCGCACCTCCAAGGGCGTCGACTTGAGTCGGGCGCCGTTCGACGCGCATCGCGAGGCGATTGCGTCACCGACCGACTACGCCGCATCGCAAGCGCTCGGCACCGCGATGCGCGACGCGGGCGTCCACGCGATTCGCTATCACTCCGCGCGCGACGCCGAGGGCGGCACGAACGTCGCGGTGTTTTTGCCCGCCGCGTTCGGAGCCGCTGAGCCGCGCGATCTGGAGACGTGGCATTCGGCGGCGACGCGCGCGCGCGTCGAGCTCGTGCGTCACGACTACTTCTCGCCGCTCGCCTTTGCGTTCGATCGCGACGCGTTTCTTGTCGACGGCCGGCTGCCCGCACCGGCGCTCTAGCCGGACCGGCGGTCTCCTCGACCTTGAGCACGCGCATCGGATCGATCCGCGCCGACGCGCCAATTGCCAACCGCACGCCGAATTCGTAACGCGCCGAGCGCGCCAATCGCGAGCGTCCTCGTGCGGTTCGACAAGCGAATCCGCTAGCCGATCGCGCGGTCGACGTCCGCCAATCCGCGATCGATGATCGCAAAGCCCTCGCGCATTTCCGCCTCCGTGATCGTGAGCGGCGGATTCGTGAAGAACGAATTCCAGCGGATGAACGTGAACAGGCCGTTGGCGCGGAAGAACTTGCCGAGCGCCGCCATTTCGGTCGATGACCCGCCGAACGGCGCGAGCGGCTCGCGCGAGGTGCGATTCCGTACCAGCTCGACATTGCCGAAAAGGCCGATCGATCGCACGGCGCCGACGCATGGATGACGCCCGGCGAGATCGTCGAGCAGGTTCTTCATCACGGCGCCCATCTGCTTCGCGCGAGGAACGAGCTCGTCCGCTTCGAGCACGCCAATCGCGGCGTTGGCCGTCGCGCACGCCAGCGGATGCGCGCTGTAGGTGAGGCCGCTCGAGAATGCACGCTCGCGGAACCGTTCGGCAAGCTCACGGCGCATGCCGACGGCGCCGAGCGGCACGTACGCGCTCGTCAGTCCCTTCGCCATCGTCATCAAATCCGGCACGACGTGCCAGTGGTTGATCGCGAACCACTCGCCCGTGCGGCCGAATCCCGACATCACCTCGTCGGCAATCATCATGATGCCGTGCGTGTCGCAGAGCGCGCGCACGCCCTGGATGAAGCCGTCGGGCGGCACGAGCACGCCGTTGGTGCCGACGACCGGCTCGAGGATGAAGCCCGCGATCGTCGACGGGCCCTCGAGGCGAACCACTTCGTCGAGGTAGGCGAGCGCCGCGGCTGCCGTGTCCCAGCCGCGCTCGATCCCGTGGTACGGATTGAGCACGTGGACGACGCCCGGCATCGGCGGCTCCGTCCAACGGCGCGGATCGCCGGTCGCCGTGATCGCGCCGGCCGTGCTGCCATGGTACGACCGGTAGAAGGCGAGGATCTTCTGCCGGCCGGTGACCCAGCGCGCGATCTTCATCGCGTGCTCGTTCGCTTCGGCGCCGCCGTTGGTGAAGAAGAACACGTCGATGTCGCCGGGCGCGAGCTCGGCGAGCTTGGCGCCCAGCCGCGCGCGCGGCTCGGTCGCCATCGACGGCGTCACGTACGCGAGCGTCGCCGCCTGCTCCTGAATGGCGCGGACGACGCGTGGATCGCCGTGGCCGATGTTGACGCACATCAGCTGGCTGTTGAAATCGATGAAGCGCTGGCCCTCGGGCGTCCAGAAATAGACGCCTTTCGCCCGCGCGACGGGAATGGGATCCACCACACCCTGCGCGGTCCACTCGAACATCGTGTGCTTCTTGACGAGGTCGACGATCTCGGCGCCCGTCATTCCCGATCGCACGTCAGCCGACGATTCACCAGCGGGCAATGGTCACCTTCTTGTCGGTGTAGAACTCGAACGCGTCGCGCCCGTGGACCTTGAGATCGCCAAAGAAGCTGTCGCGCGCGCCGCCGAACGGGAAGTACGCCATCGGCGCGGCGACGCCGATGTTGACGCCGACCATCGACGCCGTCGCGCGATGCGCGAAGTCGCGCGCCGCCCGGCCACTCGAGGTGAAGATCGACGTCGAGTTGGCATTCGGGTGCGCGTGCATGATTTTGAGCGCCATGTCGACGTCGCGCACGGGGCACACCGCGGCGACCGGGCCAAATATCTCGTCGCGCGCGATCTGCATGGTCGGCTCGACCGCGTCGAACACGCTCGGACCGACGAAGAAGCCTTCGGGCGGGAGATGCCGCGCCCGGCCGTCGACGACTAGGCGCGCGCCCTCGCCGACGCCGTGCTCGACGTAGCCGTTCACGCGCTGCAGGTGCTTCGCGCTGATGACCGGACCCATCTGGACGTGCGGATCGAGTCCGTCGCCGACGATCATCGTGCTCGCGGCGTCAGCGAGCCGATCGCGCAGTGGCACGTGCGCCTCGCCGATCGGCAGGAGCACGCTGCCTGCCAGGCACCGCTCGCCCGCACAGCCGTACAGCGACTCGGCGATCGCCGGAATCGCGCGATCCCAATCCGCGTCCGGCATGACGACGATGAAGTTCTTGGCGCCGCCGAGGGCCTGGACGCGCTTGCCGGCGTGCGTCGCGCGCTGATAGACGAGCCGCGCGACGGGCGTCGAGCCGACGAACGAGAGCGCCTTGATGCCCGGATGATCGCAGAGCGCTTCGACCGCCGCGTGGCCGCCGTTGACGAGGTTGATGACGCCCGGGGGCAGATCGCACTCGGCGAGCAGCTCGACGATGCGCCGCATCGAGAGCGGCACCTGCTCGGAGGGTTTGAGAATGAACGTGTTGCCGCAGACGATCGCGAACGGCAGAAACCAGAGCGGCACCATCGCCGGGAAATTGAAGGGCGCGATGGCGGCGCACACGCCGAGCGGCTGCCGCATCATCGTGCAGTCGACGCCAGCCGCGATGTTCTCGAGTCCGGCGCCCATCAGCATTGACGGCGCGCCGCACGCGACCTCCACGCACTCGATTCCCCGTCGCACGCTGCCGCGCGACTCGTCGAGCGTCTTGCCGTGTTCGGTCGTGACGATGCGCGCGATCTCGTCGAAGTGCGCTTCGAGCGCGGCTTTGAACTGGAACAGCGCCCGAGCACGCACGACCGGCGGTGTCTCGCTCCAGCCGGCAAACGCGCGCGTGGCGGCGTCGACCGCGGCGTCGACGTCGCGCGCGGTCGAAAGCGGCGTCCTCGCGATCACCGCGCCGCGCGCCGGATTGAAGACGTCGACCGTCGCGTCCGCCGACGACCCGACCCAGCGTCCGCCGATGTAGTTGGAGACGGTGGCAATCGACATGACCGCGAAGCGCCATTATAGTGGCGGGTGATCGGATGAGCGAACCCGCGACACAAACGGTCCCGCAGCGGGAAAGTGTCGCCAGCTGGCTCGGCTTGAACCGCGCGACGCTGGCCGTGCTCGTCGTCATCGGCTGTCTCGGGCTGAGCGAGGAGATCTGGAGCAACTTCCTCTCGCTCTACTTCAAGGATCTCACCGGCGCCGTCTACAAGGCGGCGGCGTTCATCGGCGTCATCGCCGCCATCAAGAACCTGCTCGAAGGCTTCGGCTACATCATCGGCGGATCGATCGCTCATCGGATGGGACCGCGAATCGCGCTCGCGGTCTCAGCGCTGCCGATGACCGTCGGGTTCACGGTCATGCTCGCGACGCGCGATCCGTGGGCGATTGCGTTCGGCGCGCTGCTCATGACGAATTGGGAGCCGCTCTCGGTGCCCGCGACGTTCGACATCGTCGGCAGCGAAGTGCCGAAGAACCGCCGCACGATCGCATTCGCCATTCAGAGCATCCAGAAGCGGCTGCCGAAAGTCATTGGTCCGGCGGTCGGCGGCGCGGTGTTCGCGGCGATCGGCTACTGGCTCAACCTCACGCTGGCGTTCAGTCTCGTCGGCCTGTCCGTCATCCTCCAGATGGCGTTGATGAAGCGAATGCGCGCGAAGAAGGATCCGGCGCACGTGCCATTCCGGACCATTCTGCGCGACATGCCGCGGGAGCTGCGGCTGCTCTTGAGCGCAGAGATTTTCATCCGGTGGGGCGACTGGTTTGCGCGCGACTTCGCCGTCCTCTACGTCGTCGCGCTGCTCACGCAACGGTTTGGATGGTCGGAAGCGCGTGCGGCGGAGACGGCAGGCGGGCTGCTGGCCGTGATGAATCTCACGGCACTCTCGACATATGTGCCGGTTGCGAAATGGGTCGATCGATCGCCATCGCCGCGGCCATTCATCGGCACGACGTTCTTGCTGTTTGCGGTGTTCCCGATCTTTCTCGTGGTCTTGCCGAAGCTCTCGGTCGCGCTGGGCGTGCCGGTCATGGTCGGGCTCATCGTGACGTTCATCGTCAACGGGCTGCGCGAGATCGGCGAGCCGGCGCGCAAGGCGCTGATCTCGACGGGATTTACTCCCGACGTGCGCGCTCGCGCCGTAGGCTTGTACTGGGGACTTCGATCCTTTGCGTTCTTTCCGGCGCCCCTCGTTGCGGCGTACCTCTGGCAGAAGATCGGACCGGATATCACGTTTCTCATCGGCGGCGCGATCGGACTCATCGGCACGGTCTGGTACGGGATCAGCAACCGTCGAAAATAACGCCGGGTGTCTTTTTGGAGGACAGGGCAATGAACCAAAAATACTTTTGCGGCTGGCGGCCGCTCGTCGCGTGTTTCGGAATCGCGTGTCTCGTGGCGCCGGCGCTTGGCGCGCAGGGACGTGGCGGCCAGGCGGGTAATTTGCGGACGGCGGCCGACGCGATGCGGGCAGGCAGGACGGCGGATGCGCTCGCGGCGGTTCGCGAGGAGCTGAAGGCGAATCCCGCCTCCACGCAAGCGGCGAGCATGCTCGACACGCTCGGCGCGACGACCGAAGCCCGAGCGGTGTTTCAGAAAGCGATCGACGCGGCTTCCGGTCCGGCCGACAAGGCGGCCGCTCAGCGCGGCATGGCGATGTCGTATGCGTTCGACGGCGATTGCAATAACACCGTCAAGTACGAAGAGATGGTGATCGACTACTGGAAAACGCGCGAGCAGGCCGAGCCGCAAAACGCGTTCTATCAGGAAGGCGAGATGGCGAATGAGGCCGCTCGCGTATGCATCGACAGCGGTCAGCTCGACACGGCCGAGCACTGGTATCGAGAGGGCGCGCGCATGGGGCTCATGGAGCCGGGCAACCAGACGCACCCGAAGAGCCTGTGGGACTTTCGTCTGGCGCATGCGCTCGGCCGGCTCGCCGCGCGGCGCGGCAACAAGGTCGAAGCACAGAAGCAGATCGCCGAAGCCAGGAAGGCGCTCGACGGCGATCCCAAGATGGCCGCTGATCAGGAGCGCTTCTTCCCGTATCTCACCGGCTACGTCGCACTTTACACGAACGACCTGAAGACTGCCGAAGCGGAGCTCACCAAGGCCGTCGGCCTGCAGGGCAATCAGAACGATCCGTTCATGCACTGCCTGCTCGGCATGACATACGAGAAGCTCGGACAAGCCGACAAGGCGAAGGCGGAGTATCAGCGCGCGTACGACAACGCCACGGCGCACAATCCGCCGGGCGCGTTCGTGCGGCCGTTCGCGAAGAAGAAGCTGGGGATCTGATCGGCCATTGGGCCCTTGGGCCATTGGGGCATTGTGCGAGGCTGGCTGACGGTTGTTCTGGCGCTCGGCGCAGCCGCGTGGACGCCTGCGCGGCCGCAGACGACACTTCCTTACAAGGATCCGTCGCAGTCGATTGACGTCCGCGTGCGCGATTTGCTCTCGCGCATGGCGCTCGAGGAGAAGTTCTGGCAGCTGTTCATGATCCCGGGCGATCTGGACAATGCGGCCAACGACTACTCATACGGCATCTTCGGACTCCAGATCTCGACCGTTCACGGCGCGGCGGAGACGGCGTCAGGGGCGGCTCGCGCGCACGCCGAGCGCATCAACGCGATTCAGCGATATTTCGTCGAGCGCACGCGGCTCGGCATCCCGATCATCCCGTTCGAAGAAGCCGTGCACGGCCTTGCGCGCGATGGCGCGACGATGTATCCGTCGGCGATCGCGCTGGCCGCGACGTGGGATTCCGCGCTGATGTCGCGTGTCGCGGACGCGATTGCGAGCGAGACCGCGTCGCGCGGCATCCGTCAGGTCCTCTCGCCGGTCGTCAACATCGCCGACGATGTGCGCTGGGGAAGAGTGGCGGAAACGTACGGCGAGGATCCCGTCCTCGCGTCCGAAATGGCGCGCGCGTTTGTCGCCTCATTCTCGCGGGCTGGCGTCATCACCACGCCGAAGCACTTCGTGGCGAACGTCGGCGAGGGTGGGCGCGACAGCTATCCCGTCGATCGCAGCGAGCGCGCGCTCATGGAGCGCGACTACCCGCCGTTTCTCGCGGCGATTCGCGCGGGGGCACAATCGGTGATGGCGGCGTACAACTCCGTGGACGGCTCGCCCGCGACGCAGAATCGGCACCTGCTCACCGACGTGCTCAAGCGCGACTGGGCGTTTCCGGGATTTGTGATTTCGGACGCCTCGGGGACGAGCGGCGCAACCGTGCTGCACATGACCGAGCCGAATACGGCGGCCGCCGCGACCGATGCGTTCACCGCCGGCCTCGACGTCGTCTTTCAATCGGCATACGGACAGCAGCGTCCGTATCTCGACGCGTTTCAGCGCGGGCTGATACCGGTGTCCGTGATCGACGCCGCCGTCGCACGCGTGTTGCGCGTGAAATTCGCGCTGGGTCTCTTCGAGCATCCGTACGTCGATCTCGATCGCGCTGCCGCTGAAGCGAACACCGACGCCCATCGAGCGCTCGCGCGCGAAGCGGCGCGAGCGTCGATCGTTCTGCTGAAGAACGATGCCGGAGTCTTGCCACTCGCCAAGTCCGCGCGTGTCGCGCTCATCGGCGTCGACGCCGACGAAGTGCGGTTGGGCGATTACAGCGGACCCGGCAATCACAACATCACGATTCGCGCGGGCCTCGAGCGCGCGCTCGGCAGTGCCGGCGCGGTCCGCTACGCGCCGGGCCCCGGGCGCACGGTACGTGAGTTCGATGTCGTGCCCGTAGCGCAGTTGGCGTCGCAGACGAACGGTCAAGCCGCGCAAGGGCTCACCGGCGAGTATTTCGACAATCCGAAGCTCGCGGGCGCGCCACGTCTCACGCGCACCGACGCGCGCATGGAGTTTCGCTGGACACTCAACGCGCCCGGCCGCGGCATCCCGTTCGATTGGTACTCGGTGCGGTGGACGGGCACGATCGTCACGCCCGCATCGGGTGTCACGCGCATCGGCGTCGAAGGCAACGACGGGTATCGGCTGTATCTCGACGACCGGCTCGTGATCGACGACTGGAAGAAGCAGTCGTACGGTATCAAGACGACCGACGTGTCGTTCGAGCCGAACTCACGCCACGCCATCCGACTCGAGTACTTCGAGGAAACCGGCAACGCTCGACTCAAGCTCATCTGGAACGCGGGCATCGTCGACGACTCCGATCAGAGGATCGCGGAGGCGGTCGCCCTCGCGAAGGGTGCGGACGTCGCTGTCGTCGTTGCGGGCATCGAGGAAGGTGAGTTTCGCGATCGCGCGCGGCTCGGTCTTCCCGGCAAGCAGGACGCGCTGATTCGCGGCGTGGCGTCAGCAGGGAAGCCGACCGTCGTCGTCCTCATCGGCGGCAGCGCGATCACCATGCCGTGGCTCGATCGCGTGGCCGCAGTCATCGACGCGTGGTATCCAGGCGAGGCGGGCGGAGATGCGGTCGCCGACGTGCTCGTGGGCGACGCCAATCCCGCGGGACGACTGCCGATCACCTTTCCGGTCGCGGAAGGCCAGCTGCCGCTGTACTACGATCACAAGCCGACGGGCCGCGGCGACGACTACGTCGATCTCACCGGCCAGCCGCTGTTCCCGTTCGGATTTGGTCTGAGCTACACGACGTTCGAGTACTCGGGCCTCGCGATCGAACCTGCCGAGATCCCCGCGGACGGCACCGCGACCGTGCGCTGCACGATCACGAACTCAGGCCGCCGCGCGGGCGACGAGGTCGTGCAGTTGTACATTCGCGATCTTCTCGCGTCGGTCGCGCAGCCGGTGATTGCGCTCAAGCAATTCCAGCGCACCCATCTGGAGCCGGGCGAACGCCGCGAAGTGACCTTCAAGGTTGGACACGACGACCTGCAGCTGCTCGATCGCGACCTGCACTGGACGGTCGAACCCGGCGCGTTTCGAATTCTCATTGGCGCGTCGTCGAAGGACATTCGGCTGCGCAGCGAGATCAGCGTCAAGCAGTAGCCTGAATCGCAGGCCCGGGCCTCAGGCCCTAAGATCGGGGCCCTGTTGGGGCCTAATTCTTCGCGGGCGCGCCGAGCTTGAACACGTTCGCGTGCGCGCTCTTGATCGCGTTACGCGAGTCGACGACCACCTTCGAGCGATCGACAATGAGCTTGTAGTCGAATGCTTTGTGATCGGTGACGATCACGGCGCAGTCGGCCGCCGCGAGCGTC
>CAYQRM010000195.1:0-2582 GCA_964419785.1 uncultured Solibacteraceae bacterium | reverse complement strand
GTCCCAGTCTTTTTCCGTGACGGAATCGCCAAACCATTGGTGGGCAATCTCGTGGTAGACGAGGCCGGTGGCCGGGCGCACGACGCCGGTCGCGTCCGGTCGAATGCCGGTCTCGCCGTAGAAAATCGAGCTGGCGTGCTCGGTGCCGCCGCTGAGCCCGGCCGCGGCGACGCTCGCGAGCTTCTCGTACGCGTACGGCCCAATGTGATCGCTATAGAACTCGAGCGCCTCGCGCGCGGGCCCCTCGAAATACACGCGGCCGGCCTGATCGTCCTGGTGCGCGACCCACGTCTGCAGCTCGACGCCCTTGACCGTGCCCGCGTGATGCACGGCGAACTGCTCGACGCCGAGCGCGTTCAACCATGACGCGATCGGCACGCTCTGCTTCCAGTGCGTCAGGCGCCGGCCGTCGCCGAGATCGATCTCCTCCTGCAACAGCCCGTTCGCCACGACTTGATACTTCGACGGCGCCGTGACGATGAACTCGCTGGTCGCCTTGTCGTACGGATGATCGATCATCGGCAGCCACTGGCGCGCGCGATTCGGCCAGTTCTCGCTGAACGCCGCCCACTCGCCGTACTTGTTGGGCACGATGCGCAAGCCAGGATTCTCGCGGCCGTTCGGCGGAACGACGGTCCCGGAGGGCGACGCGGGAATGCCGTGATACTTCACCTCGAACGTCACGAGCTCGCCGGATTTCGAAGACGATGCGAACGGAAGCCAAAGTTGATCGTGGGCGTGCGTGAACGCGACGGATTGTCCGCCGCGCGCCGCCGACGTCACGGTCATCGCCTTGCCGTCGTGCGCGGACGTGAGATCGAGCACGAGCGCCTTCACGTTGTCCGCGGTGAGCCGCACCGTGATCGACGCATCGCCCGTGATCTCGGGCGACGTGTCGCTCAGCGTGAGCCGAAAGACGTAGTGCTCTGCGTCGACGCCGGTCTGGCGCGGATACGTGTCGGCCTTGACGGACGCCGACGTCGTCAGCGCGGCGAGTCCGAGGGCAACGAGGACGACGGTCAGGCGGCGGGTGCTCATGGCTGACGAGGATAAATCATCGTGCTCCTCAAGAACGTGAAAACGCGTTAGCCTACCAACATGTGCGGCATCGCCGGCTTCGCCACAGCCGACGGATCGACCCCCGATCGTCGGCTGGTCAAGGCGATGGCCGACACGCTCACCCATCGCGGCCCAGACGGCGAGGGCTACCTCATCCAGCCGGGCATCGGCTTCGGCCACCGCCGCCTCTCGATCATCGACCTGGCCGGTGGCGCGCAGCCCATCGCCGATGAGCGCGAAGACTGCTGGGTGATGTTCAACGGCGAGATCTACAACTTCCTCGAGCTTCGGCCCGACCTCGAAGCGCGCGGCCACACCTTCCGCACTCGCAGCGACACCGAAGTCATCGTTCATCTGTTCGAAGAGAAAGGCGCGGACGCGATTCCGCTTTTGCGCGGCATGTTCGCGATCGCCGCGTGGGATCGCCGCACGCGCACGCTCGTCCTCGCGCGCGATCGCGCGGGCAAGAAGCCGCTCTACTGGTTCGCCGACAGTCGCGGGATTTACTTCGCGTCCGAGATCAAAGCGCTGCTGGTGTTGCCGAATTGTCCGCGCGAGATCGATCCGGCCGCGCTCGATCTCTACCTGGCGTATGAGGCGATTCCCGGCACGGGAACGATCTTCAAGGGCGTGCACCGCCTCGCGCCGGCGAGCGTGCTGACGTGGACGCCGTCGAGAGGACCTCGCATCGAAACGTACTGGCGCGCCGATTGGTGCGCAAAGACGTCGATGGCCTACGAAGAGGCCAAACGCCATCTGCGCGAGCTCATCGTCGACGCCACGCGCGTGCGGTTGATCTCCGACGTGCCGCTCGGGGCATTTCTCTCGGGCGGCGTCGACTCGTCGGCCGTCGTCTCGGCGATGGCCGAGTGCTCGTCGGGTCCGGTCAAGACCTTCTCAATCGGCTTTCCGCAGCAGGATTTCGACGAGACGAAGTACGCGCGCATGGTCGCGAACAAGTTCGGCACGACGCACGAGGAGTTCATCGTCGAGCCCAACGCGATCGAGATCCTGCCGACGCTCGCCTGGCACTACGACCAGCCGTACGCGGACTCGTCTGCGCTGCCGACGTTCTACGTGAGCCGCATGACGCGGCAGCGCGTGACCGTCGCGCTCAACGGCGACGGCGGCGACGAGCTCTTCGGCGGCTACGAGCGCTACCGCGCGCTGATCGTTCGCGGGCTGTATCACGCGGCCACGACGCCGAGCGTGCGTGGATTGGCAGAACGTCTGGCGCGCGCGATGCCTGGCAGCTCGTCGGCCGAGTCGAGCCTGCGCAAGGTGCGAATGTTCGCCGACGCCGCACGCGGCACGCTCGACGAGTTCAACCTGCGGATGTTCAACCACCGCATGTTCGAGGCCGTCGAGCGAAAACGTTTGTATTCGCAAGAGTTCGCCGCGCGTTTGGGATCGGCCGACGCCGACCGCTACTTCCTCGGGCTGATGGTCGAGAGCGCGGAACGCGCCGGCGGCGATCCCGTCGATCGCGCCCTCTGGACCGACACGCAGATGTACCTGCCGGA
>CAYQRM010000194.1:0-4146 GCA_964419785.1 uncultured Solibacteraceae bacterium | reverse complement strand
ATGGTGAGGTGGCCGAGAGGCTGAAGGCGGCGGTTTGCTAAACCGTTATACGGGCCAAAACCTGTATCCAGGGTTCGAATCCCTGCCTCACCGCCAGTTCACGCCCGCAGCTCCGGGCCAAGCGAGCGTGTAGCGAAGACGGCCGGACTTTCCTTCCGGCAGTCGTCCGTTCGTTCCCGATCTAGTCACCCCGCCGACCGATCGTCGCAGTATCATCGCCACCGCGGCGATGCTCCCCAAAGCCTCCCTTCGCGCGCGCCTCGCGGCACTCCGGCTCGACAAGCGCTTCATCTCGCGCACGGTCCTCGCGTACCTCATGATCGTCGTCGCCGCGCTCGGTGCGGGCGTCGCGCTGTGGATCGTGATCGATGAACAGCGCTCCGCGCGATTCGAGCGTCAGCTGACGCGCGGGCAGATGGTCGAGCTCTACCTCCGTCAAAGCATCGTCGGCGACTGGGGCGTGCGCTCGACTCTCGAGGAGCGCCAGCGCAGCCACATGTCGCGCGCCAAAGATCTCGAGGATACGGCAGATCGCGTCAGAGCGACCGATCCGCAGCAGGCCGGTCAGCTCGACATGCTTGCCGAGCAAGAGGTGATGCTCGCCAACCTGACGCAGACGCTGCTCGTGCCGTTCCGCTCGTGGCGCGCCGGTGATCACGTG
Source organism: uncultured Solibacteraceae bacterium (assembly GCA_964419785.1). Lineage (GTDB taxonomy): Bacteria > Acidobacteriota > Vicinamibacteria > Vicinamibacterales > SCN-69-37 > DATEGZ01. The sequence goes on along the minus strand of CAYQRM010000194.1, from coordinate 3,485 downwards.
GCCGACGAAGTTGGCGGCGAGGCGAGCGACGAGCTTGCGCGGCTGGGATTTGCGATCCCGATCGAGCCGGTCGCGCCGATCCCGGCGGCGCCGGCGAAGCCCGAGGAGCTGCCGTTTTCGTACGAATCCGCCGTGCACGCCCGGCTGCTCGGCGTGTGGCGGCCGCTGGCGGAAACGATCGACGGATTCGAAGGCCGCGTGCCGGCTCTGGCGTTTGGCGTCGTGCTGTTCGTGGCGGCGCTGGCATGCCTGACGATCGCCGACCTCACCGAGCGGCAGGCACGCGCCTCGAACATCGCGTTGATGGCGGGTCTGATTGCAGCTTCCGGCGCCGTGCTGGCCGCGCTGACGTCGGACGTAGCCGTGTGGCAGCCGCTTCTCGTCGTCTTTGCGATCAGCCTTGTCCTGGGCGCCGGTTTCCGGGCGCTCGGAATCTTCAAGGAGGAGCAGACCCGCAACCCGGAGCTCTCAAAAGAGGATTCGTCGGGCGAGACGCCGCACACTCCCGAGCTCGAGCTGAAGCAGTACGGGGGTGCGCATCTCTTCATGCGCCACGCAGACAACCTGCGCGAGCGCGTCGTCATTGGTTTTATCGCGTTGACCGTGTTTGTCAGCTCGGTCGTCGGGTATTGGTACACGCAGGCCGAAAGCGCCGCGACCGAAGCGACGCATCACGCGTTCGGCAGCGAGGCGGCGATTACGACGCTCGACGGCGAGCGGTGGCTGCTCGCGAGCGCCGGCGCGATCACGCCGACGCTGGAGTTGTTCGACGCACGCATGCGCTGCGCGTACGCCAGCCAGGCCTCCGTGCTGCCGCCCGCCGACGCGAGCCCGACGATGCTGGCGATGCTCGCGCGAGATCGGGAGCGCGACTGCGGCGCGCTCGACAAGATGAACGAGACGGGCGGATGGGTCGACAGCCGCGGCTTCGACACGGGCGACCGTCCGGCGCCCGCGATCTTCAACGAGATCCACGATCGCGGACCCGTCAATTCGTCTCATCTTTACGCGCTTGCCGACGGTTACGTGAGTCAGGCGCAGCGTCTCGAAGACAAGTCGACGTGGTACATCCTGCATCTGACACTGTTCGCGATCGCGTTGTACCTGCTCGGCCAGTCGCTCGGCATGGGCCAAGGCCATGCCTCAATCGCGCTCGCGTTCGCCGGCGTGATCGTCACCGTCGTCACATTCGTGGGCGCGTTGGCGGTGCATCGCACGCCCGCCATGCCGACGCCGACGTTGCCGGCCAGCTGCGGCCCGTACGATCCGAAGAGCACGGCGGTCGAGCTCGCGGCGAAGTTCTACGGCGACGGCCTCGCCCTGTACAACGCCGCGACGACCGCCGAGCAGTATCAGAAGGCGTCGGACCTGTTCGGCTGCGCGGTCGCGGCGCGCAAGGATTTCGGCGCGGCGCAGTACGAGCGCTCGCTCGCCGATTCGGCGATCAGCCAGGGCGACATCGACAGCGAGTATTGGAATTTTCCGACGCGATCGCGCATGGCCGAGATCGCGGATTCGTACTCGCTGACGAACAAGGCGATCGAAAACGACGGCTGGACGCCGACGCCGCGGCGGCTGAACAGCGAAGGCTTCAACCGCCTGCTCGCCGGCATCGCGGCCAACGATCTGGCGGCGATCGACGCCGGAATCGCGATCCTGCAGCGTGCGATCGCTTCGGGCGGACTGACGGCCGACGATGGCCGGACGCTCGATGCCGTGAAGGTCTCGCACGCGCCCGATCCGGCGGCGTATCAGATGCTCTTCACGAATCTCGGGCTGGGCCAGCTTGCGCGCGGCAATCGGGCGGACGCCGAGCGGTCATACCAAGCTGCGGTCGACGGCTTGAGCGTCGCGAAGGACCAGAATCTTGTCGCGTCTTCTCTGAGCGATCTGAACACGCTCGAAGCGCACTGCGCGGAGCTGTACGGCTCGTCGGCGCAAGCCAAGTGCCCGGACGTCTACGCCGGGATCGCCGACGCGCGGCGCATGCTGCTGCTCGGCAAGTCGAGCGCACCGGCCTCGTCGTACGCGAAGATCAGCCACATCACGACGTGGGTGCGCGCCTCGCGTGTCGCGTGGAGCGCGGACGTGGCTGGTTTCGATCCGAGCCGTGACAGGTTGTCGGTCGTGTGGTCGACATACTCGAACGACTGGAAAGTATGGCGCGTCGTGCAGCCGCTCTTCCAACCGATCGATCCGGCGAGCCTGCCGGCGACAGGCGAATCGTCGCACGTCACGATCTACAGCAACTCGCCGTCGTACTGCCTGCCGCCCGGCACGTACCACGCGGAATTCTTCCTGAACGGCGTGCGCGTGCCGGATTTCAACGACAAAGGCACCGCGATCTCGGGCTATCAGAATTTCCGATCGCGCGAGTTGGACGTCGCGTTCTGCGGTCCCGCGGACTGGCAGCCCCTGTCGCTTCCCGCTCCGCGCGACAGCCGCCAGCTCCTCCGTCTCTACAAGAACGCGGATGGCAAGGCCGTCGTGTACCTGTTCACGTTCTTCTCACCGAAGAATCCCATGGACACCGAGACGCGCTATCCCGTGGTGCGTGCGATGAATCTGCTGCGGCGCCTCGGCACGCAGCTGCCGTCCGACGAGGAGCTGTCCCGAATGGTCTCGCAGTTCACGGGCTGTCAGAATCCGATTCCGTCGGGCACGATCCTGCCACGCGTCTGGGCGTCGACTGACGGACTCGTGCACGTCGCGTTGGTCGTCGGCGATCGCGCGCCGAACGGCCAGGCCTGTCAAGTCCTCGAATCGATCGGCGAGTACTACGGCCGGACCGACGATCAGCTGCTCGGCCGGCGGCGATAGCGTCAGTTTTCCGAGCGAAGCGTCCGCACCGGTTCGATACGCGCCGCGCGACGCGCGGGGACGAACGATCCGATCACTCCGACGAGCAGCAGAAGCGCTGCGGCGCCGCCGAACACCAGCGGGTCATGCGGCTCGACACGGAAGAGGAACGAACGCGCCAAGCTCGACAGCATCCACGCGCCGAACAAGCCGAGCGCGACGCCGACTCCCACGACACGCGAGAACTGCCACAGGATCATCTGCAGGATTTTTCCGGGTGCGGCGCCAAGCGCGAGCCGCACGCCGATTTCACGCGATCGCTGCTCGACCAGATACGAGACCACACCGTAAATGCCGACCGTCGCAATGGCGATCGCAAGCACTCCGAAAAGACCGACCAGTGCCATGTTGAAGCGACGACGGGCGACGAGCCCGGAGAACAATGTGTCGAGCGATTGCGGCGCACCAACACGAGCGTCAGGTGCGACCTCGGAGACGATTGCGCGAATCTGCGCCACAAATGCCCCGGGATCCGCGTGGGTCCGGAACATAAGAAAGCCCTCGTGCGCGCCGCCCTGCGCGATCGGCACGTACGCTTCCGTCCGAACGTCAGTCTCTGGACCGTCCGTGCGCGTGCCCGTCACGATGCCGACGACCGTGTGCAATCCGTCGATATCGACCGTCGC
>CAYQRM010000193.1:0-8494 GCA_964419785.1 uncultured Solibacteraceae bacterium | reverse complement strand
GCGAGATCGACGCGACCGTCGCGAGCAGGAGCGCCATGATGTGGCTGCTGCCCTCCACTACGTTCGCAATCTGCGTGAGATTGCGGACGGAGAAGTCGTTCGGATTGCCCGGGGGAATGCGGTGGCGCTCGGCCAGCGTTGCCGACACCTGATCGATCGCGGTCGGCACGGTTGCGGCGCTTGTCGCCTGAACGTAGATCTGGTGCACGTAGCCGGTGAGCCGCGGTTGAATGCCGAACGGATTCTCGGGCGTGACGTACAAGGTGCTCGTGGCGTTGGCCGCGCTGGGCGACGCGACGCCGAGCACCTTCCGTTCGGCCGTCGTGAAGGGCAGCATCACGATGTCATCCTGATCCTGTCCGAACGACGTCTGGCCTTTGCTCGTGAGCAATCCGACGACGCGCACGGGAATCATCTTGACGAAGATCGTCGCGCCAACGGGGTCGGCGTTCTCTCCAAACAGCTGTTTCGCGACGGTCTGACCGAGCAGGGCGACGAGCGCCGCGTTGTCTTCGTCCGCCTGCGTGAAGGCGCGGCCGGACGAAATCGTCCAGTTGGTCATCGCCGGATATGCGAACGACACGCCCTCGATGCTCGTCGTCCAGTTCTGATCGCCGTACGCGACCTGGCCGTTGGCGCGGTTCGTGTAGCCGATGTCCGCGACGGCTGGATCTTTGCGAAGCGCTTCGGCGTCCTCGACGGTCAGCACCGATGCGCTGCCAGACCCGCCGCGCGCGCCGCCGCTCGTCGTCGCCCCAGGCAGGATGACGACGAGATTGGTGCCCAGGCTGGCGATCTGCGACGCCACGGCCTGGTTGGCGCCCTGCCCCACCGCGACCATCGCGATGAGCGCCGCGACGCCGATGAAGACGCCAAGCATCGTGAGAATCGATCGCAGCCGGTTGCGCGCCAGCGCTTGTGCAGCCGTGCCGAGAATCATCAGACCGAACGACAACGACGCCGCGCCCGCCGGCGCCTGACCAGACGTTCGTGACACTGCCGGAGGTCCGGCCGCTGCCGGTCGCATGTCAGAGAGGTCGGCCGTCGGCGGTCGGCGATCGTCCGAGACGATCAAGCCGTCGCGCAGCGTGATGACGCGGCTCGCGTACGCCGCGATGTCCGGTTCGTGCGTGACGACCACGACCGTCACGCCCTGCCGGTTGAGCGACACGAGCGCGCTCATGATGTCGTGCGACGTGCGCGTGTCGAGGTTACCGGTCGGCTCGTCAGCCAGCAGCAGGCTGGGCTCGTTGATGAGCGCGCGAGCAATCGCCACGCGCTGCTGCTGGCCGCCTGACAACTGCGCCGGAGTGTTGGCTTCACGATCGCCGAGCCCGTACCGCTGCAGCATCGTGCGAGCGCGCGACAGCCGCCGCCCACGCTGCCACGGGCCACTCGCCGAGTAGAACAGTGGTAGCGCGACGTTTTCCACCGCGCTGACGCGTGCCAGCAGATTGAAGGTCTGGAACACGAATCCGATCCGCGCGCTGCGGATTTCCGCCAGGCTCGCTTCATCGAGGCGCGAGACGTCCATGCCTTCGAGAAGATAATGGCCGCTCGTCGGACGATCGAGGCACCCGAGAATCGCCATGAGCGTCGACTTGCCGGAGCCCGACGCGCCGACGATGGCGACGAACTCCCCGCGCGCGATGTTGAAGCTCACGCCGCGCAGCGCCTGAATGTCCACGTCGCCGACGTGGTACGTGCGCGTCAGATTCTGGACGTCGATGACAAGGTCTGCCATGGCGTCTCACCGTCCGAACATACGGAGGCCACCGCCCCCGCGTCCTGACGCCGGCGCCGCCCCACCGGCTGACCGCGCTTCTTCGGCGACGACGACTTGATCGCCGGGCTGGAGCGCGCCCGACGTGATCTCGGCGTTCGTGTCATCGTCCAAGCCGACGGTCACCGGCACGCGCTCGAGGCCGGAACTGCGCATCACCCAGACCGTTCCTGGTTGGGATTGGTTTTGGGGCGGCGTCTGCCCTGGAGCTGGAGCTTGCGCCGCGGATGCGCCCCGGCCCGCGCCCCGCCCGCCACCGCGACCGCCGCCATTTCCGTTCGCGCCGCGGCCACCCGCGCCTTCCTCGCCGCCGCTCGCACTTGCCGACTGTTCGTTCGGGTTGAAATGCAGCGCGCGATCCGGCACGCGGAGGACGTTGTCGCGCTCGTCCGTGATGACATGCACCGCCGCGGTCATGCCTGGCTTGAGCGCGAGGTCTGGATTGTCGACGCTGATGACAACGTCATACGTGACGACGTTCTGGACCGTCTGCGGAGATTGGCGGACCTGCGTGACGACCGCAGGAAATGTTCGCGACGGAAACGCGTCGACGGTGAACGTCGCCTTGTCGCCGGTCTGGATGCCGCCGATGTCGCTCTCGCTGACGTTCGCGTCGACCTGCATCTTGGTGAGGTCGTTCGCGATGACAAAAAGCGTCGGCGTCTGAAAGCTGGAAGCGACGGTCTGGCCGACCTGGACGTTGCGCGATACGACGGTGCCGTTCACCGGCGACACAATGTTCGTGTAGCCGAGGTTGACCTGCGCCGAGTCCAGTTCCGCTTGTCGCTGCTCGATCATCGATTGATCGACGCCGACCTGCGACACCGCCTGATCGTAAGTGCTCTTCGCGCTGTCGACCTGATCCTGCGAGGCAATGCCCTGCGCGGCGAGCTTGGTCGTGCGGTCGTAGCTGATCTTGGCGTAATTGAGCTGCGTTTGATCCTTCGCGAGCTGCGATTTCGCGGTTGCGAGATTCGCCTTGTCCTGCTCGATGACCGTCTCGTACGGCCGCGGATCGATCTTCGCGCAGACCTGGCCCTTGGTGACCTGGGTGTTGAAGTCGCAGTGAAGTTCTTGAATGACGCCCGAGACGAAAGCGCCAACTTGCACGGTCACCACCGGATTGACCGATCCGCTGGCGGTGATGCCGCGCGTGATGCTGCCGCGCGTGACCGGCGCGGTGACGTATTGCGCGGCCGGCGCTGCCGTGCGCACTCGCCAGTACACGCCGATGCCGGCGAGCACGACGACGGCGGACGCTGCCGCAATCCATCGACGCCGGCGCTGGCGCGCGCGTGCGGGCGTCACCGTTGCGGCCGGCGTCGCAGGTGCCTCGGGCGCGGTCGTCGGCGCGGGCGCCGGAACGCGATCGATCGGTTCTGGGTCTAACGTGTCTGGAAGTTGAGGACGCGGAATCGAAGGAACCTCAGGCGCGTACGAAGGCATCGTCTCCTCCTGAGCTGCTCCCACTGAGCAGCACATTCAGAGTTCGATCGCGAGCGCGTCGGCGGCGCGAATCCTCACGGCGCTGGCACGCTCTGAGCGAGCGGACCACCTGCTAAAACTGCAAGCACCGTGCCACGGCGATGGGGGTCGATAGGCGGGACTGGCGGCGTCCTGGCTGCTGTTGTCGTGTCCTCTATGCGCAACCTGCGGGACGCTCCGAGGAACAGGATGTGTCAGGCTCAGGGCTCAGACATGAGTGCGCGTATCGCATCGGTGCGCGACGCGCGGCGCGCCGGGATCCAGCAAGCGATGCTGGCAGCGAGCATCACGACAAACAGCGCGAGGGCGTAGATGATCGGATCGGCCGGCGTCGTTTCGAACAGCAGTCCGCGAATCGATTGTGCGAGCGCGAGCGCCGCCCCCGCGCCGATCACAGCGCCGGCGACGACCGGACGCAGCGCTTGCCATAAGACGAGCGCCGACAAGCTGCCGGGCGTCGCGCCGAGCGCCGTGCGCAATCCGAATTCGCGCGTTCGCTGCGCGCTCGACCAGCCGACAACGCCGTAGACGCCGACGATCGCCAGGACGAGGGCAAGCGCGCCGAATCCAAGTGTGAGCCTCGACAGGAACGTCTCGTCGTCGTACGAGGAAGTCAAGTGAGCCTCCATCGTGCTGACGAAGGAGATCGGCTGATCCGCGTCGAACGCCGCGATGGCGGTGCGAATCGCGGGAACGATGGCCATTGGATCGTGATCGGTCCGCACGGCGACGGCCAGAAACGGCAGCGAGCTCTGGTAGTACGGCTCATACACCTCAGCGCGCGGCGGTGACGCGGGGCCGAGATGGCGGATGTCGGCGACGACGCCGACGATCGTGAGCCACGGCGCCGCCTCTTTGGTGCTGTACCGGAAGCGGCGGCCGATGACGTCCTGCCCCGGCCAGACCGCTTCGGCCATCTTCTGGTTGACGATCGCGACCTGGGCGTCGCGATGCGCGTCGTGCACGGTGAAGTCGCGTCCCTCGATCAAGCGCATTCCGAGTGTGTCGAACCAGCCCGTGCTCACCGTCTGGTATCCGACGTGACGTTCGGCACCCGGCGCGGGAAGCGGCTGGCCTTCCGGAAAGATGGCGGCGCCGAAATCATCGCCGCCAATCGGCAGCGTGACCGCGGCGCCGGCCGATCGCACGTCGGGCATCGCACGGATGGCGTTCAGCATGTCCTCGAAGAAGGCAACTCGCTTTGTCTCATTCTGCGCGCGCGGCCCCACGAGCGCGACGCCGAACGTCAACAGGCGGTTCGTGTCGAATCCAACGTCCACGCGCCGCAGGCGCAAGAGGCTCTGGCCGAATAGCGCGGCGCCGACGACGAGCGAAACGGCGAGCGCGACTTCGACGGCGACGAGCGCCTGTCGAAATCCCGGCCGCGTGGCGAGCGACACGCCCGACGCGCGCAATTCCATCATCGGACGCAACCGCCAGACGATGAGCGCGGGCAGCGCGCCCAGCACGAGCCCGCAGACGAGCACGGCGAGTGCGGTCACCAGCAACACGGGCAGGCTGATCCCGACCGCGTCCAACTCTCCGAGCGCGGTCGGCGCCATGGCCACGAGCGCGCGGAGGCTGACTCGCGCCAGCACAACGCCGGCCACGCCGCCGACGGTGGCGAGCAGCATCCCTTCCGTCAGCAGCTGCCGCACGAGTCGGCCTCGTCCCGCGCCGAGCGCGGCGCGAATCGCCAGCTCGCGAGCCCGCGCCGGCAGCCGCATCACGAGCAGGTTCGCCACGTTGACACACGCGAGCAGCACGATGAGCGCACTCGCGCACGCGAGGAAGAACATCGGCGCCTGGACACTGCCGAAGAACTGCTCGTTGATGCTGGCGGTCGAGAAGCCGTGCCCGCCATCCGTCGCCGGATACTCCTTGCCCAACTGGAGCGCGAGCGCGTTGAGTTGAGCTTGCGCGATCGCGCGCGTCGCGCCAGGCGCCACGCGCGCGACCATGCGCAGAAATCCCGCCGTCCGATTCGTTTCGAAACCGGCCGTGGCGATCGGCCCTTCGGGAATATCGCTCGCCGGGGCGCACGTCCAGAAATCCGGACTGTTCGAGGCCGAAGGCGTGGCGGTGATCTGCGGCCAGAAGAATTCGGCGGGCATCACGCCGACCACCACGCGGGGCCGGCCGTTCATGACGAACGAGCGGCCGACGATCGCGGGGTCCCCGCCAAACCGCGCGGTCCACAGCCGATGGCTGAAGACGACGAGATCGCGCCCGCGATCGTCGCGATGAAAGAGCTGTCCGACCTCCGGCGACGCGCCGAGGACCTCGAAGAACGACGAGCTGACGCTCGCGCCCGACCATTGCTCGGGCGCGCCGAGACCCGTGACCGTCATAGAGAGGTGCCCGAGGAGCGCAGCGTCCGAGAGCGCAGGCGTGCGCGCGCGGGCATCGAGCGCGCGGGCCGGAGTGAGCGGTCCGGGATGATCCGCGCGCTGGTCCCAGATGAAGATCACCCGCCCGGGATCGCGAAACGGCAGCGGCCGGTAGAGCACGGCGTGAGTCACGCTCACGAGCGCCGTGTTCACACCGATCGCGAGCGCAATCGTCAAGAGCGCCGAGAGCGTGCCCGCGGGGTACGCGCGATGCTGCCGCCAGGCGAATCGCAGCTCCGTCCGAAACGCGGCGAACATCGACACGCGATCCTCAGCCCGGCGTTCACGCCGCTCGAGCCATGCTTGCCGCCAGCCGTCGGCGGCGCTCGCGATGAGATCGAACGCAAGACGGGCGAGTGCCTGCGTGCGCTGCCCCGTGGCGCGCCGCTCGTCGTAGTCGTCGAGGAGATCGGCGACGATCGCGTCGCGATGAGCCAGCGGAATCGCGCGAACCAGCCAGCCTACGGACCAGGGTCGTTTACGGTCCATCAACGTGCCCGCCCTTCGCGAAGCGCCCGCTCGATCCCGTTCGCCAGCGCCGCGTACTGTCCCCAGGCGCGGCGCAGCTCGGCCAGTCCGGATCGCTCGATGACGAAGTGCCGCTTCGATCGGCCGCCGCGCTCGGGCATAGGGTCGCCCGCGTACGAGCGGACGAATCCTTTCCGCTCGAGCCGGTCGAGCGTTGGATAGACGGCGCCCGGCGTGACGCGCCGGCCCGTGCGCTCGTGAATTTCGTCCCGGATCGCGGCGCCATACGCGCCCTCCCCCAGGCGGAAGAGCGCCAGCAGAACGATCAACTCGAGCTCACCGAGGCTGTTGCGGGACGGCATATGAACTATTCAACAAGACATATAGACGAAACTGACGGTGAAAGGTTGGCCGCGAAATAACACCGGGTGTCTTTTCGGTTGGACTGTCCTCGAAAAAGACACCCGGCGTTATTTCGAGGCGTACCCGGCAAGCCGCCAAAGCACGTCGCAGTCGTACATTCGACCGTTGGTGACCACGTACCGCGCGGTGCGGATGTTGCGGATGTTCTCGAGCGGATTGGCCGTGAGCACGACCAAGTCGGCGCGCTTGCCCACCTCGATCGTTCCCACCTCTTTGTCGATCCGCATCGCGCGCGCCGGCATGATCGTCGCCGCCTGAATCGCCTGGAGCGGCGTCATGCCACCGTCGACGTAGAGCTCGATTTCGCGCTGCAGGCTGAATCCCGGCACGCCCTTGTCCGTGCCGGCGACCACGAGCAAGCCGGCGTCGACGGCGTCTTTGAGTAGCGCGAGCGTCGCGCGCTGGCGGGTCTTGAACTGGTCCGCGTCGCCCGCGCCCCACGACATGCTCGCGAACATCCGAGCGAGCGGCAACGGCAGACGATCGACGCCCGGCAGCAGCTCGCCGAGCGGAATGCTCGCCGGATGGCCGCTGAGCTCGTTCCACGACTCGGTCGGATCCATCACCGTGTGATGTTCTTTGAAGAACGCGATCTGCGCCTTCGACGCGTCCGACCCCGACGCGCCTCGCAGCTGCATGTGCGCGATGCCGTCGAAGCCGTCCTCGACGACGCCTGTGCCCGGACCGCCGACACCGTCTTTCCTCATGTCGGTCGGCACGTGGCCCGTGACGGTCATGCCGAGCCGGTGCGCTTCGTCGATGATGGCTTTACCGACGTCATCTTTCACGTCGGAATAGAGCTTCATCTCCTGAAAGTGCTCGTCGTGATATTTGCGCGTGACCGCGCGGCCCTCATCGGGCGTGCCGGCGACGACTTTGCCGAACGCGTGCGGTCCGGGACCATCGACGAGGCCCGCGAGCATGTACCGCGGCCCGAGTGCCTTGCCGGAATCGATCGCATCGCGGATCGCGACGAGGAAACCCTCCTCGCCGCCCATATCGCGGATCGTCGTCACGCCGCTCGCGAGATACACCGGCGCCCAGTCGGTCTGTCCCGCGTGCGCATGCATGTCCCAGAGGCCGGGAATGATCGTGGCGCCTTTGACGTCTGTGGCCGGCACGCCGCTCGGGACAGGCGTCGACGCTGATGGCCCGACCGCAGCGATGCGGTTGTCGCGGATGACGACCGTCGCGTTTGCGATCGGCGCCGCATCGGTGGCGGTAATAACGGTCGCACCCGTGAGGGCGAATGTGCCGCGTCGAACCGTCGGTGTCGCCGCCGTGAGCCTCTCGAGATCGTCGATGCGATCTTTGACCGCTTCAGCGATGAACCAATCGCTTTGTGATTGCCACCCATCGGCGAACGCCTCAAATGGCAGCGCGCCGGCCCAGCAAGTGATTGCCACCAGGCGGTTATCCTGAGTGCCGATCCACGCCGTTTCGCGTCCCCAGACGACTCCATCGATCGCGAGGCGCTCGAGATTCGGCACGTCGCTGAAGTACGCGGGCGCCTGTGTTCCACGGGACGTGATGCGAATGACCGGTCCCGAGGGCGCTGACGTAAGTTCCGCCGGCCGTCCTTTTGCGATCCAGTATTTGATCAGCTCTCCCTGCATGCCGATCGGTGCGTAGTTGTCGATCGGAAAGAAGGGCTTGCCGCCGAGAGTGATATCGCGCTCGGTCGTCAGATCGCGCACGTGCGCGCGCTGGCCGGAAATCGTGACATTCGAATCAGACGCGAACAGCCGATAGTTACGGCCCTTGACGGTCAACTGCCGGGGCGCACCATCAGCCGCCTCATCGAGCGCCGCCGTCAAGTTGATCGCGGTTCCTCGATCCGTGAACTGGAACGTCGCATCGAGATGCTGGCCGTCAGCCGTCTTCTTGCGTGTGTCCGTCTCGGCGCCGATCTCGTGCGCCAGGAAGAACAGATGAAAAGTCGGCG
>CAYQRM010000192.1:0-36264 GCA_964419785.1 uncultured Solibacteraceae bacterium | reverse complement strand
GATCGCGGCCTCGCGCTCGTCTTTGTCCTTGATGTAATGCAGCGGATCGGTCGCCTGCTTCCACTTGAGCCACTTCTCGCGCGAGTTCGGCGTGTTGAGATCGGCCACGATCTCAAAGCCCAGGTTGCGCGCGAACGTCGTGACGTCCTTGCCGACGATGAGGTGATGGTCCGTGTGCTCCATCACCGCCTTCGCGACGAGCGAGGGCGTTTTCACGTTTTCGCTGGCTCCGACGCCGCCGGCCTTCTTCTTCGGGCCGTGCATGCAGCACGAGTCGAGCTGGACGATGCCGTCGGCGTTCGGCAGTCCGCCGTAGCCGACGCTGTCGTCTTTCGGGTCGAGCTCGACGATGTTGACGCCGGCAATCACCGAGTCCAGGACGTCGTCGCCTTTGACGATCATCTCGAACGCCGTTTCGACGCAGGTCTTCGTGCCGCCGTTCTTGAACTGGTGGCCGTTCGCCGACGAAATGACGAGCGGCTTGATACTGCCCTGCACGATCACGCTCGGTCCCGAGCTTGCGGTGAGCGGTCGCGTCGCGGCCGCCAGGCTCGCCGCTGCGGTCGTCGCCATGAAGTCACGACGGTTGATTTTATTGGACATAGAGCCGCCTTGGGATCAAGTTGGAAACTTCGAATTTCTGGCTTCCTGCTTCTGACTCTTGGCTTCTGACTTCTAACTTCCCTGCGAGAGTCTACCGCCGACGACGAGAATCCGATACGATCTGTCCGCCTCGCATGCGTAAGGTTTCCCTCGACACCGTTCGCGCCGCCGCTTCACGCGTCTACCCCGTCGTCGTGCGCACGCCGCTGGTGCGACTCGATCCGCTGTCCAGGTCGTCGCCGGAAGTGTTCCTGAAGCTCGAAGTCTTTCAGCCGATCGGCTCGTTCAAGATTCGCGGCGCGATGAACGCCGTGGCGCAGCTTCCGAAGGGAGCGCTCGCCGAGGGCGTCTGGACCGTGAGCGCGGGAAACGCCGCGCAAGGCGTCGCGCTCGCTGCGCGCGAGGCTGGCGCCAAGGCCTCGGTGCTCGTGATGGAAGGCGCGCCGGCGACGAAGCTCGCCGCCATCGAGCGGCTCGGCGCGTCGATCGTCAACGCCTCATTCGACGAAGCGTGGAAGGCCGTCGAGGCGCACCAGTCCGACAAGATGCACGGCCGCATGGTGCACCCCTTCGACGATGACGACTTCATCAGCGGCAACGGGACGTGCGGCCTCGAGATCCTCGAAGACGTGCCCGACGTCGACGCCGTCGTCGCGCCGATGGGCGGCGGCGGGCTGCTTGCGGGAATCGGCACGGTCATCCGCGCGCTGCGCCCCGAAGCGCGCATGTACGCGGCGGAGCCGGAGAACGCCGCGCCGCTGAAGGTCTCGCTCGAAGCCGGCAAGGCCTCACGGTTCCCGAACTGGAGCCGGTCGTGGGTCGACGGCGCCGGGGGACAGACGGTGCTCGAGTCGATGTTCCCGATCGTCGCCAAGAACGTCGACGAATCGATCGTCGTGCCGCTCGATGACGCCGCGAAGGCGATGAAGCTCGCGGCCGAGCGATGTCACGTGATTGCCGAAGGCGCTGCGGCGTGCGCGATCGCCGCGGCGCTCTCACCGCGCCTGCGCCACCACAAGCGCATCGTCGCCGTCGTGTCGGGCGGTAACATTGATTTGTCGCGCTTCGCCACGTTGGTGGGCGCTTGCTCGTGATTCACACCGCACCGCAGCTCTCGATCGTTTCACGATGATTCCGTCTCGTCTCTCCCGACTCCCTGAACTCGCGTACGACCTCTGGTGGACCTGGAATCCGGCCCGCGATGTGTTTCGCCGGATGGACTACGCGCAGTGGCGCGCGACCGCACACAACCCGGTGATGATGCTCAAGCGCATGACGACCGAAGCGCTCGAACGGGTCGCCGCCGATCCGACGTTTCTCGCCGCGTATGACGCCGCGCTCGCCGCCATGGACGCCGATCACGCCGCGGCCTCGTCGCGACGCACCTGGTGGAACGCGACGGTCGAGGCCGAGCCGTCGAAGGTGATCGCGTACTTCTGCGCGGAGTTCGCGCTGCACCAGTCGCTGCCGATCTACGCAGGCGGCCTCGGCGTGCTGGCCGGCGATCACTGCAAGGAGGCGAGCGACCTCGGCGTGCCAATCGTCGGCGTCGGCTTCATGTACCCGCAGGGCTACTTCCGCCAGCGTGTCGCGGCCGACGGCTGGCAGGAAGAAGTCTACGAACAGCTCACCTGGACGGAAGCGCCGATCGTCGAGGCCCGCACGATCGATGCGAAGCCGTGCGTCGTCCTGGTGCCGCTCGGCGATCGCAGCGTGCTCGTGCAGGTCTGGGAAGTGCAGCTCGGGCGGGTGCGGCTGTTTCTGCTCGACACGGACTTGCCGCAAAACGCGCCGGAAGATCGCGAGCTGTCGGCGCGCCTCTACGGCGGCGGAAAAGAGACGCGCCTCAAGCAGGAGATCATCCTCGGCTTCGGCGGGGTACTCGCGCTGCGCGCGCTCGGCCTGCGCCCCGCGGTCTGGCATCTCAACGAAGGACACGCCGCATTCGTCGTCCTCCAGCGGATGCGTGATTCGCTCGCCGCGGGGCGGGACTGGGACGACGCGCTTGCCGAGGTGCGGCGGACGACGGTCTTCACGACGCACACACCCGTGCCGGCGGGCCATGACGCGTTTCCGATTCCGCTCGTCGAGCAGCAGCTGTCCGCGTGCTGGGGATCGATGAACGGCCACGGCGAGTTGTTTCTCGCGCTGGGCGGGTACGACAACGGACACGGCCTCGAGTTCAACATGACGGCGCTCGCCATGCGGTCGTCAGGGGCGATCAACGCCGTGAGCCAGCTGCACGGCCAGGTAACGCGCGAGATGTTCGCGCCGCTCTGGCCGAACGATCCACCCGACGCGCGGCCGGTCGCGGCCATCACCAACGGCGTGCACGCGCCAACGTGGGTGTCGGGCGAGATGGCGCGCCTCTACGAACGCCACCTGAGCGCGGCCTGGCGCGAGCAGTACGAAGATCCCGCGTTCTGGTCGCGCATCCTGGACATTCCGGACGAGGAGCTGTGGACGGCGCGCCAGCACCTGCGCGCGTTCCTCTTCCAATTCATCCGCGAGCGCGTGCGGAGCTCGTGGACCGGCGATCAAGCCAGCGCGGCCCGCGTGATCGCCGGCGGCGCAATGCTCGATCCGGACGCGCTCACGATCGGCTTCGCGCGGCGCTTCACCGGGTACAAACGGCCCGATCTCATTTTCCGCGACGCCGATCGCCTCGCGGGCATCATGAACACGCCGGGCCGGCCGGTGCAGCTCGTCTTTGCGGGCAAAGCTCATCCGGCCGACGATGCCGGCAAGCTTCACCTGCAGCGCGTCTTCCGTCACGCGCTCGACTCACGGTTCGGCGGCCGCGTCGCGTTCGTCGAGGACTACGACCTGCACGTCGCACACCTGCTCGTCCAGGGCTGCGACGTGTGGCTCAACAACCCGCGCAAGCCGCTCGAAGCGAGCGGCACGAGCGGAATGAAGGCCGGCATGAACGGCGTCCTGCACTTGAGCATCGACGACGGCTGGTGGGCCGAGGGCTACACGGGAGCGAATGGCTGGAAGATTGCCGGCGCGCCCAGCGCGGACGGCGACGCGGCGGACGCCGCCGACGCGGAGTCGCTCTATCAGCTCCTCGAAAACGAGGTCGTACCGAGCTACTACGAACGCGACGCGCGCGGCGTGCCGCGCCGGTGGCTCGCCGCGGTCAAGCAGGCCATGCTCACCATTACGCCGCGCTTCTCGTCGCGGCGCATGCTCAAGGAGTACGTCGAGCGCGCGTACGCACCGGCGGTCATCGGCACGGCGCGCAAAGAGACGTCCCGGCTATAATCGAACCCGATGGCCCGAAAGCTCGCGGAACCGATCGGATGCGCGTTGTGCGGCGCGAAAGATGTCTCCGAGCCGCGCGGTGACGAGCGCTACTGCCGCGACTGCTGGGACAAGAAGATCGCCGTCGAGGACATCGTCGCGCGCGAGTTCACGCTCAAGCGCTACATCCGCGCGCACAGCGCGGAAAAGCACCTCGTTTATCACTCGACGCAGAAGCGGCCCGTCGGCCAACTGCTCGTCGTCGACGACGGCTACGATCTGTTTCTCACGCTGCTGCTCTTCCCGAACTTCGTGTGGGACGATGAGGCGTATCACCTCGAGAAGGATCCCGAGCACCGCAGCTACGCGGAAATTTTGATCGACGTCGTTGCCGCCGACGTGATCGAGCCGTGGGGCGGCGGCAAGTGGCACCTCGACGTGTTCCGGTCCACCGCGCCCGAAGCGGAAGAATGGAACGGCGAGATCTGAGCCCGTCCGCTTAACATTCTTAACAAAAGGCCGGCAGAAAACTTTGACACGCGGCCAAACGTCCTATTGGACAGACGGCTATACTCGGCGGATGCGCCTCGATATTCCTGCCATTCAGCAAACGCTCGCCATGGAGACGGTCGACTCACCGTGCGCCATCGGACAAGCTGTGTCAGATCAAGGACCGGGCCTTCGAGTGCGCGGGCGCGAAGCTGTCAGCGGGAGAATCGCCAAAGGAATACGAATTGCAAGGGCGGATGATGGGCTGGTTCGCGGAGCTCAGCCTCATCACCGACGCGGCGCTAACGCAGCCGCGGCGTCGCGACGATAGTTGAGAGTTGAAAGAGGAGAATCAGTCATGTCTGGTCGGAAATCGACATTCTTTTACGGAGTACTCATCGCTCTGGCGTCAGTCGTCGTCGGGATGGTGATTGCGTCGCGGCTCGATCTGGCGCCGGCCTCGTTTGCCGGCACGCTCTCGGTGCCGGCAGCGAACAGCGCGCCCCTCACCGGCACGCTTGACGCATCCACGTTCCGGAACATCGCGAAGACTGCCGGACCGTCGGTCGTGAGCATCGTCATCGAGGGCACTCGCCCGGTACAGCAATCGTTCGACAACTTCTTCAATTTCATTCAGCCGGACCAGCCACCGCAGGGCGGCGGCCGAAACCGGCAACGCCCGCAGCAGCAGCAACAGCCGCGGGAGGAGCCGATTCAAGGCGCCGGCAGCGGATTCATCATCGACAAGGCCGGTTACATCCTGACGAACAACCACGTTGTCGATGGCGCGACGCGGATTGAGGTGTTCCTTTCGAACATGAACGAGCTGACGGAGCCGGCGGGCCTCCCGGCGAAGGTCGTGGGACGCGATGAGCTGACCGATACGGCGCTCATCCAGCTGACCGAGATGCCGAAGGAACCGCTGGTCGAATCGAAGTTTGGTGATTCCGAACAGCTCGCGCCTGGCGATTGGGTCATGGCCATCGGCAATCCGTTCCAGCTCTCGAACACCGTGACGGTCGGTGTGGTGAGCGCGGTGGGACGCGACACGCCGGGCGCGGTCGCCGGCCGCAGCCAGCAGATGATTCAGACAGACGCGGCAATCAACCGCGGCAACTCGGGCGGCCCGCTGCTCAACATTCGCGGCGAGGTGATCGGCATCAACACGCAGATCGAGACGGATCAGGGCAGCGGCAACATCGGGATCGGCTTCGCGATTCCGATCAACCTCGTGCGCGACATTCTGCCGCAGCTGCGTGAGGGCAAGGTCACGCGCGGCCGCATCGGTCTCTCGGTCCTGCGCGCGCCCATCACGAACGACGTGGCGGCGAGCTACGGCCTGCCGAACAACGAGGGCGCGGTCGTTGGCGCCATCGCGGGCGACGGTCCGGCCGACAAGGCCGGCATCAAGGTCGACGATGTCATCACGAAATTCAACGGCAAGGTCGTCAAGGACAACGCGCAGCTCGTCGATATGGTCATGCGCACCACGCCTGGAACGACGGTACCGGTCGAAATCTACCGCAACAAGAAGCCGATGACGCTCAGCGTCAAGGTCGAAGCGCTCGATCTCGCGCAGGAACAGGAACAGGCGGGTCAGCAGGCCAACCGAAACCGTCAGGGACAGCAGGCACCGCGCAACGAACCGAAGGAAACCGCGTTCGGGATGCAACTCCGTGAAATCACGCCGGGCATCGCGCGCGATTTGAACCTGCCGGCCGGCAAGGGCGGCGCCGTCGTCAGCTCTGTCGAGCCGCTCGGCGACGCATTCCGCGCGAATCTGCAGCCGGGCGACGTCATCCTCTCGATCGACGGCACTGCCACGACGAGCGTCGATCAGGTGACGGGCATCCTGGACAAGGTCGCCGTCGGTCAGACCGTCCGCGTGCGCTATCTGCGCGACGGCCAGGAGGGACTCGCGCTCTTGCGGCGGCGGTAGTGAATATCGAACACGAGGTAAAGCTCTCGTTTTCGAGTGTCGAGGCGGCGCGTCAGGCGGTCGAAACCGCCGGCGGCCGCCTCGACGTGTCTCGGCGCCTGCTCGATGATCGGCTGTTCGATACGCCCGACGAGCATCTGCGCCGATCAGGCTGCGCGCTGCGGCTGCGGCGCGACGGGACGCAAAACCTCATCACGTTCAAAGGCCCGGTCCAGGCCGGGCCGGTCAAGAGCCGCGAAGAGATTGAGACGGCCGTCGCCGATGCGAACGTCGCGGAGGCGATTCTCTCGTCGCTCGGGTTCCGGCGATGGTTCCGCGCAGAGAAGTACCGCGCCGAGTACCTGGTCGGCGAGGCGCGTGTCACGATCGACGAATCGCCGGCCGGCGTCTTCGTCGAGATCGAAGCGGCGCCCGACGCGATCGATGCCGTGACCACGCGTCTCGGCCGCACGCCGGCGGACCATCGGCTCGATTCGTATCCAGGATTGTGGGCGGCCTGGTGTCAATCGCACGACCGTCCGTTCGGTGACATGACGTTCGAAGCGGCGGCCGATCGCCGATAACATTGGGAGCGCATGCTCCCTGCTCTCATCCTCGCGGCCGGAACCGGCACGCGGCTCGATCCGATCACACGACTCGTCGCCAAACCGGCGGTCCCACTCGCCGGGCGCACGCTCATCGAGCGCGTCATCGAGTGGCTCACGAACGCACAGGTCACCGACGTCGTCATCAACCTGCATCACCGGCCGGAGACGATCGCTGGAGTCGTCGGCGACGGATCGACGCTCGGAGTGCGCGTGCAGTATTCGTGGGAGCCGACGATCCTCGGCTCGGCCGGCGGCCCGCGTCACGCGCTGCCGCTTCTCGGCGACGACTTCCTCATCGTCAACGGCGACACGCTCGTCGAGTTCGCGCTCGCGCCAATGATCGCGCGCCATCGAGACTCGGGCGCGGAGGTGACGATCGCGGTGATTCCCAACCCGCGGCCCGACCACTATCACGGGCTGCAGCTCGACGCCGAGGATCGCGTGACGGGATTCGTGCTCCGCGGCTCGGGTCGGCCGAGCTGGCACTTCGTGGGCGTGCAGGTCGCGCGCGCGAGCGTGTTTGCGGGCCTTGCCGACAACGTGCCGGCTGAGACCGTGACGGGCATCTATCGCGACATCGTCGCGACACGGCCGGGCGCGCTCAGGGGCTACCGTGTGGGGACGCCGTTTTTCGACGTCGGCACGCCGTCCGATTACCTCGACGCTGCGGTCCGACTGGCGCGCCCCGCCGCGAACGCCATCGAGCCGGCGGCGGTCATTGACCCAGCCGCGCGAATTTCCGAATCGGTCGTGTGGGCCGGCGCATCGGTCGCGGCTGGGGCGACGCTCGCTCGCTCGGTCGTGACCAGCGGCGTGCACGTGCCGGCCGGCTTTGCGGCCACGGCCGCCGTGCTCTTGCCGTCGGCGCTCGCTCGACCCACCGATCCCTTCGAGATTCGCGGCGACATTGCCGTCGCTCCTCTTTCGCAAGTCGACTAGACTGCCCCGATGTCCGCGGATCCGGTTACCGGCTACCTCGAGCGTCACGGCGTCGCGAATCCGCGCGTCGTGCCGCTGACCGGCGACGCGTCGGATCGACGCTACTTTCGGATTCTTCCGCGGCAGGGCGACTCGTTCGTCTTGGCGGTGTACGCGGCACCGTTCGAGTTCGCGACGCTGCCGTTCGTAAACGTGCATGGCCTCCTCGACGCGATGCCGGTGCCGGTCCCACGCATTCTCGGCCACGCGGACGACCTTGGCGTGCTGGCGCTCGAGGACCTTGGCGACGTGACGCTGCAAGCGCATCTCGGCACGGCACCGGCGGCCGCACATGCGGCGCTTTATCGCGATGCCGTCGCATTCATCGACGCGCTGCAGCGCCGTGGCCGCGAGCTGGCGAGCCCGAAGTACCTGCCGTACGGCGTCGCCTTCGATGTCGAGAAGCTGACGTGGGAGCTGGAGTTCTTCACGAAACACTTTCTCGAAGCCTACCGCGGCGCCGGCCTGACGCCGGCCAGCCGCCAGGCGCTCCGCGCAGAATTTGCGACGATCATCAATGAGCTCGCCGCCGAGCCGCGCGTGCTCTGCCATCGGGATTACCACAGCCGCAATCTGATGCTGCACGACGGCCGGCTGTGCATCATCGATTTCCAGGACGCGCGCCTTGGGCCGGATACCTACGACCTCGTCTCGCTTTTGCGCGATTCCTATCTCGATCTGCCCGGACAAACCGTCGACGAGCTCATCGCGTACTATCTGGCGCTTGGCGGACGGACGGCCGAGCCGGCCGAATTTCGCCGGCGGTTCGATCTGATGGCGCTCCAGCGCAACCTGAAGGCGCTCGGCACGTTCGGTTATCAAACCATCGCGCGCAACAATCCCGTCTACATTCAGTACATCCCGCGCACGCTCAAGTACGCGCGCGAGAATCTGTTCAAGTACTCGCGCTTCAATCGCCTGCGCGATTTGCTCGCGCTCTATCTCGAGGAGTTCCGATAATCTCCATGCGATTCGGACTCTCGACTCACATCTTTCACGGCGAGCGCTTGTCCCTCGCGCATCTCGAGAGGATCAAGTCGAGCGGCTTCGATCTCGTCGAGATCTTCGCGACGCGCACGCACATCGACTACCACGATGCGCGCCATCTCGACGATGTGCGTCGGTGGCTCGACGAGCTGGGCCTGACGGCGTCGAGCGTGCACGGGCCGATCTGCGCCAGCTTCACCGGCGGCGTGTGGGGCCGCTCGTTCTCGAACGCGTCGACCGAGACCGCGCGGCGCGATGAAGCCATCGCCGAGACCGTGACGGCGTTCGACGCCGCACGTCGTCTCGGCGCGACCTCTCTCGTCGTCCACCTCGGGCTGCCGCGGTTTCAGGACATCCCGCCGGGCGACAACGATGCGGGCGCCGTACGCCGCAGCGTCGAAGCGCTGGCGCGCGCGGCCGACGCGAGCGGCGTCGAGCTCGCGCTCGAGGTGATGCCCAACGCGCTCTCGACGCCGGATGCGCTGCTCGACCTGCTGGACGAGCTCGAGATCGACGCCGGCATCTGCCTGGATTTCGGCCACGCGCACCTCGAGGACGGCGCACCCGAGGCGGCCGAGGCGCTGTCAGGTCACGTCACCACGACGCACGTCCACGACAACAAAGGTCAGCTCGACAACCATCTCGTGCCCTTCGACGGCACAATCGATTGGCCCGCGACGTTGATGGCGATGTCCAAGGTGGGTTACACCGGTCCGCTCATGTTCGAGGTGGCCGACCACGGCGATGCGCTCGGCACACTCGCCCGCACGGTTCGCGCTCGCACGCGACTTCAGGCGATAATCGATGACTTGGGTCGGCCCATCGAGTTCGGGCAGTGACATCGGCGCCATTGGGGTCATTGGGCTATCGGGTCGTTGGGTCGCCGGGCCATTGGGTCATTGGACCATCGGGCAGTGAGCCACTGAACCATCGGGGCAATTCACTCCCGATGACCCGATGACCCAGTAGCCCAATGACCCAACAAGAACTCTCAGATGCAGACCTACATCGAAGACATCTCGAAACATGAAGGCCAGTCCGTCACGCTGAAGGGCTGGATCGCTGGCCGCCGGTCGAGCGGCAAGATTCATTTCCTGCAGATCCGCGACGGATCGGGGTTCATCCAGGCCGTGATGTCGAAGGCGACGGTCGGCGACGAGGCGTTCGCGCGCGCCGATCACCTCTCACAGGAATCCGCCGTCACGATTCACGGCACCGCGCGCGCCGACAAGCGCGCGCCCGGGGGCTACGAGATCGACGTCACGGGACTCGAGGTCGTCAGCGAGGCGCACGACTTCCCGATCACGCCGAAGGAACACGGCGTCGACTTTCTCATGGACCGGCGCCACCTCTGGATCCGCTCCGCGCGCCAGCAGGCGATTCTGCGCATCCGCCACGAAGTGATCGACGCCGTGCGCGATTTCTTCAACTCGCGCGGCTTCATCCTCGCCGACACGCCGATCTTCACGCCCTCGGCCTGCGAGGGCACGACGACGCTCTTCCCCGTCCAGTACTTCGACGACACGACGGCGTACCTCACGCAGAGCGGCCAGCTCTACAACGAAGCGAACGCCATGGCGCTCGGCCGCGTGTACTGCTTCGGGCCGACGTTCCGCGCGGAAAAATCGAAGACGCGCCGGCACCTGACCGAGTTCTGGATGGTCGAGCCGGAAATCGCCTACGCGACACTCGACGACGTGATCGAGCTCGCCGAGAGTCTGGTGGTCGAAATCCTCGGTCGTGTGCTCGAGCGCCGCAAGCGCGAGCTGCAGACGCTCGAGCGCGACACGACGAAGCTCGCCGCGATCACGCGTCCGTTCGCGCGCATCACGTACGACGACGCCGCGACGCTGCTCAAGCAGAAGGGGTTGCCGTTCGAGTGGGGCGGCGACTTCGGGAGCCCCGACGAGACGACGCTGTCCGAGCATTTCAACGGGCCGGTCTGCGTCACGGGCTACCCGAGCGCGATTAAGGCCTTCTACTTCAAGCCGCAGGACGGCCGGCCCGAGGTCTCGCTCTCGGCCGACGTCCTCGCGCCTGAGGGCTACGGCGAGATCATTGGCGGCGGCCAACGCATCGACGACTACGACTTGCTGCTGAAGCGCATCGAGGAACACAAGCTGCCGAAGGAAGCGTTCGAGTGGTATCTCGATCTGCGCCGGTACGGCACGGTTCCGCACAGCGGCTTCGGCATGGGGATCGAGCGCGTCGTCTCGTGGATCTGCGGCCTCGAGCACCTGCGCGAGGCGATTCCGTATCCGCGAATGCTGTACAGGATCTATCCGTGATCAAGTTAGAAGTGAGAAGCCAGAAGTTAGAAGTTCGGAGGATCACCGTGATCTTCCACGGACCCGCGCTTTTCACATGAAACTCGGTTTCCTCTCCCTCGGCTGTCCCAAGAACCTCGTCGACGGCGAGGTGATGCTCGGTCTCGCGCGCGACGCGGGACACGAGATCACCGCCGACGCCGAGCACGCCGACGCGATCGTCGTGAACACGTGCGCGTTCATCGACAAAGCGAAGGAAGAATCGATCAACGCCATCCTCGAGATGGCGCAGCTCAAACGCGACGGCGCGTGCAAGCGGCTCATCGTCACGGGGTGCCTCGCCGAGCGCTATCGCGACCAGCTCAAGGCCGAGATTCCCGAGATCGACGTCGTCCTTGGCACGGGCGAAGTTCCCGAGATCGTGGGCGCGATCGCAGGCGGACGCACAGCGGCCTCCGCCGGCACGCCAGTGCAGCTCTTCAGATCCCGCGCGGACGTGACGCGACGCGGGCCCGAGGCCCCGGAACGTGTAGCGGACACCGGACCGACATATCTCTACGATGCCTCGACGCCTCGTTTGCTGACGACCCCGCGTCACTACGCGTACGTAAAAGTGGCCGAGGGCTGCGATTACACATGCGCGTTCTGCATCATCCCGACGCTGCGCGGCTCGTATCGCAGTCGCGAGGAGGACTCGATCGTCGTCGAGGCTGAGCGTCTCGCGTCGCAAGGCGTGCGCGAGCTGCTGCTCATCTCGCAGGACACGACGTTCTTTGGCATCGATCGCGGCGAGCGCGGCGCGCTCGCGCGACTGCTCCGACGGCTCAACGGCGTCGACGGTCTCGAGTGGATCCGTCTGCTTTATCTCTACCCGACGACGATCACCGACGACGTGCTCGACGCGATGGCGGAGTGCGAGAAGGTCTGCAAGTACGTCGACCTGCCGTTGCAGCATGCGTCGGCCGATGTGCTTCGGCGGATGCGCCGGCCCGGCAATCGAGACGCGTACGACAAGCTGCTCGCGCGCATTCGGCGGCGCGTGCCGGACGTCACCCTTCGCACGACGTTCATCGTCGGCTTTCCCGGCGAGACCGAGCCGGACGTCGACGAGCTCGTCGATTTCATTCGCGCCACCGAGTTCGATCACGTCGGCGTGTTCACGTACTCGCACGAGGAAGGCACGCGCGCGCACGCGATGAACGACGACGTCCCGGCCGGCGTCAAGGCAGCGCGCCGCGATCGCGTGATGCGGCTGCAGAAGCAAATCGTCGCACGCAAGCACAAGGCGCGGCTCGGCGAGACGGTTCGGGTGCTCGTCGACGGGCCGTCGCCCGAATCGCCGCTGGTCCTGCAGGGCCGCCTCGAAGGCCAGGCGCCCGACATCGACGCCGTC
Organism: uncultured Solibacteraceae bacterium; assembly: GCA_964419785.1. Classification (GTDB taxonomy): domain Bacteria; phylum Acidobacteriota; class Vicinamibacteria; order Vicinamibacterales; family SCN-69-37; genus DATEGZ01. Next base: position 23,775 of record CAYQRM010000192.1, on the reverse strand, counting down.
GTGTACCTCTCCGACTGCGACCCGTCGACGCTCGCATCAGGCCAGATGGTCTCGGCCCGGGTCACTGGCACGAAGGACTATGACCTGGTGGCGTCGGTCGTCGATCGCTAGACGTCTCCACGCGATCCGACCGCCCGCGGCCGCGACGCCGGATCGGTCAGCTAGCCTACTGTGCTCTCTTGCACAGCGGCGACCGGCACACCTCGCTACGCTGGACGAGGAATGGACGCCATCACGACGACACTGCTGCCGACGGCTGGTCTGGTCCTTCTGCTGTTCTTCCTCTGGATTGTCCGGTGCCTCAACATCCTCCGCGAGTACGAGCGGGCGGTGGTCTTTCGCCTGGGCCGGGTGCTTAAGAAAGAAAAGGGGCCCGGGCTCGTGCTCATCCTGTGGCCGATTGACAAGATCGTCAGAGTCTCGCTGCGTGTCGTGACGTGGGACGTGCCGCCGCAGGACGTGATCACCCGAGACAACGTGTCGTTGAAGGTGAACGCCGTCGTCTACTTCCATGTGTTCAACGCGACTCGCGCGATCATCGAGGTCGAGGCGTATCGCTACGCCGTCGAGCAGGCGGCGCAGACAAGTCTGCGTTCGGTGCTCGGTGAGGTCGAACTCGACGACCTGCTGTCGCAGCGGGAAAAACTCAACGCGCGACTGCAGACGATCCTTGACGAGCACACCGAGGCGTGGGGCGTGAAAGTGACGCAGGTCCAGGTCAAGCAGGTCGACCTGCCGCAGGAGATGCAGCGAGCGATCGCGAAACAGGCCGAGGCCGAGCGCGAGCGCCGAGCCAAGATCATCGCGGCCGAAGGCGAGTTTCAGGCGTCCGAGAAGCTGGCGCAGGCGGCAGCGGTGCTCGACCGCGAGCCGGCCGCGATCACACTCCGTTATCTTCAGACGCTGATCGAGATCGGCACCGAGAAGAACACGACGATTGTCTTTCCCCTGCCGATCGATCTCCTTGGTGGCTTGCGCACGGCGTTCGGCGGCGCCGGGCTTCCTCAGCCGTCCCCAGCGGCGGGGCCGGCGACGCCATGAGTGTGACCCTGACGGCCCCGTCGCACGTGGTCATCGACGCGGCGTGCGGCGCGTGTCACCGCGCGTTGGAGCTCGAATGCGCCGGACTGCAGGGCTTCTGGGGCTATCTGACCTACAACGAGTACTTCTGTCCGTACTGCGGCAAGCGAAACCACGCGCAATCGCCTGGCGCCGTCGTCTCGGCCCGGCCGCGCCCGTAAACCGATTGTGGACTCGTCAGCCGCACGTCGCGTTGCGTTCCGCACGACGCGATGCCGACGACGGCGACAACTGGTACCTGCCGGCACCGGCGCGCTTGGCCTTGTACATCGCGGCGTCGGCCACAGCGATGAGCGTCTCGGCATCATGACCGTCATCCGGATAGAGACTGACGCCGACACTTGCCGTCACGCGGACGTCCCTGAAGTCGATGCGGTGCGGCCCGGCGACCGCTTGCAGCAGCTTCGCGGCAACCAAGCCGGCATCGTTCGCGTTCGCGATATCTGACAGCACGACCACGAACTCATCTCCACCGTAGCGGCTGACCATATCCCACCGACGGACGGCGTCAGCAAGTCGTGTCGCGGTCGAGCGTAGCACCTGGTCGGCCGTCGCGTGGCCCAGCGCGTCATTGACAGCCTTGAAGCCGTCGATGTCCACGAACAGCACCCCAAGCGAATGCCCGCGACGATGGGCCAATGCGATTGCCCCGGTGAGCCGGTCGTTCAGCAGTAATCGATTCGGCAGGCCCGTCAGCGCGTCGTGCTGCGCCAGATGAGACATCTGTCGCGACGTCTCGAGTGCGGCGCCGACACCACGGAACACGATCACCGCGCCGGTCACCCGGCCGTCCCTGTCACGAACGGGCGCCGCAGAATCTTCGATCTCGATTTCTCGACCGTCGCGAGCGACCAGGACGCAATTCGCGCTGAGTCCCACCGTGCGATTGAGATCGACGGCCAGGCTCATCGGGTTCTGCGCGGTATCGCGAGTGTCGTGATCGACAAGGTGCAGCACCTCTTCGAGAGGCCGGCCCACTGCCCTCTCCCGCGACCAACCGGTCATCGCTTCGGCCGCCAGATTGAGATACACGACGTTGCCCTCGAGGTCCGTGCTGAGCACGGCGTCACCGATCGAGTTCAGCGTCGCCTCGGCCTGATCACGGGGCGCGACTCGCGCGACGTCGTCAATGGGCATGGCTGAGGTCTAGTGCTTGCCGATTTCGACCCGGTCGACGAGCGCGAGCGGCTCAGGTCGTGCGGTGGACCGGTCCGGGTTGCTGAAATCCTGTTTGGGTTCACCGGTCGACGCGATGTCCTCAGCACCGGTTTGCTCAAGAATCTGTTCGCCCTTGCTCGACGACTCCTGATCCTCGGCGTGCACCGACAAGAGAATCCCGCCCTTTCTCATGCGGCCCTCGTACCGCTTCGCCTGGTCCTCCGGGATTCCCAATCCGATGAGCGCGCCCGCCGTGCCGCCGATTGTTCCACCGGCACCCATGCCGGCAAGTGTGGCCATGATGGGTCCGGCCACGATGAACGGCCCGACGCCAGGAATCGCCAGCATTCCAGCGCCAGCGAGCCAGCCGAGCGCACCGCCAATGACTGCGCCCGTCCCAACGCCCGCGACGGCGCCCTCGGCGGACTTCGTGCCTCTCGGGTGGTCAGACTCTTTCGATCCGGTGTTCTGGGGATACAGCACCGACACGTCGGTGTTCCGAAATCCCTTCGCCCGCAGCATCGCGACGGCCGCGTCCGCGCTGTGGTGCGTGGGGTAGATGCCAAACACTAATGTGGTCTTGTCAGACATATCGCCTCCACTCTTGCCGAGGTCCCGCTCTCCCAACGCTACGCGCATTCTCGGGCGACGTGTGTTCAGTAGGACACAGCCGTGAATGAGCGGGCGGCGTGAGTTCGGGCGGCTAGGGATCACGCTTGACGAGGACCGCCGACGCGAGCGGCGCGACGCGGCCTGCCCCACGGTCCAGGGTGACGGCCTGTCCTTCCCGAAGATCGGAGAACTCCGCGCCGTGGCAGCCCGACCTGTGAAAGAAATACTCCCGCCCGTCTTCAGTCGCGATGAACCCAAACCCCTTCTCACTCACGAGGCGCTTGACCCGGCCATTCACGATAGACAAATTGACTCCTCGACTCCGACTGTCATCACGCCCGCGGCAACGTCAGCGGCAGCGTTAGCGAACCGGCGCCGGTGTCCCACAAGCGTAGTTACTCGCGGCATCGCTGTCTGTCCGCTAGGAGACTGTGCACTTCGGAACAGCGAGCGATCCTCCCAAGAGCGCTAGGCTGGTAGCGATCGGAGGCCTTTCATGTCCGCGAGACTCACACGCAACGTCCTCCTGCCGGGTTGGATCCTCGGCTTCGGGCTCGTCCTGCTCGCCTTTCCGGCACAGGGCGTCAGCACCAATCTCTCGTTGTTCGTCGTCGGCCTGGTAGTCGTCCCGGGACTCTGGGTGGCTCCGAGAACTTGGCGCCTGCGACTTCTGGACACTGAGACCGCACCGTGAAGGACACCCCGAAACCGATCCAGTCGCAGGCCAGGCGGACGATGTCCCTCGACCGCGCCGCGCGCCGACCGAAGGCACGATCGAAGCCGGGACCCAAATTCGACGCGCAGGCTTTCCTGGATTCAGCGGGTGTCGATCGAAGGGTCGTCGAGTACCGTCGGGGCGACGTCGTTTTTGCCCAGGGTGATCCGGGCGATCATGTATTGTACATTCAAAGGGGCGGCGTAAAGCTGTCCGTGCTTTCAAAGGCCGGCCGGCAGGCGGTCGTCGCGATGCTGGGGCCAGGCGAGTTCTTTGGAGAAGGGTGCCTGGCGGGCCAGGGCCTCCGTATGGGCAGTGCGACCGCCACGACGCCCAGCACGATCCTGGTCGTCGACCGAGAGCAAATGGCGCGCCTTCTGCACGAGGAACACGCGCTGTCGGATCGGTTCATCGCGCACATATTGGCGCGAAACATGAGAATCGAAGAGGATCTGATCGATCAGCTGTTCAATTCCAGTGAGAAACGGCTGGCGCGGACGTTGTTGTTGCTGGCCCGGTACGGGCGGCCCAACCGGCCCTTGCGAGCGGTGCCGCCAATTTCGCAGGAAACGCTCGCGGAGATGATCGGCACGACCCGATCGCGGGTCAATTTCTTCATGAAGAAGTTCCAGCGACTCGGATTCATTGATTACTCGGCCGGGCTGAAGGTCAACAACTCCCTGCTCACGGTCGTCCTGCACGATTAGGGCCGCCAACCGGAGGACGCGAATGACTGACGCCACTCAGGATCCCGTCGCCATCACCGCGGCCATGATCGCTGATCTCCATCGGCTCGTCGAAGCCCTCGACCGCCGCGTGCCCCATCTCGAGCGGCTCGGCGAAGCCAAGATCGCGCACGACAGCGCTCAGCTTCGACAGCAGGCCCTGCTCCTCATCGGCCAGCTCCAGAGCAAAATCACGCCCCGGTAGCGTTCGACCGGCGGTTGGACCACCCTCCCCGCCCCGCGCGTCTGCTATACTTGTGGGTGGTCTTAGCGGGAAAGGCTTGCTAAGTGGGCGGGTGCCCACTTTTTGTGTTTTAGGAGCACGATCGTGGCGCCGGTCCCCGAAGAATCGCTGGCCCGGTTGCGGGCCGCCGCTGCTCGCATCGCCGCAAGCTACGGGCTCGAGATCTTCGACCTCCAGTTTCGCCGCGAGTCGATTGGCTGGGTGCTCCGGGTGATCCTGGATCGACCCGGGGGATCGGGACCCGATCCCGGGCCGGGGGGCGAGCGGGGCGATGTGGTTTCGATCGACGACTGCAAGCGCGTGAGCGAAGACTTGAGCGCGCTGCTCGACGTCGAGGACGAGCTGACGGCCGGCGTCGATCGTAAGTACACGCTCGAAGTCTCGTCGCCGGGACTCGATCGGCCGCTCCGTGGCGAAGCCGACTATCGCCGCTTCACCGGACGGCTTGCGAAGATCGTGACGAAGGCGCCGATCGGCGGCCAATCGCATTTCGCGGGCCGGCTCGCGGGCTTCGACGATGGCGCGGTCCTCGTCGCCGAGGGCCGGCGCACGCACCGCGTCCCGCTCGACGCCATCAGCCGTGCGCGGCTGGAAGTCGAGTTCTAGTGGCGGCCTGGAGCCGGGTCTGACCCGTTGGTGAGGCCGGAAGATTGAGCGCGGGTCTGACCCCGATTGGCTGGAGCCGGGTCTGACCCGTTGGTTCGTTCGAAGCAGAACGCTGATTTAGAGAGAGAGACAGCAACACGTTATGGCAACCACCGAACTTCAGCAGATGATCGACGTCGTCGCGAAGGACAAGGGCATCGACCCATCCATCGTCATTGGCGCCATCGAGGACGCGTATCTCGCCGCGTCGCGCAAGGTCTTCAAGGGGGACGAGGACCTGCGGACGCGCTTCAATCTCGAGACTGGACAGGTGGAGCTCTACGCCGTCCGCCTCATCGTGGCCGAGGTCACGGCGCCCGCGAAAGAGATCTCGCTCACCGAAGCCCGCGAGCTCTACGGCGACGAGGCCGAAGTCGGGATGGAAATCGAGTTCCCGAAAGAGACCGAGAAGCTCGGGCGCATCGCCGCGCAGACCGCCAAGCAGGTCATCGCGCAGCGCGTGCGCGAGGCGGAGCGGGAGCGCATCCACGGCGAGTTCAGCAATCGCATCGGCGAGGTCGTCAACGCGACCGTCAAGCGGTTCGAGAGCGGCGACATCATCGCCGAGATTGGCCGCGTCGAAGCGCAGATTCCTCGCAAAGAGCAGTCCCGCGCGGAAAATTACGCGATCGGCGACCGCGTGCGCGCCGTGATCAAAGCCGTGACCAAGAACGCCAAGGGGCCGCAGGTCATCCTGTCGCGCACCGATCCGGCGCTGCTCATCAAGCTCTTCGAGCAGGAGGTGCCGGAGATTTACGACGGCACCGTGATGATTCGCGGCGCGGTTCGCGAAGCTGGCGACCGCGCGAAGGTCGCCGTGTACTCGCGCGAGCGCGACGTCGACCCGGTCGGCGCGTGCGTCGGCATGCGCGGCACGCGCGTCCAGGCGATCATCCGCGAGCTGCGCGGCGAGAAGATCGACATCGTCGAGTTCTCGGAAGACCCGGTCACGTTCGTCACCAAGGCGCTCTCCCCCGCCCGCGTCCAGCGCGTCAGCATCGTCGACGACGAGCAGCGCGTGATGGAGGTGATGGTCGAGGATCGGCAGTTGTCGCTCGCGATCGGCAAGAAGGGCCAGAACGTCCGACTCGCAGCGAAGCTGACCGGCTGGAAGATCGACATCAAGAGCGAGGAAGAGAAGCGCAAGGAAGTCGAGGCGCAACTCGCGGGCATCGATTTCGGCAGCGGCAACGAGACGGCCGGGCCGCTCGTGCTGCCCGGCATCCACGACGAGGTGGTCGCGCAGCTGCGCGCCGCCGGCTACGACACGATCGAGAAGGTGCTCGACGGCAGTCCCGAGGAGCTCGCGGCGCTGCCGAATTTCGACGCCGAGACGGTCGAGGCTGTGCGCGCGGCAGCCGAGAGCGAGCGCGCGACTCGCGACGCCGTTGCGGCGCCCGCCGAGTCCGCCGAGTCCGCCGGGACGGCCGAGCCGGCGACGTCCGACGAGGAGGCGGGACCGACGGAAAGTTAGACGTTAGAAGTTGGAAGTTGGAAGTTCTGAGCTCGAAGTTCTGAGTTCGATGTTTTCTTTGTATCGGGGGATCTTTGTCCACTGTCCGCATCTACAAGGTCGCTGAGCTGCTGGGTCTGTCGAGCCAGGACGCGATGAACCTGCTCAAGCAGGACACGGGCATCGACGTGAAGAGCGCGTCGAGCTCGATCGAAGAGATCGTCGCGCGCCAGTTCGTCGAGCGACACGCCAGAAAGCGGAACATCACGCTGCCGACCGGCTCGCTCTTCGCCGACGCGCCGGCGGCCAAGAAACCGGGCGGCAAGTCGAAGGCCGCCCCCGAGCCGCCGAAGGCCGCCGCGCCGGCGCTCCGGCCGCGCTTGATCAAGACCATCCGGCCGGCTGCCCCGCATGAGACCGCCGAGGCCGAGGTCGCCGCCGCGCCGGCCGTCGCCGAAGCGCCCGGGCCGATCGAAGCGGCGCCGGTCATGGAGCCCGTCGCGCACGTGCCGGAAGTCACGCACGCGCCTGAGGTCGAGGTCGCCGCCGCGGCGCCCATCGTGGAGCCGCCGGTCGAAGCGCCTCCGCCGGCGCGTCCGCATGTCGCGCCGCCTCCGGCGGCCGTTCATGCTCCGCCCGTGATCGCGCGGCCCGCGGGTCGACTCGTTCCGCCGACACGGCGTCTTCGTATCGAGGATCCGCTCACGGGCGAAGCGCCGGCCGCGAGGCCGATCGCGCCGCGGCCTGTCGTCCGGCCGCAGCCGTCGCCGCCGGCGCCGACGCGTCCGGGAATCGCGCCATCTGAAGTGCGTCCTGGCGGCGTGCGCCCGTCGGCGCCCGCAGCGCGCGCGCCGCTTGGCGGCCCGCGCCCGCTGCCCTCTCAACCGATTCGCCCGACCGCGCCTGGCGCGCCGGGGTCGCGCCCGCCCGGTGGCCCGCCACGACCCGTGTTCCGGCCGGCCGGCCCGCGCCCGAGGACCACCTCGTCCCGACGCGACGATCGTCCGTCTGCGGCGCTCGTGCAGGAAGCGCCGCCGCCGATCACCAAGCTCATCACGCTCGCGGAGGGCATGAGCGTGCGTGACCTCGCCGACAAGCTCGAGGTCAAAGTGAAGGACGTCCTCAAGCGGCTGATCGATCGCCGCATGATGATGACGATCAACTCGACGCTCGACGCCGAAACAGCCCAGACGATCGCGCGCGATTTCGGCGCGGAAGTCCTGATGCGCAGCTTCGAGGAAGAGCTCGTCGAGGTCGAAGGCGAGGCGTCGAAGCCCGAAGATCTCGTCACGCGCGCGCCGGTCGTCACCGTCATGGGCCACGTCGATCACGGCAAGACGTCGCTGCTCGACGCGATCCGCGAGACGAAGGTCGCCGAGCGCGAAGCCGGCGGCATCACGCAGCACATCGGCGCGTACTCGGTCGAGATCAACGGCCGCCGTGTCGTCTTCCTCGACACGCCGGGCCACGAAGCGTTCACGATGATGCGCGCGCGCGGCGCGAAGGTCACCGACATCGTCGTCCTCGTCGTGGCGGCCGATGACGGCGTCATGCCACAGACGAAGGAAGCGATCGACCACGCGAAGGCGGCTAACGTGCCGATCGTCGTGGCGATCAACAAGATCGACAAGGCGGACGCCAATCCCGAGCGCGTCAAGCGCGAGCTGTCCGACCTCGGGTTGATGCCTGAAGCGTGGGGCGGCACGACGGTCACCGTCGAGGTGTCCGCGCGGCAACGCAAGAATCTCGATCAACTGCTCGAAATGATCCTGCTCGTCGCCGACCTGGCCGATCTCAAGGCGAACCCGGCGCGCAACGCGCAGGGCACCGTGCTCGAGTCCAAGCTGGATCGCGGCCGCGGCCCGGTCGCGTCCGTGCTCGTGCAGGACGGCACGTTGAGCGAAGGCGATCTGTTCATCGCCGGCACGGTCGACGGCAAGGTGCGCGCGCTCTTCGACCATCTCGGCCGCAAGGTCAAGAAAGCTGGCCCGGCGACACCGGTCGAAGTGCTCGGCCTCTCATCGCTGCCGCAGCCGGGCGACACGTTCCAGGTGATCGACGATCCGATCAAGGCGCGTCAGGTCGTCGCGTACCGTCAAGCGCAGGCGAAGGAAAAAGCGCTCGGCGGGAAAGGCGGCCGCCTGACGCTCGAGTCGCTGCAGCAGCAGATGGCCGAGGGCGGGATGAAGGAGCTCTCGATCATCATCAAGGCCGACGTGCAGGGCTCGGCCGAAGTGCTCGCCGACACGCTGACGAAGTTGAGCGACGACAAGGTGAAGATCCGCATCATCCACACCGGTGTCGGCGCGATCAACGAATCGGACGTGCTGCTCGCGACGGCATCGAACGCCATCATCATCGGCTTCAACGTGCGGCCCGATCGCAACGCGGCGGACGTCGCCGACCGCGAGAAGGTCGACATTCGCCAGCACTCGGACATCTACAACGTGACCGACGAGATCAAAAAGGCCATGACGGGCCTGCTCGAGCCCACGATCAAGGAAACGCGCCTCGGCGCGGCCGACGTGCGCCAGATCTTCAAGACGCCGAAGGTCGGCACGATCGCCGGCTGCATGGTCCTCGACGGGCGCATCGCGCGCTCGGGCGACGCGCAAGCCCGCCTGCTCCGCGACAACGTCGTCGTCTGGCAGGGCAAGATCGCCTCGCTCCGCCGCTTCAAGGACGACGTGAGCGAAGTGAAGTCGGGCCTCGAGTGCGGCATCTCGCTCGAGCGGTTCAACGACCTCAAGGTCGGCGATGTGATCGAGGTGTTCACGGTCGAGCGGATCGCGCAGACGGTGTGAGGATTGAAAGTCGACAGGTCGGGAGGTCGAGAGGTCGGCCGCGTCGCACAAGGGTTCACTTCTCCGACTTTCCGACTTTCCGACTTTTCGACTTTCAGCGATAGCACATGACCGTGGCTCTGTTGTCGCTCGAACTCTTCCTGCCGATGTCGCATTCGCTGAAGGACAAGCGCATGGTCTTGCGGAGGCTGAAAGATCGCTTGCACGCGTTCAACGTGGCGATCGCGGAAGTGGCGCATCAGGACGTGTGGCAGCGCGCGGGGCTTGGCGTCGTGACCGTCGCCTCGTCTGACGAGATGGCCGAGAAGACGATGCGATCGGTCGTGGATGAAATCGAGCGGCTCGAGCCGGGTCTCGTGACGCGTAGCCAGGTGGAGTACCTTCGCTGACATGCAAGGATCACGGCCGGATCGCGTCGGCGAGCAGATTCGCCAGGAGCTCAGCCAGCTCCTCTTGAGCGACGTGCACGATCCCGGTATCGGGCTCATCACGCTCACGCGCGTCAAGGTGTCACCCGATCTGCAGCTCGCGCGCGTCTACTACACGCTGATGGGCGACGAGAAAGCGCGTGAGGAGACCAAGCGCGCGCTCGGCCGCGCCACGCCGTTCCTCCGTCGGCAGATTGGCAGCCGGATCCGGCTGCGCCGCGTGCCCGAGCTCCAGTTTCACTTCGACGAGAGCGTCGAAGCGCAGGACCGGCTCGAGCGAATCCTCATCGAGCTCGAGGCCGAGCGCCAGGCAAGAAAACGCGAGGAGCCTTCGTGACCGGCAGCGCGGTCGACATCGCCGCGGCGCTTCACGCCCGGCAATCGTTCATCCTGACATCTCATGCGCGGCCCGACGGCGATGCCATCGGCTCGACGCTCGCGCTCGCCTTCGCGCTCGAGACCCTCGGCAAGAACGTGCGGGTCGTCGGCCACGATCCGGTGCCGGCGCCGTACCGCGCGTTTCCCGGAACTCACCGCGTCGAGATCGTCGAGAGCGTCGACTCGCCCGCCGACGCCAGCGTCTTGCTCGAGTGCAGCGACATCGCGCGGCCGGACGTCCGCGGTCTCGATCGCTATTTCGTCGTGAACATCGATCATCACGCCGGCAACGGCATGTACGGCGCGGCGAACTGGTTCGATCCGTCCGCTGCGGCGTGCGGCGAGATGGTCGCCGACATCATCGACGCCCTCGGCGTGCCATGGACGCCCGAGATCGCCTCGCATCTCTACCTCGCGATTTCAACCGATACGGGCAGCTTCCGTTACGGACCCATCACGAGCCGCACGTTCGACGCGTGCCGCCGCATCGCGGAGACGGGCGTCGATCTCGCGCGGTTGTCGCGGCAGATTTTCGACAGCTTCGGCGTGGGCCGCGTGCGCCTCATGGGCGCGCTGCTCAACACGATGGAGCTGCACCACGATCAACGCATGGCCCTGCTCTATCTCGACGACGCGCTGCTTGCCGCGTGCGGCGCGACGAACGATGACGTCGAAGGGCTCGTCAACATGCCGCTCGCCGCGCAAGAGGTCGTCGCGGTCGCGATGTTCAAACGCCAGACCGGCGGGACCTTCCGCGTGAGCCTGCGCTCGAAGGGCGAGGTCGACGTGCGCGCCGTCGCCACCCACTGGCACGGCGGCGGTCACAAAAATGCCGCCGGCTGCACCCTCACGGGCGACTACGACTCGCTCAAGCGCCGGATGATCGACGCGCTGGGCGAAGCGATCGGGCGGATTGCCATGAAGTAAGGCGATGCGCCCATGCGCAATGGCGCACGGCCAATCACCCATCTCCCATCGCCAAATTGTTTATGGACGGCGTTCTTCTCATCGACAAACCCGGCGGCCCGACATCTCATGATGTCGTCGTCCGGCTGCGCAAGACGACCGGCGAGAAGAGCATCGGCCACACCGGGACGCTCGATCCGCGGGCCACGGGCCTCCTGCCGCTGGTGCTCGGGCGCGCCACGCGCCTGGCTTCTTACCTCACGGGCGGCGACAAAACCTACGAAGCGATGCTCAGACTCGGCTTCGGGACCGATACCGACGATGCCGACGGTCGTCCGCTCGGCGAGCCGGCGTCCGACCTTCCGGCCGACGCGGCGATCGATGAGGGCCTCCTCGCATTTCTCGGCCCGATCGAGCAGCTGCCGCCAAGCCACTCGGCCAAAAAGATCGGGGGCCGCAAGGCTTATGAGATGGCCCGTAACGACGAGCCAGTCGTGCTCAAACCGGCGACGGTGACCGTCCGAGCCATCGAGCGTACGGGGCGTGAGCGCGACCAGGTCAGCATCAGAGTGACCGCCTCTGCCGGGTTCTACGTCCGGGCGCTCGCCCGCGACCTTGGCGCCCGACTCGGTTGCGGCGCTCATCTGACCGCGCTGAGGCGAACGAAGAGCGGAACGTTCGACATCTCGTCAGCACTGGCCCTCGAGGAAGCCGAGGGCCTGGGACGGGATATCGTTGCCCGCGTGCTCCCGCCGGCCGCGGCGCTGCCAAATTTGTTAGCCGTCCGCCCGAACGACGCAGGTCTGCGGCGCGCGCTCCATGGAAACCCCCTCGGACCGGAGCATCTGGACGGCCGGTGGCTGCCGCCGGCGACAGATCTGGCGCCTGTCCGCATCGTCTCGGCCGACGGACGGCTGATCGCCCTGGCCCGATCCCGCGGAGGCGCTTTGCATCCCATCGTCGTACTCGGATAACATTTGTACCTTGCGGCCTCGGCTTTTCGCGGTCGCAGTATGACGGCGGTCCGGTCACGCACCCCAGCGCGCTCTGGATCGTTCGCGGAGGCCCTAGTGCTGACTAATGAACGGAAGGGTGAGCTCATCGGCACGTACCGTACCCACGCCGCAGATACCGGCTCTCCTGAAGTGCAAGTGGCGCTCTTGAGTGAGCGCATCAATTACCTGACCGAACACTTCAAGACACACGTCAAAGACCACCACTCCCGTCGCGGCCTGCTGAAGCTCGTCGGCCAGCGTCGGCGGTTGCTCGATTACTTGAAGCGCAAAGACGCGGACCGGTACGGCGAGCTCATTCGAAGGCTCGGTATCCGCAAGTAGTCATCCTCGAATACCGGCGGGCGCCGGCCGCGGACAGGCGCCATTTCGTCCCTTAGATCGCCCTCTCATGATCCCGACAGCACATCGACGCGAAATCACGCTCGGCGCCCGCACGCTCTCCATCGAAACCGGCAAGTTGGCCAAGCAGGCCGACGGCGCGGTCATCGTCCGATCGGGCGACACGATGGTCATCGTCACCGCCTGCCGTGCCGCCAACCCCCGGGTTGGCATCGACTTCCTCCCGCTCACGGTGGATTACCGGGAGTACACGTACGCCTCGGGCCGCATCCCGGGCGGATTCTTCAAGCGTGAAGGCAAGCCCGCTGAGAAGGAAGTGCTGACGAGTCGATTGATCGATCGGCCCATTCGCCCGCTTTTCCCCTCCGGCTGGTACTTCGAGACGCAGATCGTCGCCTTGCTGATTTCGGCGGACGCCGAGAACGATTCGGACGTGCTGGCGATCACGGGCGCGTCGGCGGCGCTGACGCTGTCGTCGATTCCTTTTCAGAAAACGGTCGCCGGCGTGCGCGTGGGTCTGGTCGACGGGCAGTACATCATCAACCCAACCTACACCGAGCGGAAGCAGAGCAAGATGGACCTGGTCGTCGCCGGCACCGCCGACGCGATCATGATGGTCGAGGCCGGCGCCAAGGAAGCGACCGAAGAGGAAATGGTCGGCGCGCTCGACGCCGCGCATCAGGCGATCAAGAGGATCGCCGTCGCGATCGGCCAGCTCAAAGCCGAGGCCGGTAAGACGAAGACGACCGTCGCCAGCAAGACGATCAACCCCGAGTTCCAGAAGGAAGTCGAGGACAAAGCGTACGCCCCGCTCGCCGAAGCGATGCGGATGAAGGACAAGCTCGAGAATTACCAGAAAGTCGATGCGGTGCTGGCTGAGCTTGTCGCCGCGATTCCGGAGACCGAGGCCGAGCGCCGCGCCGACGCGAAGCACATCTTCAAAGAACTTAAAGAGAAAGTCATGCGCGACGAGATCCTCGAGCGCGGGCATCGGCTCGACGGCCGGCGCTTCGACGAGATCCGGCCGATCTGGATCGAGGTCGGCGTCCTGCCGCGCGTCCACGGCTCGGTCGTGTTCACGCGCGGCGAGACGCAGGCGCTCGTCAGCGCGACGCTCGGCACCGAAGACGACGCGCAGAAGATCGAGATGGTCGACGGCGAGATGTACAAGCGCTTCATGCTGCACTACAACTTCCCGCCGTTCTCGGTGGGCGAGGTGCAGTTCCTGCGCGGTCCCGGCCGGCGTGAAGTCGGTCACGGCGCGCTCGCCGAGCGCTCGCTCGTGCCGCTGCTGCCTTCTGCCGAAGAGTTCCCCTACACGCTCCGCGTCGTCTCTGACATCCTCGAATCGAACGGTTCGTCGTCGATGGCGTCGGTGTGCGGCGGAGCGCTTGCGCTCATGGACGCCGGCGTGCCGCTGAAGGCGCCGGTCGCCGGCGTCGCGATGGGCCTCGTCATGGACGAGAAGACCGGCAAGTGGGCCGTGCTCTCCGACATCGCGGGCGCCGAGGACCACTACGGCGACATGGACTTCAAGGTCGCCGGCACGCGCACGGGCATCACGGCGCTGCAGATGGACATCAAGGTCGGCGGCATCACGATGGACATCATGCGCAAGGCGCTCGAGCAGGCGCGCAAGGGCCGCTTCGAGATCCTCGACAAGATGGCGGGCGTGCTCGAGGGTCCGCGGTCGAATATCTCCGCCTACGCGCCGCGCATCATCACGATCCGCATCCCGACCGAGAAGATCCGCGACGTCATCGGGCCGGGCGGCAAGACGATCCGGATGATCATCGAGAAGACCGGCGTCAAGATCGACGTCGAGGACGATGGCCGCGTGAACGTGGCGTCGGCTGACGAGGCCGCCGCGCAAAAGGCCATCGGGATGATCCAGGAGCTCACGGCGACGCCCGAGCTCAACAAGACCTACATGGGCCGCGTCGAGCGGATCACCGATTTCGGCGCGTTCATCGAAATCATGCCGGGTGTCGACGGCCTGCTGCATGTGTCGGAGATCGCGAACTACCGCGTGAAGGACGTGCGCGACGAGTTGAAGGAGGGCGAGCAGATCATGGTCAAAGTGATCAACATCGACCCTTCAGGCAAGGTCCGGCTCAGCCGCAAGGTGTTGCTCGCGCCAGACGAAGGCACGGCGCCGCGCGACCCGCGTCCGGTCCCCGATGGCCCCATCGACGGCGGCGGCCAGGGCCACCGCGAGCACGGACACGGCCATTCCGACCGCGGCGGGCCGCGCCGCGATCGCGACCGCGGGCCGCGTAGACACTGATAGCCGACCATCGGAGATAGACGATAGCCGTGGCGATCGGACGATTGTTCAATCGCCACTAACAATCGCCAATCTCCGATCACCAATCGCCCGATAGGTTTATCGGGGCTCCCCCGGCCGCCCGCTCGACGGCTGCGTCAGAACTGCAAGGAGGGGGCTGTGCCACGTCTGTCCGCCCCGTCGGTCGTTCGTCATGCGCTCGGCGTGTTTCTTGCCGCGGTCGCGCTCGGCGGCATCGCTGTCGTCGCGCAGAGCAAGCAGGACTTTTCCGTCAGCGCCTACAAGTACGGGTACCACATTTCTGGCTCGGATCGCGCCGAGATTCACGTCCGCGAGGGCGATCTCGTGCGCATTCGCTTCGCGGCCGAGGATGTTCCGCACAGCTTCACCATCGACGACGACCACTATCGGATCAGCCGGCGCGCGGAGCCGGGCAAGCCGGTGATGTTCGACTTCCGCGCGGACAAGGCGGGGACGTTCGAGATTTACTGTAATCTGTCTGACGATCCGCGGTGCCGGCGCGAGACTCGGGGCAAGCTCATCGTCGACGCGAAGTAAGGCGGGCGGCGCCCGATCGCACGCGTGACGGCTCGCCCACCCGATTCGCGCTGATCTCGGTCGCGCTCGCGCTTCTCACCCTCGCCGTCTACTGGCCCGTTCGCGAGTTTCCGTTCGTCAACTGGGACGATCCGGTCTACGTCTCCGAGAACGCGCACGTGCTCGCGGGGCTCACGCGCGGGAGCGTGACGTGGGCGCTCTCGGCGTTCGTCGCGGGCAACTGGCACCCGCTCACGCTCCTCTCGCACATGCTCGACGTCCAGCTGTTCGGCACGGATGCCGGCTGGCATCACGTCACGAGCTTGGCGCTGCACGTCCTGAATACGCTGCTGCTCTTCGGCGGGTTGGTTCGTCTCACGGGAGCGTTCTGGCGGAGTGCGTTCATCGCGGCGGTGTTCGCCGTCCATCCGCTGCATGTCGAGTCGGTCGCGTGGATCTCCGAGCGGAAAGACGTGCTCAGCACGTTCTTCGCCCTCATCACGATCCTCGCCTACGTGTCTTACGTCCGCCGGCCTGGCCTGCCTCGCTACGCCGCCGTCGTGGTCGCCTACCTCCTCGCGCTGCTGTCGAAGCCGATGGTCGTCACGCTGCCGGTCCTGCTGCTGCTGCTGGACGTGTGGCCGCTGGGGCGCGTGCGGCCGGAGATCGAGCGCGGCACCGGCTGGGCGCGCGCGCTGGCCGAGAAGCTTCCTCTTCTCGCCTCGGCCGGGATCGTCGGCATCGTGACCGTGCTCAGTCAGGGCGGCACGGTCGCGCGTCTCGACCTGCTGCCGTGGCACGAGCGCATCGCGAACGCCGTGAATGGCTATGTGACATATATGGGGCAGACGGTTTGGCCGGTTGGTCTGGCGGCGTTCTACCCGCTCGAGCCGATCCGATGGCCGATCGTCGCGATGGGCGCGGCTGCGCTTGCGGCGATCACGTTCGCGGTCGTCCGATGGCGGCAGGCGGCGCCGTGGGCGATGACCGGCTGGTTCTGGTACCTCGTCGCCCTCGCGCCGGTCGCCGGCCTAGTTCAGGTCGGTGGCCAGGCGACGGCCGATCGCTACATGTATCTGCCGATCGTTGGTCTGCTCATCATCGTCGCGTGGGGCGTGCCGCAGCTTGTCGGACGAGCGTTTCATCACGCGGTTGCGGCCGCAGGGGTCATTGTCGTGGCCGCGTGCGTCCCGCTCGCGCATGCGCAAGTCGGCTACTGGGCGGATAGCCTCGCGCTTTGGCAGCACGCCGCGGCCGTCACGACGAACAACTACGTCGCGTACGAGAAGATCGGCGAAGCGTTTCGCGATCGCGGCAGCCTCGACGACGCGTACGTGTGGTACTCGCAAGCGCTCGCGCATTCAGAGGGCCGGTCGCCGCGATATCGCGCAACGCTTCTGAACGATCTCGGCCTGGTCGACACGCGACGCAATCGGCTGCCGGCCGCCGAATCGGAATTTCGATCGGCGGTCGATCTCGATTCGACGTTCGCCGAGGCGCACTCGAATCTCGGCAACGTGCTCGCGGCAACCGGACGATTGCCGGACGCGATGACCGAGTACAGCATCGCGTTGCGGCTCGATCCGTCGATGACCGAAGCGGACCTCGGACTGGGCGCCGCGCTGATCAATCAGCAGCGGCCGGCCGACGCGCTGCCGCACTACGAGGCCGCGGCTCGCGCGCGGCCGGAGATGGCCGAGGCGCACAGCGGCCTCGGCGCGGCGCTGGCGCTCACCGGCCATGAGGATCAGGCGATCGCCGAGTATCAGAAGGCGCTCGCGATCGCGCCGGGCCTCGCGTCGGCGCACGTCAATCTCGCGGCCGTGCTCGTGCGTCAAGGCAAGATCGACGAAGCGATCGATCAGCTGACGCAGGCGCTCGCCGCCGATGCGCGCCAGCCGGCCTGGCACGTCGAGCTGGCACACCTGCTTGTCGAGCGCGGGCGCGTCGCCGACGCGCGAACGCACCTGCAAGCCGCGCTCGCGATCGATCCGGATTTCACTCCTGCGCGTCAGGCGCTCGCGGCGCTGTCGGGCAAATGAGGCGGCGCGCGCTGGTGGCTAGCCCTGCGCTCGCAACTGCCGATAGGCCTCGGCCATGGCCAGGCGTTCGGCGACGGTGGGATGTCTGTGGAACAGCCAGCGCGTCACGACCGTTGGACGCTCTTCGGCGAGATGGCGCGCGCCCAGCCGACGAATCGCGGCGCTGAACGCGTCGGCGCCGCCCGTCGTGACGAGCGCGAAGAGGTCCGCGCGGCGCTCCAGCCGGCGCGACTGCGCGTGACGAATCGGCGTGGCCGCCAGCCACACGATGCCCGCGATGAGCGCGACGAGCGGCAGCGTGGACAGCGCGTCCGGCGAGCCAAGCGCCGGCACGGCGCGGAGGACCGCCGCCGCGGCGCCCAGCCCGGACGACAGCACGACCGCGTCGAGCGCCAGCGTGCGCAGCAGATCGTGGTACGCGTGGTGCGCCAGCTCGTGCGCCACGACGACGGCGATTTCGGTATCGGACCAGTCACGCACAACGTCCGACGAGATGAAGATGCGGCGAGTGCGGCCGAAGCCGGTGACGAGCGCGGTCGTCGGTCCCGTGCCCGCGGCGCGCCATTCGTCGATGCCGGCGACGTGCACGCGCGCGCGCCGGGCGAGATCGTGAAGCGAGGCCGCGAGCTCGCGGCGCGAGACCGACCGCACCTCGGCGAAGCGCGCGAGCGCGGCGGGCGCGCCGTGCAGCGCAACGGCGAGCAGCATCGCCAGCAGCACGCCCGCGAGCGCCCACCAGAGACCGCCGGCGATCCACGCCGAGACCCTGACGATGGCGGCGCCCGCGAGCGCCACCGGCAGCGCGATCATCGTCGCATGCGCTTGCGCCGCAAAGACGTCCTCGGGCGTGGGACCGTGCTGACCGAGCCGGCGATCCACGGCGAGGCCGAGGTACAGCATTGATGGCAGCGCGGCCATCTCCCAGAGCACGACCAGCACCGCGACAAAGATGACGAGCGCGAAGACGCCGCCGAGCGATCCGCCGACGCGCTGTCCTAATCCGCCGGCCCAGGATGCGAGCGCGCGCGCAGCCGCCGTGAGCGCGACCACCGCGAGCAGCAGTCCGCCAGAGACGACGCCGCTCGACTGCGCCCGGCGACGCAGACGCTGGTACCGCGCCGCCTTGGTCTCATTCATGGCGGCGCGAGCGAAGGGCAATGTGCACCCGAAGCTCTTCTCGCTTTCGCATCAGTTCAACTGAAGCGAGATGAGCTTGGACACGCCAGGCTCCTCCATCGTCACGCCGTAGAGACGATCCGCGATCTCCATCGTCTTGCGGTTGTGCGTGATGAGGATGAACTGCGTGTGGGCTTGCATGTTCTGGAGCATTTCGACGAAGCGGCCGATGTTGGCGTCGTCGAGCGGCGCGTCGATCTCGTCGAGCAGACAGAACGGGCTCGGCCGGTGCTGGAAGATTGCGAACATCAGCGCCATGGCCGTGAGCGCTTTCTCACCGCCCGACAGCAGCTGGACGTTCTGCAGGCGCTTGCCCGGCGGCTGCGCGATGATGTCGATGCCGCTCTCCGGATCGTTTTCGATGTCGATCAACACGAGCCCGGCACGGCCGCCGCCGAAGAGCGTCGTGAACGTGGTCTCGAACTTCTTGTTGATCGACTCGAACGCTTCCGCGAAGCGCTCGCGCGTCGTCTTGTCGATCTTGCGAATCGCCTCGCCGGTCTGGGCGATCGAATCGAGCAGGTCCTTGCGTTGCGTGGTGAGGAACGTGTGGCGGGTTTCGAGCTCGTCGAACTGCTCGATCGCCATCATGTTGACCGGGCCGAGTCGCTCGATCTTGCGGCGCAGGTCGGCGATGACGTCCTCGGGGCTGATCGGACCGGCCTCGTCCAGGCCGCGATCGGGGGCGGCCGCGGCGGCTTCCTCGATCGGCCCAGCCTCGGCGTCCGGCGCAGCGCTGTCCTCTTCATCCTCGTCGGGTGCGGCCACGGCCGCGACGCGGCGGGCCGGCGCGACGAGCTCGCCCGCTTCTTCCATGCGCGCAACGGCCGACACGACCTCGTCGATCGACAGACCGACGGCTTCCGCACACGCCGCGGTCAGATGCGCGAGGTCGGATGCCGCCCTCGCACGAGCGACCTCGGATTGCGTCAGCTCGTTGCGGACCGCCTCGAACGCGTGGCGGGCACCGCGAATCTCGTGCTCGCGCGCGCTGAAGTCCGTGCGGAGCGCCGTGACGCGCTCGTCGAGCGCGCGGACCTCTTGCTTGAGGACGTCGAGCACGCGAACGTCCTCGTCGAGCAGCGCCTCGGTCTGGCGAACGGAGTGGCGCAGCTCTTCGCGGCGCGTGGTGTTGCGGCCCGAATCTTCGGTTCGCGCGGCGATGCGCGCCTCGAGCTCACGCGCGGCGTCGTCGAGACGCACGACGTCGGTGTCGAGCGCGGATGTGCGCTCAACGAGGCCGGCTTGCGCGGCGCGCGCTTCGGTCACCGCACGCGTGCGGCCTTCGGCGATCTCGCGTGCCTGCTGCAGCCGCGCCAGCACGTCGCCGAGCCGATCGGCCGCGCCGCGTTGCGCGTTCTCGTGCACAGCGATCGCCGCGGTCGATTCCTCGCGGCGCTTGTCGGCGGCGCCCTCCTCTTGCTCGGCGCGTCCGCGTTCGGTGCGCACGACGTCGAGGCGGCGGTTCGCGCGGGCGAGTTCTTCGGCCGCGCGAGCGATCTGCGCTTCGAACAGGACGGCGGCTTTTTCGTGGCGATGCTGATCTTCGATTGCCATCGAGATGGCGGTCTGCCGCGCCGTGACCGACGCGTCGAGCGCCGCCGCCTCGAGGGTCAGGCGCTCCAGCTCGGCCGTGCTCTGCGTGACCTGCTCGCGCAGGCGCTCGGTTTCGCCGCGGGTTTCGAAAATGCCGCGCGCGTCAACGCGCGATCCGCCCTCGACCAGCCCGCCGCCGCGAAACACCTCGCCGGCCATCGTCGCGACCGGCACGCCGGTCGTACGCGAAAGCGTGGCGGCAACGTCGAACGAGCGGACGATCAGGGCCTCGCCCACGAGCGCGCCGAGCGCCGCGGCATACGGTCCGCTGGCCGTGACGACACCCGAGAGCGCGCGGGCTGCTGCCGGCACGTGAACTGGCGGCGGCGCTGACGGCTCTCGAAGATCTTCGAGCACGACGAATCCGCAGTGTCCGGCGCCGCGCTCGGCGGCCACCGCCAGAGCATCGGCGACGTCGGCAACACGCTCGACGATGACGTGCTGCAGGAGGTCGCCGAGCAACGCGTCAACGGCGCGCTCGAACGTGCGCTCGACGTGGAGATGATCGGCGACGGCGCCGTGCTGCCGCACGGCGTCGCCGGCCTCCGCGAGCAGAAAGCGCGCGCCGTCGCCGAACGTCGCGCGGCTCGCCGCGAGCCGTTCGAACGATTCGAGCGCGGCCTCATAGCCGGCCAGATCGCGCTGGCGTGCGGCGATGCCGCTACCGAGAAGCGTCCGCGCGGCGCGCTCCGTCTCGAGCGCGGCTTCAGCATCGTTGCGCGCCTGGGCCGCGGCCGCGATCGCGTCGCGAGCCAAGGCGACCGACTGTGCGGCCTGCGTGTGGTCTGCGGTCGCGCGTGCGACCTCATTCTCGAGATCGCGTCCCTCGACGTCGAGCCGCTCGCGCTCTGCGGCGACTCGATCGCGGACCGCGGCGGCGTGATCGCGCGCCTGTCGCAGCGCCCCGAGCGTCGTCGTCGCCGCCAGCGCGGCCGCGCGCGTCTCATCGCCCTCCCGCTCCGCGTCCTGTACACCCGAGAGCGCCTCGCGGTACTCGGCTTCGCGCGCGGCGACCTCGCGGCCCGCGTCGTCGAGCGCCTGGCGGGCGCGCGCCGCCGCTTCGCGCTGCGCTTCGATCGCGAGCCGTGCGGGATCGCGCCGTTCGGTCAGATCGCGGATCTCGGCGGCAAGCGTTTCCGCCTGACGGCCCAGCTCCTCGATCTGCTGCTTGTCGAATTCGATCTGCTGCTGGCGGCGGCCGATGTCGAGCTCGCGAGCGTGCGCCGCTTCGCGCGCCTCGGTCGCGCCCGATTCCGCGCCGGTGAGTCCGAGGCGAACGGTCTCGAGCCCCGTCTCGAGCTCGGCCACGTGCGCGGAAGCGGCCGCCTCTCGCGCGCGGGCCTCGTCTAGCCGCGTCTCGGCCTGCTCGATATCCGTCGCCAGTGCCTCGTACTTGCGCGCGAACTGCACCTGCTCCCAGCGCCGCAGCTCCTCGCGCAGCCGCTTGTAGCGACGCGCGCGCGCGGCCTGACGCCGCAGCGCGCCGCGCTGCTTTTCGACTTCAAAGATGATGTCGTC
This sequence comes from uncultured Solibacteraceae bacterium, assembly GCA_964419785.1. Taxonomy (GTDB): domain Bacteria; phylum Acidobacteriota; class Vicinamibacteria; order Vicinamibacterales; family SCN-69-37; genus DATEGZ01. The sequence goes on along the minus strand of CAYQRM010000192.1, from coordinate 2,116 downwards.
GATGCGCGTCAGGTTCTGCTGCGCGGCCTCGAGCTTGAGCTCGGCGGCGCGCCGACGCGACTTGTACTTCGTGACGCCGGCAGCCTCCTCGATGAGCGCGCGGCGCTCGCCGGGCCTCGACGAGAGGATCTGTCCGATCTTGCCCTGCTCGATCACGGCGTACGCCTTCACGCCGAGGCCCGAGTCCATCAACAGGTCGTGGATGTCGCGCAGGCGGCACACTTCGCCGTCAATCAAGTACTCGCTCTCGCCGGATCGATAGAGCCGCCGGCCGATCTCGACGTCCTTCGTCACGAGCGGCCGCTCGTCGAGCAGCGGCTCGAGCGGCGCGGCCGGCTCGGCCGTCGCCACGGTCATCGCGGCCTGCGCGACCTCGCTCAGCTTCAGCCGTACTTCCGCGGCGGCGGTCGGCTTGCGCGCGTCGCTCCCCGCGAAGATCACGTCTTCCATCCGCTCGCCGCGCAGGCTCTTGGCGCTCTGCTCGCCGAGCACCCAGGTAATCGCGTCGACGACGTTGCTCTTGCCGCAGCCGTTGGGGCCGACGATCGCCGTCACGCCGTGATCGAAGCCCAGCTCGGCGCGATCCGGGAAGCTCTTGAATCCAGCGATGTGCAGTCTCGACAGTTTCATTTAATGGTCCGAGGGGCTGCGCCCCTGCGGGCTCCCCTACGCGCTCACTTGCGGGGCCCCGTCGCCCCGCGCCGTTCGCGCGACTCGCTCGCTCTCCGCTCGCTCGTCATCACGTCCGAGGGGCTGCGCCCCTGCGGGCTCCCCACGCGCGCCCTCGCGCTCGTACACACAAACAGCCGCTTCGGTCGACACCCGCGCGTCGACGCTCAAGCGGCTGGGAACGCTCGCAAGGGCGTGATAGCCCGCGCTACTTCAATTTCTCGACTTCCCGACTCTTCGACTTCCCGACTTCTTGACTCCCCGACTTGCTCAGTCGCCTGGCCCCGTTCGCGACGTGGCAAGTCTAGCAAGCACTATGGGTAGGGGCAAGGGAATTGGGGGACCCTAGTCGATGAGGAAATGAGGCAATGGGGCTGTGCAGCGGCCTGATCGGGTGCTCTGAATCAGGCGCACTGACGGCTTAGGTGCTCACTGCACCTTCTCGAATCGCTCCGTGTGATCGTTCACGCGGCCGGGGCCCATGTCGACGCGCGTCTCAATTGCAAGGTGGTCACCATCGAGCGAATAGGTCTGCGTTGTCGGACGCTTCAGCATCGGCCACGGGTTGGGAATGACGAGCTGGTTGCCGAGCCAGGTCGGCTGCGTCAGCTGGGGCGCGCCGCCGGCCCCATATCCGCCCGTTCGCGTGTCCGATAAGTAGTAAATGGCGGTTGGATAGAACGGGCCATTAATCGCGAGCAACGGTTCGAGCTTGTCGTCAGGAATCGTCATCGTCACCGTCAGCCGGTTCGCGCGTTGCTCAATGATTAACCGGCCCTGTCCGGAGATCATCGTGAGGCCGACGTCGAACAGGCGGTCGCTGTCTGACGGAATGCTTGGCGCCCACGTTCCAGCAAACGACGGATGTGCCGTTGGAGAGGGTGTTTGGGCGAGAGGCTGGGCAACCGACGCAAGAACCACGGCGATCCCTGCACACACCGACGCCTGTTTCATGACGCCCTCCTGATTCCGCGAGGCAATGAGGCAGTGGGGCAATGCGTGAATGCATGCGAAATCATTCACCCATTGCCTCATTGCCCCATTGCCCCATTTCTTATTGTGTGTTTCCCTTCTTGGCGTTGAGGTCCAGCAGCTTGCGCGCTTCGTCGAAGTAGCCGAGCGCGGCTTGCGCCACCGGATCGATCTTGACGATGTTACGGCGCGCTTCCTCGGTGCTGAACAGGTCTTTGTCGACCTCGAACTTGATCTCGGCCTTGATGAACGCGCGGTCGGCCGTCATGGCGGCATCGTCGACCTTCACGTGCTCGGAGATCAAGAACTGCTTGAACTGATCGTACATCGCGTCGGTGACTTCCCAGCCGGGCGCGACTTTGTAGACCGCGGCCGAGCGCGAACCTGGGCGCGTATCGCCTTCGCGCGCGAACCGCTCGGCGAACAGCGCGAACGCGTCCAACGCGCCGCGCTGTGTGAGCGCGCGCGTGAAGTT
>CAYQRM010000191.1:0-14368 GCA_964419785.1 uncultured Solibacteraceae bacterium | reverse complement strand
AGCTTCTCGCGCACGCGCAATGCCTCGCGGAGGGCAGATTCGGTGGCCGCGCCGTCGCCTCGCGCGATTCGCACGCGCGACAGATTCACGACGTACGCGACCACGCGAGGATGCGCGCTGCCGAGCTGCGGCTCCGCGATTCGCAGCGACTCCTCGAAATTCGCTTGCGCATCGGCGAGCCGGTTCTGCCATTCGGCGGCGAGTCCGAGGTTGCTCAGCGATCCTGCGTACTCGGTACTGTTCGGGCCGAACACGCGTCGATAGATGTCGGCGGCCTCTCGAAACAGCGCGTCGCCTGCCGCGAGATCCCCCTTCGTCATCAAGAGCAACGCGAGCGACGACTTCGCGGCCGCGACATTTGGATAGTCGGGGCCCATCAGGCGCAATGTCGTTGCAACGTTCTCGCGCAACAGCGGCTCCGCGCCCGCGAGATCGCCGCGCTGCATCAAGAGACGCCCGAGATCGGACTTGCTGACCGCGGTTTCCTGATGCTCGTCGCCGAACACGTTCCGACGAATCGCGAGCGACTCGCGGATGTCGGCTTCGGCCTCATCCGTGCGTCCCGTTTCCGTCAGCACGCGCGAGAGCTCCACGAGCGTGACGGCGACGTCCTTGTGCCCCGGACCAAGCACCTGCCGGCGCATGGCGAGGCTTTCCCGCAGCAAGGACTCGGCGGCGACGAAGTTCCCTTGCTCGCGGTACAGCACGCCGAGATCGTTGAGGCTCTGCGCCAACGTCGCGTGATCGGACGCGAACGTCGCGCGTCCGAGCGCGAGTGCCCGCTCGAGGATCTGCAGCGCTTTCGCATGCATGCCCAACCGCTCGTACGTGCGGCCGATCATCGTCAGCAGCCGCGCTTGAATCTCCGGCTCGCCGGCCAGTTCCTTGTCGATCCGTTGCACGGCCAGGTCGAGCGGATTCTGGTCGTGCGGATCGGGCGTCCGGTACGGATCGGCGGTCGTCACCAGGCCGATGAGCAGCTCGCTGACTTTGGCCGAGCGCGCCGCTTCCTGCCGCGCGCGGTCGCGCTCGCGTGACAACCGGATCGTGTAGAAGACGACGAGCGCACCGACGGCCACGGCGATGAGCGCGGCTGCGCCAAGCAGACGACGGTGTCGCCGCACGAACTTGGCCGCGCGATACCCGAACGCGTCGCCGCGCGCGGCGATCGGTAAGTGCTCGAGATAACGGCGCAGATCGTCTTCGAACTCCGCCACCGATTCGTACCGCTCGGCTGGATCCTGCTTGAGCGCCTTGCCAAGGATCGTCTCGAGGTCGCCCTGCAGCCCGCGCCGGAGTCGATCAGGACTCGTGCCTCTCGCCGCCGCGCGCGCGACGACATCTTCGTCATTCGCTTTCGGTCGAACTGCGGAGGAAAGCTTCAGCGGGGCGCGTTCGGTGATCGCCTTGACGAAGTCCGTCGACCCGCGCGGGTCCGCGCCCGACGGATGACGCCCGGTCAGCAGCTCGAACAGCATGACGCCCAGCGCGTAGACGTCGGTCGCCGTCGTGATCGATCCGCCCGTCACCTGCTCGGGGGCGGCATATTTCGGCGTGAGCGCGACGTCGCCCTCGCGCGTCAGCATCGTCACCGACGGATCGGTCGCCTCGCGGTCGAGTAGCTTCGCGATGCCGAAGTCGAGCAGCTTGACCGTCCCGTCGGCGGTCACCAGCACGTTCGACGGTTTGAGATCGCGATGGACGATCAGGCTCGCGTGCGCGTGGGCGACCGCCGCCTGCACGGCGAGAAACAGCCGAATGCGGTCGTCAATCGAGAGACGCTTGGCGTCGCAGTACCGATCGATCGGCAGGCCGTCGACGCGCTCGAGCACGAGGTACGGTTGGCCGGTCTCCGACACGCCGGCGTCGATGAGCCGGCCGATGTGCGGATGGGTGAGGCGCGCGAGGATTGTGCCCTCGCGTCGGAAGCGCTGCTCGGCCGATCGGCCGACGAGGGCGGCATTGAGCAGCTTGACCGCGGCCTGACCGGAAAAGCGGCCGTCGCTGCGCTCGGCCAGCCAGACGGTCCCCATGCCGCCGTGTCCAAGCGGCGAGACAAGTCTGTACGCGCCAAGGGTGACGCCCGCCAGCGTCGGCTCGGGCCGCTCAACCAGTGCAGGCGAGGACAGGAATTCCTCGGCGGTAACGAGCCCGTGCTCTTCGAGCAACGCTCGCACGTCGGCCGCGGTCTGTGGATCTGTCGCCTCGAGCGCCCCGAGATAGTCCGTGCACTCGGCCGGCGTCAGGTCGAGCACCCTGTCGAGATGCGGGCTGGCGCGCTGCCAGCGCTCGGCGCTGATGACGCTCATGAAATCGCCACTCTATCTAAGGATCGGAAACGCGCGTCCAAACCCGCCGTCACGCGAGCGACGCGTCGTCGCGGAGCACGCGGTGAAGATAGATACGCGCTTTCTGCCAGTCGCGCTGGACGGTGCGCTCCGACGTGCCCATCATCGACGCGATCTCCGCGAACGAAAAGCCGCCAAAGAATTTCAGATCGACGAGCCGCGAGAGGCGCGGGTCGGTGCCGTCGAGCTCGTCGAGCGCCTGGCTGATGCGGGTGAGCTCGTCGGCATTGGCCTGCAGGCCCTCGACGTTCGTTGACAGCGCGGTGATTTCGAACTCGCCGCCGCGCTTCTGCGCCTGCCTTCTCCGCGCGTAGTCGACGATCAGGCCGCGCATGGCGCGGGCGGCATAGCCCATGAACCGGTTGCGATCCGGAAATGCGACGCCCTCGCGGCCGGAAATATCGAGATAGGCCTCGTGCAAGAGCGTGGTCGCGCCGAGCGTCACGCCCGCGCCGCGCTTGGACAGCTCGCGCCGCGCCATGCGGTGCAGCTCGTCATAGAGCGTCGAGAAGAGCTGATCGGCCGCGGCGCGATCGCCCTGCTCGGCCGAGGCGACGAGTGACGACCAGGCCGTAGTCATGCGGCCCTCAGCGGGGTGGACGAGGGTACTACGGGTGAGCCGCGGGCGTCCATGCACCGCGTGGCGGGTTTCGATGACGGATTTCGATATCTCCAGTAAGGGTCGTTCCGGGGCAAAGCCCCCGGATCAACAAAGGAGTCCTCATGTCAGCCACACCAGTCGCCGAAGCCAGGAAGCGCGAGCGCGGACCACTCAACGGCGTGGATACGCCCACGCTCTTTGCCACCCTCAACGTCGTCAAATCGCAACCGGATCTGGCGAGGTTCCAGTTCCGCGCCACCAATCAATGGATCAAGGGCACGCACAGCCGCAGCCGGATCGAAACATTCTACGGAGCCGGCGGCGAGCACCGTCATACGGGTGAGATCGAATTCAATGCCGATCATCCGGCCGTGCTCGTCGGCGGTGACGCCGCGCCGACGCCGGTCGAATTCCTCATGCACGCGATCGCCGCGTGCATCACGTCCGGCATTGGCAACATCGCTGCGGCGCGCGGCGTGACGCTGACCGAAGTGCAGTCGACCGTCGAGGGCGACATCGATCTGCGCGGCATTCTCGGCCTCTCGAGCGAAGTGCGAAATGGCTACAACGAGATGCGCGTGCACTTTCGCATCAAGGGCGACGCATCGCCCGAGAAGCTCGCGGAAATCGTCGCGCAGTCGCAGGCCCGCTCCGCGGTATTCGACGTGCTGACGAAGGGCACCGTCGTGAACGTCACGGCGGAGTGCACGAGAGCCTAGCGGGCCATCGGGCCATTGGGTCATTGAGTCAACGACGCAGGGAAGGTCCGACGTGAATCGCATCGATACAGTCATCATCGGCGGTGGGCAGGCGGGGCTCGCGATGAGCCGCTGTCTGTCCGACCGTGACGTGGACCACGTGGTCCTCGAACGCGGGCGCGTCGCTGAGCGATGGCGAACCGAGCGGTGGGACTCGCTTCGGTTGCTGACGCCCAACTGGCAGACGCGTCTTCCCGGCTTCCGCTACGACGGGCCCGAGCCGGACGGGTACATGACAGCCGCAGAGCTCGTCGAGTATCTCGAGCGGTATGCGGCTTCGTTCAAGGCCCCGATTGAGGCCCGAACGACCGTGCTCGCTCTCGAGCGCTCCGGGACGCAGTTTCACGTCCAGACGACGCGCGGAGAGTGGCTCGCTCGTCATGTCGTCATCGCGACCGGTTACAACGATCGGCCGTTCGTGCCGCCTGTGGCGCGGCGATTGTCACGACGGCTCACGCAGATTGCGCCGACCGCGTATCGAAATCCCGATGAACTCCCGGCGGGAGGTGTCCTCGTCGTCGGCGCGTCGTCGACCGGCGTGCAAATTGCCGAGGAGATTCACGGATCGGGCCGGCCGGTGACGCTCGCCGTCGGACGGCATCAGCGAATGCTGCGCAGCTATCGTGGTCGCGACATCCTCTGGTGGTTCGACGCGCTCGGCTTCTTCGAGGCGACGAGCGGAGATGTGTTCGATGTGGACACCTCGCGGCATCAACCGTCCTTGCAGCTCGTCGGCCGCACTGGCCCGTCGATCGACATCGCGACCCTCCAGCGCCGCGGCGTGAGGATTGCTGGACGACTGGCGGACGCCGCGCACGATCGCGTGGCGTTCGAAGACGACCTCGCCGCCAGCGCCGCCGCATCGGACATCAAGATGGCGCAGATGCTGCAGCGAATCGACGCCTTCATTGCGGACACGCCGTCAATCGGCCCCGTCACGGCGCCCGAGGCGTTCGAGCCGACATGGCCGTCGACGCTTGGCGTGCCGAAGTGCACGCTCGATCTCCGCGCCGACGGCATCAACACGGTCGTCTGGGCGACAGGATTCGCGCGCCACTACCCTTGGCTGAAGGTGCCCGTGCTCGACGAGCGCGGCGAGATCCGCCAGAAGGACGGCGTGACGCCCGCTCCGGGACTCTTCACGCTCGGCATGTACTTCCAGAGAACGCGGGGATCGGCATCGATCGATGGCGTCGGCCGGGATGCCGAGTTTCTTGCCGATCGAATCGCGCATCCAGAAACGTTCGTCGAAGCGGCAGCGAGCTGACCATGGTGAAGTACGCCATTGTTGACGCGATCGACTCGCTGCGATCGTCCTATGACGTGGTGGTTGTCGGCGCGCGATGCGCGGGCGCAGCGACCGCGTTGCTTCTTGCCCGAGCCGGCCTGGACGTGCTCGTCGTCGAGCAGGGCAGGCAAGGCGCCGACACGCTCTCGACGCTCGCGTTGATGCGCGGCGCTGTGCTGCAGCTCAAGCGCTGGGGCCTCATCGATGCGATTGAGGCCGCCGGGACGCCGAAGATCAAGACGACCACGTTTCACTATGGGAAGAGCGCGATCGAGATTCGGATCAAACCGCGTGACGGCGTCGACGCGCTCTACGCGCCTCGTCGCACCGTGCTCGATCCGCTGATCGCGGCCGCGGCTGGATCCGCCGGGGCGCAGATCGCGTATCACGTACGCGTGAAAGAGCTCTTGCGGGACGCTGCCGGACGCGCGAGCGGCGTGCTCGTCGAAAGCCACGGCGTGAAGCGCAGAATCGCGGCGACCATCGTCGTCGGCGCGGACGGCATCAATTCAACGGTCGCCGGGCGAGCCGGCGCCGTCGCCTATCGGACCGGACAGCACATGAGCGGCTTGATTTACACACGCGTCCGCGACCTGAATGTCGACGGCTATCACTGGCACTACGTGCCCGGCGCGACGCTCGGCGTCATTCCCACCAACAACGGCGAGACGGTCGTTTTCGCGGCGGCGGCACGTGATCGGTTCATGGGCGATCTGCGACGCGATCTTCCTGCCGGGTTTCACGCGATCGTGCGCGAGACCTCGCCGGAGCTGGCGGCCGCGCTCGGCGCCGCGCCGCTGTCGCCGTACCGCGCGTTCGCGGGACTGCCCGGATTCCTGCGGCCGGCCTGGGGGCCGGGGTGGGCGCTCGTCGGCGACGCGGGGTACTTCAAGGATCCGATCACCGCGCACGGCATTACCGATGCGTTGCGCGACGCGGAATTGCTCGCGCACGCCATCGTTCGCGGCACCGACGCCGCGCTCGCGGAGTATCAGGCGCTTCGCGATCAGCTTTCAGTCAGCCTGTTTGCGATCACCGATGAAATCGCGTCGTTCGCGTGGGATCTTCCGCGCGTGCAGGCGCTGCACAAATCGCTCAGCGAGGAGATGAATCGCGAGGTCTCGCTGCTGACCGCCGCGTAGGCCGGCGGACGACACGCACCTTGCCGCTGCGTCCGCCTCCGCAGAAGAAGCGATCGCGGCCGTCGGACTCGAGGCCGGTCACCTCCACGCCGTGCGGCATCTCGATCTTCTCGAGCACCTCGCCAGTGCGAGGATTGACGTGCCGTACGTCGCTCACGTCTCCCTCCCACGTGCCGTGCCATAGCTCGCCGTCGACCCAGGTGACGCCCGTCACGAAGCGATCGGACGCGATCGTGCGGAGGATCGCGCCCGTCTCGGGATCGATCTGGTGAATCTTGCGATCGCGGTACTGTCCCACCCACAGCGTGCCTTCCGCCCAGGCGAGGCCTGAGTCGGCGCCGCCGCCTGGCGCCGGAATCGTCGAGATCACCCGCCCGCTCTTCGGATCGATCTTCTGGATGCGGTCTTCAGCGAGCTGAAACAGATGCGTGCCGTCGAACGCCGAGCCCGCGTGCGCGGCGACGTCAATCGATCGCTGCGTTTTCCCGCTGGACGGATCTACGGCCTGGATGGCCGTTCCCGTCGCGATCCAGATGTGCCGGCCGTCGTAGGTCACGCCGCGGACGTGGTCGACAGCGGCAAACGGTCCGTACTCGCCGACGATGTCAGCGCTCGATCGATGCATGTGGCGATCCTAATCAATCGACATCAGCCCAGGGAGTAACAAGGTCGTCGTGAATCCCGGCAGCGGCGGCGCCACCCAGCGCCGTGCCCGTCCCTTGCCAAACGACGTGACCTTGCCGGCAGCGGCGAGCGAATCGAGCGATCGCTGCACCGTGCGCTGGCTGGCCCCGAGCGCGAGCCCGAGCGCCGAGCTGGACCATGCCTCACCGTCAGCGAGGAGCGCCACCACCGCCGCATGTTCGCCTTCGACTGGCGGCGCGAGCACGGCCACCTCGCGCGAACGGCGAGGCGTCAACGCAAATCCACGCGTCGTTGCGCGCACGCTGGCGAGCGGCCGAAGCACCGCGCGCAGCCGTCCGATTTCGACGCGCAGCCGCGCGCGATGGGATTCATCGACGTGTTTCGCGCCGAATGCGCGAGAAAGGAGCAGATCTCTCGTGGCGTCTGCGGGCCACGACTCGGCCAGGGTCCGCACCAGCGCGAACAGCACGGGACGCCTCGCCAGGGACACGACCGTGCGTCCACCGCGCACGACGTGCCGGCACGCGTCGACGATGATCGCGCTCGATGCGAATAACCGTTCGACATCGTCGAGCACGAGCGATCGTTCGGCGCCGTTCGCAATCAATCGAGCCGCGGGTGTCGTCAACGCGGCCGACGCGGTCGTCACTTCGGCGGCGAGCGGGGGAATCCGCGCCTCGCGCGCGAAACGTTCGGCGCGGTCGAGGGCAACCCGCGCGGCCTGCGGCCGAACGCGTCGCATTGCGATCCCCGCGGCCACGAGCTCGTGCGCGGTTTTCGACGCCGGCGGAAATGGCGACGGATCGACGGCCGCCATTGACTGCTCCGCCTCATCGAGCCTGCCGACGATCAACAGCCGCCGGATCGCGAGGTGGCGCGCGTGCGCGGCGTTGAGGCGGTCGCCGTGGGCGTCGAGCGTCGCCCGTGCGGTCTCGAGAGAGTTCGCCGGCCAGGTCAGGTCTCGCGAGACGAGCGCGATCTCGGCTTCTGCGACCACGCATCGCGCGCGCGCCAGGGTCTCTCGCGGACCGAATGCCCGCCCCGCGCGCCGAAGGAGCTTCCTGGCGCGATCGAAGTCGCCGAGCTGCGCCATCGCGATGCCGCGCAATGCCAGGGCCGGCGCATCATTTCGCAGCGCGACCCGCTTCAGTGCGCCAAGGGGATCGCCAGCGGCCAGGGCATGCGCAGCCGCGGTAATTATCGAGTCCATCGAAATCCCGCCACACTTGTCACTCCCCCGGATCGCTCGCCGGGAGCTAAATCTATCTCACAGAGGAGAGACCACGTGACGACACACAAGACTGGGACACGCGAAGAATGGCTCCGGGCGCGACTCGATCTTCTCGCGGCGGAGAAGGACGTCACACATCGCAGCGACGAGCTGGCGCGACGCCGGCGGGAGCTGCCGTGGGTGCGCGTCGACAAGGATTATCGGTTCGACACGGAGGCCGGACCGGCTTCGCTTGCCGATCTGTTTCGCGGCCGCTCGCAGCTGCTCATCTATCACTTCATGTTCGGACCCGACTACAAGGCCGGCTGTCCGTCGTGCTCGGCGATCGCGGACGGCTTCAACGGCTTCTCCGTGCACCTCGCGAATCACGACGTCGTGCTGACGGCCGTATCGCGCGCGCCGCTCGCGAAGCTCAGGGAGTTCAAGCATCGCATGGGCTGGACGTTTCCCTGGGTGTCGTCGTTCGGCAGCGATTTCAACGCCGACTACAGCGTCGGCTTCACCGAGGATCAGCAGCGCAAGACGGGCATCGAATACAACTACCACCGCGAGGGTGCGTGGCAGTGGCGCGGCGATGACGCTCCGGTCGCCGAGATGGCGACCATGAGCGGCACCGATCCGGCGACGTACTTGCGGGAGCGGCCGGGCATGAGCGCGTTCGTCCTCGAGGACGGCGTCGTCTATCACACGTACTCGAGCTATTCGCGCGGACTCGACGGCTTGTGGGGCATGTATCAGTGGCTCGACCGCGCGCCGCTCGGACGCAACGAGACCGGCGTGTGGTGGAAACACCACGACAAGTACGACGGGGCGTGAGCGATGGGCGACATGCCGATGCCCGGGGGCGGCACGATGTCGATCGCGGTGTCGGTGCTGATGATGGTGGCGATGATGCTGCCGTCGTCAGCACTGATGCTGCGGCGCGATTGGCAGCTGGCAGCGCGACGAGGCGAACCTCACCCGTTGCGGCGCATCGCGATCGTCGGCGCGGGCTATTTTCTCGTGTGGGTCGCGATCAGCGCCGCAGCCGTGCCGCTCGGCAACAGGCTCGCGCACGTCAGCCCGATCGCCACGAGCGCCATCGTGCTTGCTGCCGGCGCCTTCCAGTTCACCCCGCGGAAAGCGCGCCAGCTCGAGGCCCTCGAACAGCAGCTGACAGGCGCGGGCGCGCCGTTTCAGCAAGGCTTGCGCCTTGGCATTCACTGCGCTCGCTCCTGCGGGAATCTGATGGCGATCTTGCTTGCGCTCGGAGCGATGGACCTGTTCGCGATGGCCGCCGTGACGATCGCGATTACTGTCGAGCGAGCTCCGAAGGCATCGGCGAGCCGGCGCGTTCGCGACCGGCCCGCCGATGTCGGTACCTACGTCAGTGCGTGAACTGTTTGAAGAACGTCTCTGCTCGCTTGTCCATCTCGGCTCGCGTGAGATCTTCCTTGTGAGTCGCGATCGTCCACTGGTACCCGTACGGATCGGTGAAGCTGCCGCACCGATCGCCCCAGAACTGATCGGACATCTGACCCATCGGTCCTGGCGGTACCTCGGCGCCAGCTTTCACCGCGCGATTGAACAACGCGTCAGCATCGGAAACATAAACCCAGAGCGAAATTGGCGACCCGCCGTACGCTTTGGGACTCCTTCCGCCCGACATCGCGTCGTTCAACATGATCCGCGACGTGCCAATCTGCAGCTCGGCGTGGATCACCTTGCCGTCGGGGCCGAGCGACCGTGACTTTTCGTCCGCGCCGAGCGCCTTCTTGTACCACTCGATCGCCTGGGCCGCCTGGTCGAAGATGAGATGCGGCGTGACGGTGTGGAAGCCTTCCGGAATCGGACTCTTGGCAGTAGCCATACTGACCTCCGTGCCTACATTCGATCAATCAGTCAGTGGGGCGCTCTGTCGACTTTAGCTCATCCGCTGCGTCATGGGCTTCGCTAAATACCCAACCAAGTGATCGACGACGTCGCGCGCGTCGTCTTCTGCGCCGTGAATGAACGTGGATTTGCGTCGACGCAAGACCGGCAGGCCGAGCGCGTACACGCCGGCCGCGTCGACCACGCCGCCGTCGTGTGTCAGATGGCCCTTGCGATCGACAACGGGGAGATCGAGCCAGCTGTAGTCAGGATGAAATCCGGTCGCCCAGACGATCGATTTGATTTCACCGCTGTTGAGATCCAGCTCGAGCCGCGATGTGTCGGGCATGCGCGTGGGCTCGAACCGCTCGATCGGGCCGACGTCGAGATCGCGCGGACGCCCGGCGGCCCACCCGTCGAACGTGTCGAGCAGACGATCCATCTTCAAGTCAGCGAGCGCGAACTGATTGAGCAATCCGCCGGAAAACAGCGCGCGGCCATCGCGGATCGCCGCGAGCCGCCCCACGATGGCGACGCCGGAGTCGGCGAGGGCGTTGAGATCGAGCGTGATGCGCTCGGGCGTGCCGACCAGCTGCGGCGACGGAAGCTTGCGCGCGCGCACGAGGTCGTCCATTTCGTCGTAACGCTGATCCCAGACGCCAGATTCGTGCATCCACCAGAGGACGTCGCGGCCGCGGTACATGCGCGGCAGCCGGACGTGTTCGCCGACGGCAATCGTGACGGGCCGGCCCGATCGGTGAATTTCGTCGGCGAGCTGCACGCCTGTCGCCGACGCACCGACGACCATCACGCCGCCGTCGGGCAGCTGATCGGGCCGCCGGTACTCGAGCGCGGTCATCGACGTGATCGGCGGCGGCACAGCTTCCGCGAGCGCCGGGCGGCGCGCGACGTTGCACGCGCCGCTGGCGATCACGAGCGTCCGACAGTCCAGCTCGCCTTGACTGGTCGACACGCGGTAGCCCCCGTCGATCGACTTCACCGACGTCACCGTCGTGTGTGTCCGTACGGGCGCGGACGTCGCGCTGGCGTACCGCGCGATGAAGTCGACGACCTCGGCCATCGTCATGAAGCCGTCGGGATCGGCGCCTTCATAACGATAGCCGGGCAGCCGGCTTTGCCAGTTGGGCGTGAGCAGGCGCAGCGAGTCCCAGCGCTCGTGCCGCCACGAGTTGGCGACGTCGCCGCGCTCGAGCACGACGTGATCGATCGACCGCTCGCTGAGGAGGCGGCTCGCCGCGAGGCCCGAATGGCCCGCGCCGATGACGATCGCGGTCGGCACTACACCACTTCGACCGTCACGTTCGTCGGGTTGGTGACCACGTCGTACACGGCCGAGCGCTTCTGCGACTGCGCGACGAGCGCTTCGATGTCCTTCTTCGGCGCGTCGGCGTCGATGTGGAACGTGACCTTGATGTCGTCGTAGCCGTTGCGCACGTCGCTGTCGATGCCGAGGATGCCCTGAATGTCCATCTTGCCCTCGAGCTTCGCTTCGACGGATCGCAGCTGGATGCCGCGATTCTGCGCGACCGCCGCGACGCCCGCCGTGAGGCAGCTCGCGAGGCCGACGAGCACGTACTCAATCGGCGTGGCGCCCAGATCCTCGGACGCGAAGATCTCCGGATGATCCGCGTCGAACGAGAACTCGGTCTTGTGCTTCTGCTCCTCGCCGAGCCCGTGGAAGCCTTTGATGTTCGTCTTGCTGTGGGTGCCGTTCTGCCATTTGCAGGACGCCCGCCACGTGAATTGCGCTGCTTGGGGCGCGGCCCTGAGCGCTTCGCGCGCCGCGAGCAGCGCGTCGACGTTGACGCCGTTCTGAACGGTAGCTTTGCTCATGTGGAACTCCTCGCTGATCCTGCTGACCCTTTGTATGGGGCAGTGTGCTCGAATGTCTGTCGACGAAGTCCTGGATCATACATCGTGCAACTGCCAGTCAGTTCTCACCACGTCGCTCACGTAGACTGGCCGCTGGCCAAGCGCGAGGTATGATCGCTCGCGGAGCCATGCCCGCCTCGAACACTGCCGCCGGATCGGTCGGCACGGTCGACACGCGATTCCTCGATCTTCCGCATCCGATCCAGCTTGACTGCGGGCGCACGCTTTCTCCGGTCCGGATCGCGTACGAGACGTACGGCACGCTGTCGCCGGCGCGCGACAACGTAGTCCTCGTGTGTCATGCGCTGTCGGGCGACGCGCACGCGGCAGGCGTCTCGAGCACCGCGCCGGCCGCCAGCACGCGCGACGGATTCGGCGCCGACCAGCGCGACGCCGGGCGCAACCGCAGCCTCGGCTGGTGGGACGGCATGATTGGCCCCGGCAAAGCGTTCGACACCGATCGATATTTCGTCGTGAGCTCGAACCTCATCGGCGGCTGCCGCGGCACGACCGGACCATCATCGATCGATCCATCGACCGGTCGGCCGTACGGATCGACGTTTCCCGTCGTGACGGTCGCTGATATGGCGCGCGCGCAACGGGCGCTGCTCGACGAGCTCGGCATCGCGCGCCTCGCGGCGATTTCCGGCGGCTCGCTCGGCGGCATGATCGCGCTCGAGTGGGCCGTGCTGTTTCCTGACGATGTGGACGCGATTGTGCCGATCGCGAGCACGCACGCGCTCCGCGCGCAGGGGGTCGCGTGGAACGCCATCGCGCGCAATGCCATCACGAGCGATCCCGACTGGCAGGATGGCGATTACTACGAGTCGGGTCGCTCGCCTGCACGCGGCATGGCCGTCGCGCGGATGATCGGACACATCACGTACCTTTCGGCCGAGGCCCTCGACATGAAGTTCGGCCGGCGCCTGCAGTTTGCCGACGACATTCGGTACACGGCGACCGAGCCGGAGTTTCAAGTCGAGAGCTACCTTCGTCATCAGGGCGATGCGTTCGTCAAGCGGTTCGACGCCAACACGTACCTGTGCTTGTCGCGCGCGCTGACGTATTTCGATCTCTCGCGCGAGCACGGCGGCGGGCGCCTGGCTGACGCGGTCCGCGCCGTCAAGGCGCGCACGCTGCTCATCGCGTTCAGCTCCGACTGGCTGTATCCACCCTCGGATTCGACGGCGCTGGCCGCGGCGCTTCGGGCCGCGGGCAAGGACGTCGAGCTCCACGTCATCGACGCGCCGTACGGTCACGATTGTTTTCTGCTGGAGGAGGCGCGCCAGATTCCGCTCATCCGGAAGTTTCTGGCGCTCGACAACTGATGGAAGACTCGCGTCACTTTGGATTCGACACGCGCCAGGTTCACGCCGGGCAGCGACCCGACCCGAACACCGGCGCCCGCGCCGTGCCGATCTTCCAGACCACGAGCTACGTGTTCGAGGATCCGGAATCGGCCGCGGCGTACTTCAACCTTCAGGAGTACGGCAACACGTACTCGCGGATCATGAATCCGACCGTCGCCGTCTTCGAGGAACGGATGGCGAGTCTCGAGGGCGGATGCGGCGCGGTGGCGTTCGCGAGCGGCATTGCCGCGCAGGCGGCGGCGCTCTTCACGATGCTCAACCCGGGCGATCACGTCGTCTCGTCGTCGGCACTCTACGGTGGGACGGTCAATCAGCTCAAGCACGTCCTCCGCAAGATGAACATCGAGCTCACATGGGTCGATCCTGACCAACTCGACGCGTGGACGGCCGCCGTCCGGCCGAACACGAAAGTGTTTTACGGGGAGACGATTGGCAATCCCGGCGGCAACGTGCTCGACATCGAAGCGGTCGCCGCGATTGCTCACGCGCACGATCTTCCGCTCATCGTCGACAACACGTTCGCGACGCCGTTTCTCTGCCGGCCGATCGAGTGGGGCGCGGACATCGTCATCCACTCGGCGACCAAGTTCATCGGCGGCCATGGCACGAGCATCGGCGGCGTGGTCGTTGATTCCGGCACGTTCAACTGGTCGAACGGCCGCTATCCGGTGGTGGCGCAGCCTTCACCGGCGTACCACGGCCTGCAGTTCCATGAAACGTTCGGCACGTACGGCTATCTCATGAAGCTACGCGCCGAGAGCCTGCGCGATCTCGGCGCCTGCATGAGCCCGTTCAACGCGTTTCTGTTCCTGCAGGGCCTCGAGACGCTGTCATTGCGCATGGCACGTCACGTCGAGAATGCGACAGCCGTCGCCAGGCACCTGGCATCACACGCGCTCGTGTCGAATGTCACCTACCCGGGCCTCTCGACGAGCAAGTACCGCGCGCTCGTCGAGAAGTACCTGCCGCAGGGCGCGGGTGCCGTGTTTTCTTTCGATTGTCAGGGCGGGCGCGCGGCGGGGCAGGATTTCATCCGCGGCGTGACACTGTGGTCGCACCTCGCGAACGTCGGCGACTCGAAGAGCCTGATCATCCATCCCGCGAGCACGACCCATCGTCAGCTCAGCGAAGAGGAGCTGCGCGCGGCCGGCGTTGGACCGGGAACGATTCGGCTCTCGGTCGGTATCGAAGCGATCGACGATCTCATCTGCGACCTCGAGCTGGGCTTCGCGCGCGTGAGG
>CAYQRM010000190.1:0-107019 GCA_964419785.1 uncultured Solibacteraceae bacterium | reverse complement strand
ATAAGCCTCGAGCGTGAGGTCGAATCGACTCGGCAGCGGCTGATGCAGCAGCAGCAAATCGACGCGGTCAACACCGAGCTTTCGGGCACTCTTGTCGAAGGCATGCAGCGTGGCGTCGTAGCCGTAGTCGCTGATCCAGATCTTCGTCTCGAGAAACACCTCGCTTCGGGAAATGCCGGATCGGCGAAGACCTTCACCGACCTGGGCCTCGTTGAAATACGCGGCTGCAGTGTCGACGAGTCGGTAGCCCTGGGCGAGGGCGGATTCGACCGCACCCGCGGTTTGTTCGGGTGAACTCTGAAAGACCCCGAGGCCAATGGCGGGGATCTGGACGCCATTGTTTAGCGTGAAGAGTGGACTTGTCCGTGTCGTCATCGCGGGAAGCTTCACCAATGTTCCATCGGCCTCAACGACGGCCGTACTCGTCGTCGCTGACGAGTTCCATCCAGTCGACGACCTTGCCGTCGAGCATCTCGGCGATAGCGATGTGTGTCATCGCCGTAGTCGGCGAGGCGCCGTGCCAGTGCCGTTTTCCGGGTTCGAACCATACGATGTCGCCAGCACGGATCTCTTCGATCGGCGCACCCTCACGCTGCACGCGTCCGCAACCGGATGTGACGATCAGCGTCTGTCCGAGTGGATGAGTGTGCCAGGCGGTGCGAGCGCCGGGTTCGAAGGTCACGGTTGCGCCGCCGATGCGTGCCGGAGATGAACGCTGAAACGGCGCGTCGATCCGCACGGCACCTGTAAACCAGTCCGCCGGGCCCTTGGCCGACGGCTGCGATCCGATCCTTGTGATATTCACACTGCTACCCCGTCTTTGACTCATGGCCTCGCACTTCGGCGACATCACCGCAATCGCCTGACCGATCTGGCCGGCTCCAATGACTACGACGACGTCAGGCATGCGTATATCTCGAGGAGATCGTCTCGCACCCGTTGCGGTTCCTGATTCAAGGGCATGTTCGCGACATCGTGGACCGCGTCCAGGGCATCCGCGGGATCCGGATCGAGCCGCGAGAGACGTCCGATGCTGCCGGTGGCGCCAACGACCAGTATCTTCATGTGGCTACCTGCCTACCATCTTCTGGAGGTGCTCGGGATATCGGGCACCATGGACTTCAATCCGAGAGGCCGCGCGATCGATGTCGCGCAGGTCGTCGCCGGTCAGCTCAATCCGCAAGGCGCCCAGGTTCTCCTCGAGCCGATGTCGCTTGGTCGTGCCCGGAATCGGCGCGATCCACGGCTTCTGCGCCAGCAGCCAGGCCAGGGCGACTTGGGCGGGCGTCGCGTTCTTGCGCACAGCGAACGCTTTCAACCACTCGACGAACGCAACGTTCGCTTTCCGGTTCTCTTCGGTGAATCTCGGCACGATATTTCGGAAGTCGGCCGGATCGAACCTCGTGTTCTCGTCAATCTTGCCGGTCAGAAAACCCTTGCCGAGCGGGCTGAACGGCACGAAGCCGATGCCGAGCTCTTCGAGCGTCGGCAGAATTTCTCGTTCCGGTTCGCGCCACCACAACGAGTACTCACTCTGCAGTGCCGCAACCGGCTGAACGGCATGGGCACGGCGAATCGTCTGCGCACCGGCTTCAGAGAGACCGAAGTGCTTCACCTTGCCTTCACGAATCAGGTCGCTCACGGCACCCGCGACGTCTTCGATCGGAACGCTCGGGTCCACGCGATGTTGATAGAAGAGGTCGATGCGGTCGGTCCTGAGCCGTTTCAATGACGCCTCCGCGACCTCGCGGATGTGTGACGGACGGCTGTCGAGGCCGGCCTGCTTGCCGTTCTCAAACTTGAAGCCGAACTTCGTGGCGATGACCACGTGGTCGCGCATTGGCGCGAGCGCTTCGCCGACGAGTTCCTCATTGGCGAACGGTCCATAGGCTTCCGCCGTGTCGAAGAACGTCACGCCACCGTCGAAGGCGGCTCTGAGGATCGCAACGCCGTCTTCACGACTCGCAGCTGGACCGTAGCCGAAGCTGAGGCCCATGCAGCCGAAGCCCAAGGCGGAGACGTCGAGCCGGCTCGATCCCAATGTGCGCTTCTGAAGTGCTTGTCCCTTGGTCATACACCCAGCCTAGCGGGTCGTTGCCGGCTGGAGTAGACGTTCAAATCAGCATGGGGATGTGAGTACCATTCACCAATGGAACTCGACAATTTGAATGTGCTGGCCGCCTTTCTCGCCGTCGCGGAGGAACGCAGCTTTACGCGCGCGGCCAGGCGCGTCGGCGTCTCTCGATCGGCGTTGAGTCACGCCGTTCGCGGGCTCGAGGAACGCATCGGTGTGCGGCTGCTCTCGCGAACGACGCGGAGCGTCGCGCCCACGGATGCCGGCGAACAGTTGATCGGCCGTCTGCGTCCCGCACTCGGCGACGTCGAGTCGGTGCTCGACCAGATTGCCGGCCTGCGCGAGCGCCCCGCCGGACGCGTGCGCCTCGTTGTCTCGCCGCTGGCGGCGACCATGGTGCTGGCGCCAAAGCTTGGCCCATTCGCGCATGCCTACCCCGACGTCATTCTCGACGTCACGACGACGAACGAGATGCGCCTCGATCTTGTTGCCGGCCACTTCGACGCCGGGATTCACCTGGGCGAGTTCATCGAGCGCGACATGATCGCGGTGAGAGTGTCAGCAGATCAGCGCGCGGCGATCGTCGGGTCCCCGACGTATTTCTCCGCCCATCCGAAGCCGAAGTCGCCACGCGACCTGACGAAGCATCGATGCCTGAACTTTCGACACGGCGCGAATGAAATCTACCGGTGGGAATTTGATAAGGGCAAGCAGTCGCTGACCGTCGCTGTCGACGGTCCGTTGGTCGTCGACGATGTGCAGCTGCTCGTCCGTGCCGCGATCGATGGCGTTGGAGTGACGTTTCTCATGGAGGAGCACGCCGCGCCGTACCTGGCGAACGGCCAACTGGTGCGCGTGCTCGAAGACTGGTGCGAACCATTCGCGGGCTATTTCCTCTACTATCCGAGCCGCCGCCAGCAACCGGCGGCGCTGTCCGCCCTCATCGACACGCTTCGCCTGTAACCCGGATGCGGCCGATTGGCGCGTCAGGCGCGTGGACTCGATCGTCTTCCAGGCGCGCGCGCAAACGAAGTAGGCTGATGCGCGATGGCCGCGCGCGCATGGTGGGTTCCTCTGCTCCTGCACTTGGCCCATTCGCTTCCCGCCGCGGTAGCACCGGTGCTCGTCGGCGCAGCGTTCGCGTATCACAATCACGTCTTTTCGCTCCTGCCGGTGATCCTTGGTCTGATTGCGAGCTGGTGCATCCATGTCGGCGGGCTGTATCTTGAGAATTACTGGCTGCTGACTGCATTTGCGCCGTTGCGCGAGCATCCGGACCTTGCCGACGCCGTGGACAACGGCACGCTGTCGCTGCGAACTCTTCGGCGGCTCACCGTCGCGTGGTTTGTGCTCGGCGCTCTGGTCGGCGCGTCCTTGATCAGATACGCGGGCGTGATGGCGCCCGTGTTTGGTCTCATCGGAACGATCGGCAGCGCGACTTACTGTGCCGGCCGCTACTCGCAGACCCGGCTCGGCATTGCGGACCCCGTGTTCTTCGTGCTGTTCGGCATCGTCGCGGTTGTCGGCACGTACTACGTTCAGGCGGCCCAGTTCTTCGTGCAGCCAGTCGGCTGGCACGTCGTCGCCGGAGCGCTGCCGTGGCAGGTTTGGGTGATCGGCCTGCCGCTCGGCGCGATCATCACGAACGTCATGGTCGTCGATGACCTCAGCGACATCGCGATCGACAAAGCGAAAGACTGGAGGACGCGTCCCGTCGTGTGGGGCGCGGCAGGGGGGCGTGCCGAATACGTGATCCTCACGGTCTTCGCCTACGCGCTGCCGTTCTGGTTCTGGCGCGGACTCGGTCTGGGTCCGGGGATGCTGCTGCCGCTGCTGTCGCTGCCTCTGGCGATCTGGACGACGCGCCTGGTGTTTGTCACCCGCCTCGAAGATGTCGAGCCCGTCAGCGCCAAGACTGCCGGCGTCGGGCTGTGCTACGCGGCGCTGCTGTCGGCCGGGCTCATCATCGGCAGCTGACGAGCAGCACGAACGCGGCCGTGACTCGACCGAATCGGATGTGTTGACGCTTCATGCGCAGGAGTGTAGATGACTCGATGCCGTCGGCGAGCGTGACTCAGCGATCGGCCGACCGGCTCCAGACCGCCGATTCTTGGTTGACGAACCACCGCACGCGCCGTCCGCCTCGAGGCTCCACGACGATGGACAGTGTGTAGCGAGCCGCGTCGTCGCTGGTCATGTCCGCATCGCCGAGCACGCTGCCCGGCGGAACGGGCAGCCCGAGCTCAGCCAGCGTCTGCGCGTAACGGCCGTGACGCTCCCTGAACGTCCGCTGCGCGTAGTACCCGTCGTGCAACCACGCGCGCGCGGGCCATGATGGGTCAGCCACGAACGGCACGGCGCGTAACGACGACGTCGAGAATTGCACGTATCCCCACATTTCGGGCTGGTGCATGTCGACTGCGCCCTGAGGCGACCACACCCAGTTGTCCTCCTTGACGCCGTCGACTTTCGTGTAGCCGGTCTGCGCCGGCTCGACGCGCCATTCAACGCGAGAGAAGTTGACGCGCCACTGGTCGCCGTCGCGCGGCGGCGCCGGCGCACTGGCGTGCTCCTTCAGCACGGCCCAGGGAAATGCCAGCTCGACCGTCCACGATCGATCCGTGTCTCGCGAATCGTTTAGTGTGCCATTCACATTGACGGCCGACTTCAACCCGGGGATCTCCCAGCTGTTCACGGCATGGCCGCCGTCACGATACGGCTTGGGGAGTAGCAGATCCCAATAAGTTCCAAGCGCATTGATCTCGAACTCGTAGTAGGCGCGGTTGTCTCGGCCCGGCTCGATGAAGACTTCGAAGTCGTTGTCGTGGAAGATGACCGAGTCGTGGTCCTTGAGCGTCGCCCAGACACGCGGTTCGCGCAGCTCCGCACCGACGTAAAAGAACCGATCATCCCAGAGCATCTTGACGTGTGTTGGCCACGTCGGGCGCGGTTTCGCATCGCCTTCGATGTCGACGAAGTCTTCGGTCCATGCCGCCTGGGCCCAGGCCGGATCGTCGAGCCGGCCGTCCACGGTCACAGCGCTCGTCGTCCGGTACGCCACATAGCCGCGCGGGTGAGGATGCGTGAGGCCAGGGGCCTGCGCTTGGATCGTGATGCACGCGAGCGCGCCGGCGATGGGCACAGCGACGCGCTTCATCCCGACACTGCACGTTTCAGCAGCCGCCAGCGTTCGTCGGTCATGGCGCCGGCGTCGAAGATCGAAACTCCAGCCGCGCCGCCCGCGATTGCCATATCGATCGTCTTCGAGAACTCGGCCTCGTCGAGCGGCGCGACATAGAGCCCGCTGTAGATCGGGGCCTTCACCGTCCGAACCGCTTCTTCGGTGTACTGCCTGACGAACTCAGGACCGGCGTTGTAGAACGGGTGATAGAGCATCGGAAAGAATCCGTCGAGCTGGAACCGGCCCCAGTCCTGGCGGACCATAGTGCGCGCTCGGCTCGGCCCGGGAAACACCGCTGCCGTGACCTTCGTCCCCTTGGCGTGCGCCGCGGGCACCAGATAATCATTGACCAGATCGACCACACCGTCGAGGCGGTACTGAACCCACGCGGTGTTCGACTCGGGGTCTTCGAGCTCGATCGGGTCCACGCCGTGGGCCGCCTTGAATTGGCGACGGTTGTATTCGGTATAGCCGTAATCGTACGGCGGGTACACCTTATCCTGGACGATGCCGTACTTCGACCAGAGTCCGGACGGCAGGATCGCGTCGGGATGGCGCACGTAATCGAGGTGCACGCTGGCGACGCCAGGAATCGCCGCAATTTCGGTCACCGTGTCTCGAATGAACTCGCGCACTTCCGGCCGCGCGGGATCTAAGAACTTGTAGTAATCGACGTAGGCCGGCTTGTCGTGCGCGGACTCGCCCTTCGCGTTGACGTTGTACCAATCAGGATGATCCCGGATCACATCCTCTTGCAGGCACACCATCGTCCACATCCAGGCGTGCAACTCCAGACCCTCCGCCTTGGCGAGCGGCAGCGCCAACTCGAGCCACTCGGCCTGCACGGGAAATCGGTGGCTGCGGTAGAGTGCGACTCGCCCGGCATAGACCTCGGCGACGACGCCTGTGAGGCCGGAGGCTTTCATCAGCGCGAAGTCGCGCTTCAGCTCATCGACGGATTTGCGAAGGTTCGGCCGCAGCCACACGTAGTTCTTGTGCGCGCGCATCTGCAGGCCGGCGAACGGCGCGGCCAACACGGCCAGTCCGCACGTCTTGAGGAACTCGCGCTTCGTGAGCATGGCCCTACTATAGGCCCGCACACTGCGGCTGAAGTCGGTGAGCCTATTTCCGCCAGAGCGGCCGCGCCAGACCACTAGCGTCGTCGTAGAAATGCACGCTGCCTGACTGGAGCATCTTGATGATCAAGATGATCTGCCCCAGGTGATACGCGAAGTGCTCGGTCACGTGGAAGACGGCCTCGAGAACCGTGAGGTCGCGACCCTGAATCACGCATCGTTCGCCCAAGCGTGCGGCGCCGAGCTCGCTCAGAATCCGATCCATTGGCGCAGGTTGCCGTTCAGGTGCAGCAGGAGATTTCCGACGCTATTCGATCCGTTGTTCGGCCGCCACCATAACTGGTCATCAGGCAGAGCCGCCATCGCGAGTCGAAGTTTCGCTGGATATTCGTTCGCGAGGTAGTCACGAGCGCGGTCGAGAAAGAGCCGATCGAGTGGAGGCGTTGACATCGCGATCAATGTTACGGCGGCGGCCATCTTCAGCCGCGGGTCAATCATCCGCCAGCTAGTCGTTGGGAGTCCATCCGCCTCACGCCGAACGATCAATAGACAGGCGACGCGATCGCGAAGATCAAGCGAGACCCGGACGAGCCGACGGTCTATGATGTGGCGCCCCAGCCGGAGTCGTCGACATGCCACAGCCTCATGGGGGCCTCACGGCGTTCGAGATCCTTGCGCGATTCGACGAGTCTCGATTCGCCGGTGCCGCGGCGGCGCGCGCGAGCCGTCTCGTTGGGGATCTCGAATGGCGGCCGGCACAGGTCGCTTCGATCGCGGTCGACGATCAGCGCGCGACGTGGCACACGGGGCATATTCATGCGGTCGTGTCGGACGGCAACTCGGTGGTTGCCGGATCCGACGCCGGTGGCGCGTGGCTGATCAACCCGATCGTCAGCCCGACATACCGCGACGGTTATCGTGCGATTCCGCTGAGCGACCGTTGGGAGACGCCGGGAATCCTGTCGCTCGCGTTCGGCCCGGACGGTCGCGAGCATGTCTATGCCGGCTGCCGCGACGCCGACAATCTGTTCTTGATCGAGCTCCAGGCGGTCGTCGGCGCGATGATCGTCAAGCAGTCTGACCTCAGGATTCCGCTTCCTTCGCGCGCATCCGTCAACGCCATCGTCGCGATCGACCAGCCACGACGCCTCGTGATTGGTACCGATGACGGCCTATTCTGGTCGGACGTGCCGGCGAGGCCTACCGACGTGAACGGGTACTCCTGGAGCCAAGCCGTCGGTCTCCCGCTCGGAACGTGTGTGTCGATCGCGCGCGGTCCCGGGACCGCCGTAGCGTGCGCGTGGGGCGCGCCCGTTTCAATCAAGGCCGGGACGCCGAAGTCACCGGCCGAACCCGACCGGTTGTTTGCCGGCGATTGGATCGACGGCGTGCTCACGCTGACGCCGGCGAACGTGCCCGACATCGCGAAGACGAACGCCGACGGCTTCGTCCTCGCTTCCTGCGCGAGCGCCCGCGATCGCATGTACATGACCGCGATGGACAACCAATCGACGATCCTGTGCGTGCTTCGATCCGACAACGGCGGTCGCGATTGGTACGCAGCCGCGATGCCGGCTGACGTCGGCGAACAGGGGTATCACAACAGGGCGATCGGCGTGTCGGCCTATCGTCCGGACGTCGTCGCGCTCGGTTGGGTGAAGGGGCCGTTTCTCTCGAGCGATGGCGGTGCGAGGTGGAGCAGGCTGACCGGTTCAAGCGGTGTCGGCGTGGACGGACTGCCCTGCCACGGCAAGGCGAGAGGCCTGCACGACGACATTCACGCGGTGTGCTTTCCGTTCAATTCGCTGCAGGCCGACTACCTGATCGTCGCGAGCGATGGCGGCGTGGTGATGACGCGCGACCTCGGCCAGTGCTTCGACAGCGACTACAACCGGTCGCTCGCGGTGCTAGAATTTTACGGAACGCGCCCCGCGATTCCCGGCGGTACACTGGCGGTCAGCTCGCGGTTTCCAGGACTCCTAGCGTCCGGCACGCAGGACAACGGCAACATCACGCTGCATCCCGATCACGATGCGGGGGCGGTGTGGCACTGGCTCGCCGGCGGCGACGGCGGAGTCACGCGCTTCGTCGATCCGCTCGGCGCGCTGCTGCACCGATACGATGGCGCTCCCGCCATTCGCCTGACGACATGGGATGACGCGACGCACGCGTTCAGGGGCGAAGGCAATCCTGTGCCAGTCGACGGCAACCCGGCTGGTTTGGCACCCAACGCGATCGAAACGGTCGCTGCACCGGCGTGGCGACGCTCAGGTCAGCTCGTGTATGCCTGCGCGGGATCTGCAAACGGCGACGTCCACGGTTTCTTCGCCGACGCGGACGGCGGTCGCGCCGCCTTTCTACGCATCGGCAACGTCGGTGGATCCATCACGGCCGTCGCGTCTTTGACCGGCGCGCAGATCCTAACCGCCCGCTCTGACGGACTGATGATCGCGCTCGACACCATGACGGGTCTGTGGCACGAACAACCGCGGGACGATACCGTGCCGACAAGCGGCACCGTCACGCGGATCGAAGTGGTCTCGACGCAGGCAGCCTACGCGCTCAAAGGATCGCAGTTGCTAAGTTTCGACGGGCAGACCTGGACGGCGGTGTCCGGGCCGCAACCGTGGACCGTGTTCACGGTCGAGGGGAGCACGGGCCGGCTCTTCGCCGCGTCGGACGCCGACGTCTTCAGCAGCGTCGACGGCGGACGGACATGGAAGGACGCGTCAGTTGGGCTGCCCGGCATGCCACGTATTTCGGACATGCGCGTTGGGGCCGACGACGCCGGCGGCAACACGCTGTATTTGACGACCTACGGCCGCTCGGCGTGGCGCGCGACGATTACCCTGCCGCCCGAGTCTTCCGATCCGTTCAAGCTGCCGTCTCAGGCGCGCGTGATCTTGCTGCGCCTCATCCAGGAAGGCACCGGGATCGTGCGCATCGGCGATGATTTCACCGCGATTGGCGCGAGCGAGTCAGCGCGCGATGTCCTCGCCGCGCTGGCCATCGATCAGATCGCTCAGACCATGTCGCCCGATGCCCGCCGAGAGATCCGCCGGACGGCCTTGCGGCAAATCCAGCGCGCGATCGCGCGCGAGATGGAGTCGCTCCGCTGAAGACGCGTTAGATCATTTTGCGCCACATCGCCCCTCATGTTACGACGGCGGCCGTTCTGTACCGGGCGTCGGATGTAGCCGCAGAAATGCCTCTGCGGCATCGCGAGCGCGCGCCTCGATCGCGCGAGGGCTCGGCCGCTCCGCGACGCCGAGGAACAGACTGACCATCAAGTCGCGCCACAACAGCCCGGAGAACTGCTCCGCGAGCTCTGGCGGGCGGCCATCGATCAATCCGGCGTCGCGTGCCTCGGTCATGATGTCGCGCAACGCGGCGCGGCTCGTCTCCCGCCCAAGAGCATCGAGCGTGCGGGCCACCTCGGGCGCTTGGACTGCCTCCGCAATCGCCAGCCGGAACACCGCCACCACCGCCGGATCGGTCACCTCGCGCACGAGCTGGGCGCCAAAGAGTGTCAGGACATGCGCCAGCGTCGCACGATCGCCGAGCGTTGGCATGTCCGCGGGCGCCTGCAGCCGCTTGGCGCGGTGTCCGATAGCCGCGTTGAGCATCTTCTGTTTGTTGCCAACCAGCGCGTAGAGCTCTCGCTTCGACACGCGCGCGCGCGTCGCGATCTCGAGCGTGCTGGTCGCCGCGTAGCCATGTTCTTGGAAGGCCTCGAATGCAGCCGTGAGGATACGCGCCCGGACCGCGGCAGCGTCTCGACTTTCCGTTGATCTTGACATCGGTACCGAATAGTACCACACTCGGTCTGTTACGGTACCCATTGGTACCAGTTACGCGGCTTGGTACCGATTACGGAATCAAGGCGAAAGGAGACGCGCATGGCGCCGCAACTCGCATTCTTTTTGAGCATCGCATTCAGCGTGATCGCATGGGGGACCGTTGCCGCACGCTACGTCTGGCCGGCCCTCCGCTATCGGCAACGCTCGGAGGCGTTGCGGCCGCTGCTCATCCTCCACAGCTTCCGCTTCCTCGGAATGGCCTTCCTGGTTCCGGGCGTCGTATCGCCGGATCTCCCACGTGCCTTCGCCACTGCTGCGGCCTTTGGAGACATCGTCGCAGCGGCGCTGGCGCTGATGTCGCTGGTAACACTCGGAAGTGGCCCCGGCTTGCTCGTCGCGTGGATCTTCAACGTCTGGGGCTCAGTTGATCTTCTGAACGCGTTCTACCAGGCCAACGCGACGGGCCTGGCGCCTGGGCAGTTGGGAGCGGCGTACTTCATTCCCACGCTGATCGTACCGCTGCTGCTCATTACCCACGGCCTCGCCTTCCGGGTTCTTCTGCAGCGTCAGCAGGGCGGCGATCGAGCAGAGCCGAGCCGACAGCCGGCAGCCCGACCAATTGCGAACACCCAACCACCCGGGCCGGGTTGACGTCTCATTTATACTTCAAAGAAGGACTAATGCCATGACCCAAAAGGGCTGGAGATCAGATCTGCTCGCTCGCGCGCCGCTGCTGGCGATGATCGGGACGCTCTTTCTGCAGGCGCCCACACCGAAACCGCCGACCGCGGTAGCCGACGTGGGCCCGTTTGATGTCGCGATTGTCCGCCGAGCCGCGGCACTCATCGCCACACCCGCGCAGTGGGATCGGGCGGCGACCGGAGACTGCCCCGCGCGCGCGACGCGCTTCAGCCTCCAGTGTGCCTTGCAGGAAGCCGCCGACGCGGCCGGGGACGGCCAACCGGCCATCTCGGATTGCCAATTTCGCGGCAGCTCGTCAGGCCAATGGGAAGGCGGTTGCGGTCCGCTTTTCGACGAGGACTCGATCTTCCTCGTGAGCCACACCGACGGCGTGAAGACCGGCGTGTGGCGCAAGGACGCGACTCCGCGGGACGTCTTTGCGGGAACGATGAGCGACCCCGCCGCGCCAGTGATGTACGAAGCGCAACAGCTCGTCAGCGCCGTGACTGCGAAGAAATACTCGGCACGTCTCATCGAGTACAACAACGATCCCGAGACGACGTTTGCTGACTTACAGAAGTTCTTCGCGCTCCTCGAGACGCGCGTCATCGCCAACGGCGCCAAGGACCTGACCAGGTCCACCGACGCCGTGGAGATCGAGATCTATGACGGTGGCACCGGCGTGATCCGGACGTACGAGGGCTGGTTTCCGGTGACAGGCTTTTCGAACACCGCCGACACGATGCATTTCCAGTTCGACGGCAAACATGAGGTGCCGCCCAATGCCGTCGACCGCGAGATCCTGGAGCGGGCCTCGACGGTGATCACGTCGGAGGCCGTGTGGAATCGCGCGGACAACCGGCAGTGCCCCGCCAACGCCACGACCTGGAGCATCTATTGCGCGGTCGAGCGCGCGATGATCGAGGTCACCGGCGGGTTCAATCACCGTCGCCCGGCCGGCCAGCTCGTTCGGCAGATCGTCGACACCCGCAGCAAGGATCGCGACTACCAGCACCGAATGATGGACTACAACAACGACCCGCGCACGACGTTGAGCGACGTGCGAAGCCTATTCGCCGACGCGATCGCCAGGATCAAGTGAGGCTGAGACGCGCTACTTCAGCTCCGCACTGCGCTTCTGAATCGTCGCCACGCAGGCGCGAATGCGCGCGGCGTCGATCGCCGGCGCGGTCGTGGCGTCTTTCGCGAGCTCGGCGGCGAGACTCTCGAGCTTGGTCTTCGCCGCGCTTCGAGCCGAACCGTTCGAGTCTTCGACCTGCTTCATCGCCGCGCTGAGCGCATCCGCGCGGTCCTGCGTGAGCGTCTTGTCGCGCGTGAGCTGATCGAGATACGCGCGGGCGACGACGAAGCTCGCTGGCCAGACGTAGTGCGGCTGGCACTGCAGGTTCAGATCGCCCGGCGCGCCACAACCCTCGCGCGTCGCGAGCTTGGCCGCGTCGATTTCGTTCTGCGAGAGGTACTCGCTCGGCGTCAGCTCGAAGATGTCGAGGCCGCGCGCGATCTCCGAGCCGTAGAGATAGCCGTTGTAGTAGTAAACCGACCAGTAGCCGCCGATGATCAGTTGATTCGCGTCGATCGGCCCGCGGTCGAAGTACGCGATCTCCTTGATGTTGGCCGGGTCGGTGAAATCGAACACGGTCGCGCCGCCTTGATAGAAGGCCTGCGACATGATGTCGCGTCCCGGCACCGGGACGAGGCCGCCGTTGTGCGCCACGCAATTTTCCGTCGCGGTCTGCCATGCCGGCATCTTGTAGTACCCACCGAAATGCAGATGGCGGCCGTCGCCCGTGCCTTGAATGTCGTACACCGCGTCGCCGCCCCACATCGGGGGATCGGTCGACTGGCACATCGGCTGCGTGCCGCCGCCCCACTCGTCGGAGAACAGCAGCTTCGTCGCGTCATTGTTGAACGTCGCGGAGTGCCAGAAGGCAAACGCGGCGTCGGCCACGTCATCCAACCGCTTCGGATGCGTCACGTCCTTGATGTCGAGCAACAGGCCGTTGCCGGAACACGCGCCGCCGAGCAGCTTCGCAAACGGATAGCTGGTCACGTCGTGGCAGCCCGCGGTCGGATTCGGGCTCGGTTCGCCCGTGCCCTGCCGGCGGCCATGGAGACTCGCGATTTGGCCGGTGTTGGCATCCGCGAAGATGTATGCGTGATTGACCACCGCTGACTGTTCGGGGTGCGCCAGCGGCACCTTGATCACGTCGATGCCAAAGCTCGAGGTGTTGGGCGCGTTCGGATCGGCGACGCAGCCGGCTTTCTCATCGGCTGAGCGAATCCCGGCGGTACCGGAGACGTAGATGTAGATGTTGTCCTTGTCGTTCGGATCGGTGACGAGCGAGTGCGTGTGCGAACCGCGGCAGGTCTGCACGGCGGCCACCTGACGCGGCTTCATTGGATCGGTGATGTCGAAGATGCGCACGCCGAACATGCGATCGGGATCGGGCGGAGCCGTGCCGCGTCCGCCGCCGCGTCCACCCGGAGCGGCGTTCGCCGCGCCCGCGGCTGGAGGCGTCGGTGGCGCAGGCCGTCCCGATCCGCAATCGATCCGGCCGTAGCTTTCGACCGACATGAAGGCGAGGTGCCCCCAGATCGAGACGTCGCCCTGCCCACCCGGGCACGGCACGATCGTTTCCAGCTTGACTCGCGCCGGATCCTCGACGTTATAAAAAATCAGTCCGTGGAAATTCCCTTGGAGCACCAGGTTGCCGTTCAAACCAAACGCCAGGTCAGAGTTGGCGTAGTCGAGGCTGCGCCCGGTCGCATTCGGATCGAACATTCCATCGGGCTGTTTCATGCTCGACACGAGCTTCAAGTTCATCGCGGCCTGGCCGGCGTCGTACCTGCCTGGCGTGAGGCCCTCACGCTTGTCCGGCATGTGGCACGGCACGCCGCCTCCGCGCCCGCCGCGCCCACGGCCAGCGGCCTGCGCATCGGGCGTCTGTCCGGCGGCTGCTGCTTGAGCCGCAGCAATCTGCTCGGGCGTGCACGGCTGCGGAATTGGAATTTGTCCGCGCCCCGGCTGCTGCGCCGGCGCGCCAGCTGTCTGAGGTGTCGCCGGATTCTGCGCGAACACGGTGGCAACGGCCACACTCGCCGCCGCAGTGACAACTACTTGAATAACCCGACGGTAATGGCGCAAGTTCATGACTTTTCTACTGGCCTCCCCAAGAGTCCGTACATGCGAACGATTTCCGCCCGCTGATCGTTGTCAACCTGATTGCAGAAGTCACCAATATTCGTCTCGTGCGCTCCGCCCGCGGCGCGCAGATCAGCGACCATGGTGAGCGCACCTTTATGGTGCTGAATCATGCCGGTGAGAAAGAGCTCATCGAACTTGGCGCCGCGCGCGGCGTCGAGCGCCTTCATTTGCTCGGGTGTGAGCATGCCGGGCATCGCGCCCATGTCCATCTTGCCCATCATCGCCGCGCCATCGGGCATGATCATCGGGACGTCCTGGTGCCGGGCGGTGAGCCACTCCTTCATCGCCTGAATCTCGCCGGTCTGCGAGATCGTGATCTTCTTGCCCATCGCAATGAGCTCCGGCGTTTCCGTGTGGCTCGGAATCATCGCCGCCATCAGCAGGGCCTGATTGTGATGATGAATCATGCCCTGCATGAACTTCACGTCGGCGTCCGTGTAGTTGTTGTCGTGAAACTCCGGAACGCTCGAGACGACGCTCGAGGCCTGGCCCGGCGCGCCTGGTTGAACGATGGCCGGTGCCTGGGCCTGCGGGGTCGTCGCCGCCGGCTGCGGGTTGGTGTTGGTCTGGCCGCCTTGACAGCCGGACAGCGCCGCGGTAGCGGCCAGCGCAAGAATCGAGAGCAGCGGTCTATTCGTCATCCTCGTCCGTCCGAAATCGATCAGGGCCGCAGCATACACCTGGACGGCCCGCCGCTGTTCGGAATCGTGCACGACCCTGCAGCCCCGTATGATGTAGCCACCTGGAGAACGTGATGAAGATGCCACGCCGCGAAGTACTCGGAGTCCTCACCGCCGCTGCGGGATCCGCACTGCTGCCCGGGGCGATTATGGCAGCGGCGGAGCAGGCGCCCGTGCCGAACAATCTGCCGCAGGAGCGGGTGACGGGGATCGGCGGCTTCTTCTTTCGCGCGCACGATCCCAAGGCACTGACGCTGTGGTATCAGGACCACCTCGGCATCTCCATCGTGCCGCAGAGTGCGGGCGACCAGGCGTGGAATCAGCAAGCCGGACCGACGGCGTTCCAACCGTTTCCCGAGAAGACGACGTACTTCGGCGACTTGACGAAGCAGTGGATGCTCAACTTCCGCGTGAGCGATCTGGACAAGATGGTCCGGCAGCTCGAGGCGGCAGGCATCGAGGTCAAGGTGGACCCAACCACTTACCCGAACGGCCGCTTCGCGAGCCTCCACGATCCTGAAGGGAACCCTCTTCAGTTGTGGCAGCCGATGAGAGCCGCTAAATAGTTCGCTCCGGTACGACCAGCACCTTGCCAGGCGCACCCGAATCGAGCGCGCGATAAGCGTCCGCGACGCGATTGAGCGGAAACCGAGCGGCGACGTCGCTCGCGAGCGGCCGCATGGTTGCGAGTGCGAGCGCCTCCGTGATGCAGGGCGCGAGATCCTCGATTCGAACGACGCCTGCCCGGGGACCGTACTTGGTCACGAAGATCGATCCCGCGTCCATCAACTGGCCCAGGTCGACGTCCGGCAGCGCGCCCGAAAGCTGTCCGTAGTTGACGAGATAGCCGCGCGGTGCGAGGAGTCGCAGATTCGTCTGGTACGTCGCGGCGCCGACCGGATCGAACAGGGCTGCCGCGCCGCGGCCGCCAGTATGCCGACAGACGTTTTCGACGATGTCGTCGCTCACCCGATCGATGACGTGAGCGGCGCCGGCTTCGCGCGCGGCGTTCGTGCGCGCGCCGCTCGCGATGCCGATCACATCGACACCACGCGCGGCAAGAAGCGCCACGAGCAGGCGTCCCACCGCGCCGGCGGCGCCCCAGACGACGGCGCGTTGCCCTTCGGCGATCGGACAGTGGCGAATCAGGCCCGCGGCCGTGATCGCCGCATGGGCAAGTGAGGCGCCTGCCTCGACACTGAGTGGGTCCGGCAATTCGGCCAGCATCTTTACGGGCGCGATGACGTGGGTCGCGCACGATCCAACGACGGCCGTCCAACATACTCGCGTGCCAGGACGCATTGGCACGTCGGGGCCCGTGGCGACGACCGTGCCGGCGCCTTCGACACCGACGTCGAACGGAAATTCAAAGCGAATCGAATAGGTCCCCGATCGGACGAGGCTGTCGACATGATTGAGGCCCGCGGCTTCGACGCGAACGAGCGCTTCGCCACTCTTCAGCGGCCGAAGATCCTCGACCGCGACGGTGAGCACGTCTGGCCCGCCGGCGCGGGTGGCCCGAGCCACGGAGCGGTGATTGGGGAGAGGGGCAGTCGCCATGGACATAATGTAAGCAATTGCTTATATTGTGTCAGCTTGCATTTCCGGCGACCGGACCGCTGATGCGCAAACGCAGACTTTCCCCAAGAAAATCGCCGCGGCAGGAGCGATCGCGCGCCACCGTCGAGGCGCTGCTCGAGGCGACGACTGACATTCTGATTCGCCAGGGGTACGCGAAACTCACGACGAACCGGATCGCCGACCGCGCCGGCGTCAACATCGCGTCGCTCTACCAATACTTCCCCGGCAAGGAAGCGATCGTCGCGGAGCTGCGCCGACGGCACGGCGCCGAGCAGCGAGCGGCACTGCGTGAGGTCCTCGCCGAGCCGAGGGCGGGAGAGCTCGAGTCGACGATCCGCAGGCTCGTGTCGATAGGCGTCGCCGGACACGCGCACGAGCCTGGACTCCATCGCGTCTTCACCGAAGAGATGCCGGCATTGGGATATCGAGACGTCGCCGCGATTGACGCGCCGATCTTCGATGCGATGCGCCGCTTTCTTCAGGAGGCGAACGTCGACGCCCGAGATCTGGATCTCACCCTGTGGATGATCGCGACAGCGTCGGGCGCCGTCCTGCATCGCGCCGCCATCGAGCGTCCGGACGACTTGCGGACCGGCCTGATCGCAGACGAGCTCGTCACGCTGTTGTGCCGCTATCTGCGGAAGCCGACAGCAGGTTCCCCACGGCCGCGGTCGCAGGGGAAATGAACGCAACTCGGCCAGCGATCCAAATTCCCCAAAACGGCGTCTAACTGGGGGGCGGTTCCCATGGGCACCTTGCTGCAAGACCTGCGGTTTGCATTTCGCAACCTCCGCCGGACGCCTGCGTTTCCGCTGGCGGCCATCGCGACTCTGGCGATCGGCATCGGCGCGACGACGGCCATTTTCAGTACGGTCAACGCGGCGCTCCTGAAGCCGCTGCCCTACCCATCGCCGAAGGACCTGTACTCCGTCCGGACGACGCTCACCGACGGCCGCGTGACGACGGGCCTGGTCTCGGCGCTCGAGCTGACGCGTCTCAACGACCCGAACCTGTCGATCGTCCGCGCCGCGGGCTTGCAGCCGAACGACGTCACGCTGCTCAGGAATGACGGCGCCCCGCTCAAGACGCGGGCCTACACCGTCACGCTCGGCTTCTTCGACCTCTTCGGACTGCCGATGACCTTCGGCGGCACGTCGAACCAGCTGCCGCCGCCGAACGCGCCGCCGCTCGGCGTCGTGATCTCCCAACGCATCTGGCGCGACATGTACGGCAGCGATCCGGCGGTCGTCGGCAAGCCGATCCACTTCGCCGAGATCAACACGATCGTCGCAGGCGTGGCGCCACGCGATTTCGACACGCCCCACGGCGCGGATTTCTGGGTCTTCATCCCGCTCGATCCTCAGAATGTCGCGCACACCTTCGAGGTCTACATGCGCGCCAGGCCGGGGACGAGCCTCGAACGCATTCGCAGCGAGCTCACGAGCGTGATGGCCGGCGTGGCGCGTGATTCTCCCGTCAGCGCGACCAACCGCGCGTACGTCACGAGGCCGCTCGTCGACTCCATCGTCGGCGACCTGGCCCCGATTCTGCTCATCGTGCTGTCGGCGACGGGCTTGCTCCTCGCGCTCGCGTGCGTCAACGTCACGAACCTCCTTCTCGCGCGGGGCGCCGCGCGCGCGCGTGAGATGGCCGTGCGTGTGTCACTCGGCGCCAGCCGCGGCCGCATCGTGCGCCAGCTGTTGACGGAATCGATTCTGCTCTCGACGGCCGGCGCGATCGTCGGCGTCGCTGCGGCCTACGGCTTCGTCCGGCTGCTGCTCGCCGTCGGGGCCTCTCAATTGCCGCGGCTCGATCAGGTGGCGTTCGACGGGCGTGTGCTGCTCTTCGCGCTCGTCATTCTTGTCGCGAGCGGCCTCGTCGTCGGATTCGCTCCAGCACTTCGCCTCGCGGCCACGGACGTGAAGACGCTGATCACCGAGAGCGGACGCTCGACGTCCGCTGGGCGCGGCACGGCGCGATGGCTCGGCGTGATGACCATCGCGGAAGTCGCGCTCGCGATTGTCCTCGTCGCCGGCGCCGGCTGGCTGATTCGCGATTTCGGCCGGCTGCGGAGTACCGATCCTGGGTTCGTCCCCGAGGGTCGGCTGGTGTTCGACGTCACGCTGCAAGGTCCGAATTTCAACGGCCAGCCAAAGGTGCTCGCGGGCTTCATCGATCTATTCGATCGGCTCCGCGGGATCGCGGGTGTGACGGGGGTCGGATCGACGTTCAACTTCCCGCTGAAGCCTGCGCCCGACAACGCGCTGATGGTGCACATCAGCGGCGAGACGAACGACGACGCACACACCTACAACACGCGCCAACGCCTCGTGAGTCCCGGCTTTTTCAGCGCGATGGGCGTCAAGTTTCTCGCCGGCCGGGATTTCACCGTCGACGACAAGCAGGGCGGACCGGGGGTAGCCATCGTCAACCGATCGTTCGTCCGCAAGTACCTCTCGGGACGCGATCCGCTGACGAGCCGGTTCACGACGGGGTACCCCGTGATCGATCCCAAGAATGAGCTGACGATCGTTGGCGTCGTCGAGGACATGCGTTACAAATCGCTCAACGATGCCGCTGAGCCCGCGTACTACAACTCGCTGACGCAGGGCGCGCCGCGGCGGGAGACAATCGTGGTCCAAACCGCGTTGAAGCAGACAGGCGCGGTCCAGACGTCGATTCGCGACGAGGTGCGCAAGACCGATCCGCAGATGGCCGTCGACATCGACTCAGCCACGAGCATTGTCGAGTCCACGCTCAGCCGTCAGTCGCTCGGCATGACGTTGATGATGTGGTTCGGCGCGGCGGCTGTCGCGCTGGCCGCCGTCGGCGTATACGGTGTCATCGCGTACGGCGCGGCGCAGCGGAGGAACGAGGTGGCCACGCGTCTCGCGCTCGGTGCGACGCCGGGCGACGTATTCTGGCTCGTGCTCAAGCAGGGTCGCACGCTCGCCATTGTCGGCTCGGTGATCGGTATCGCCGTGGCGTATTTCTCGGGGAAGGTGGTTTCGAGCCGGCTCTACAACGTGCAGGCGTCCGATCCCGTTGTCCTCATCGGCGCCACACTCTTTGTTATCGCGATGGCGGCGATCGCGACCACCGTGCCGGCGATCCGCGCGTCGCGGCTAAAGCCGTCGGCCGTGCTCAGGCCGGAATAGACCTGTCGTCGGCGTGACTGGTGAAAAGACGAGGGGCGGCAGATTTGCCGCCCCTTCGTGGTTTCACCTGCTCGTCGATCGACGCGACGTTACTGCTTCTGGTACACGGCCGTGCTGTTGATGGCCTGGCCCTGCGGGGTCGTACCGGTGATCGTCAAGGTTCCCATCTTGCCATCGTGGCTAATGGCGAGCTTCATCACGGTGGTCACCTTGCTCTTGAGCTTGTTCGTGATCTCGTAGTTCCACTCATCGATCTGCTTCCACGACACCGCGTCCTGCGTAGGATCCGGCTTGCCGGCCACCGTGGACTTGATGGGATAGTCCTTGCCGTCGAACTTGGCCGTGAACTCCGCGTGGGTGGTCTGGCCCTGAGCATCGGAGCCGTCGGCCGTCAACTTGATACCTGCTTGGACGACGGTGATACGCACCCGCTCGCTTTTCATGCCCCCTTCGGGCGGGTTGAACTTGGACTGCGCGGCATTGAGAACCCACGTGCCGCTCAGGTGGTCGGTTGGAAGTGTGGGGTTCTGAAAGGCGAACGTGCCGGCGCCATATAGGACGACCGACAGTACGCCGCCGAGCACGAACGTGCGTCGCTGCATAGGGAGCCTCCTCCTTGATTGCGGTGGAAACGCATCTTACCCTGAACTCAAGCCGGCACCAACCCCGCCACATAATCAGACGTCTAAGCATGTCGAGGCCGCGATGCCCAAGCCCGACTCGCTGCAAGGCTCGCTCGATCTGCTCGTCCTGAAGATTCTGGACCGCCGGCCGGGCCTGCACGGCTACGCAATCATGACCGCCATCCAGGAGCGGTCCGGCGACGTGCTCCGGGCCGAAGAGGGTTCTCTTTACCCCGCGCTCCATCGGATGGAGGAATCCGGCTGGGTGCGGGCGCGATGGATCACGAAAGACACGGGGCGCCGTGCTCGCATCTACGACATCACCGCGAGCGGGCGATCGCAGATGGAGGCCGAAGAGGCGCGCTGGCGCGCCGTCACGGCGGCGGTCAACCGCGTTCTGAGGACGGTGTGAGATGGCGTGGTGGTCGCGTCTCGCGCGCACGTTCCGGCCCAATCGCGTCGGCGACGACATCGACGAAG
The DNA here is from genome assembly GCA_964419785.1 of uncultured Solibacteraceae bacterium. Taxonomy (GTDB): domain Bacteria; phylum Acidobacteriota; class Vicinamibacteria; order Vicinamibacterales; family SCN-69-37; genus DATEGZ01. Next base: position 86,459 of record CAYQRM010000190.1, on the reverse strand, counting down.
AGCTGGCGTCACATCTCGAAGAAGCGATCGCCCGCGGCCGCGATCCAAAGGAGGCCCGCCGCGCGCTCGGCGTGCCACTGCGCCATCGTGAAGCGAGTCACGACATCCGTGTGCTGCCCTGGCTCGATGCGCTTCGCGCGGACATCCGATTCGGCTGCCGCCAGATCCTGAAAAACCGCGTCACGTCCGCGGCCGCGATCCTCTCGCTCGGCCTGGCGATGGGCGCGTGCGTCGCCGCGTTCCGCATCGTCGACGCCGTCCTGCTGCGGCCTCTTCCGATCGCGCACCCGGATCGGCTCTTCGAGCTCGTGCGGCTGGGCTCGGACCCGCGCGCGATCTCGACTGAAGACGATGGCTGCGAGTACCCGCTGTTTGTTCTGATGCGCGACGCCGTGCGCGACCGCGCTGATCTGATCGCGGTTTCCGGGGCGGACGCCGTCGAGCCCTCCTATGGCGGTGACCAGGAGACCGAAAAGGCCCATCGTCAGTTCGTGTCCGGAGCGATGTTCGACGTCTTCGGCTTACGCCCGGCGCTCGGCCGCCTGCTTACGCCCGCTGATGACGTGACGCAAGGCGCGGGTCCGTACGCCGTCTTGTCCTATGACTACTGGACGCGCCGGTTCGGCCGCGATCCGTCGGTCATCGGCCGCACGATTCGTGTCCCTCCCTTCGCCTATCAGATCGTCGGTGTCGCGCCGGCCGGATTCGCCGGGACCGAGCCCGGCGTGCCCGTGGACTTCTTCGTCCCCGCGACGATGAACCCGCTCTCGGCGCGCAGCGATGCGACGTGGTTCCGCGCTTTCGTACACCTCCACGCTGGAGTCCGGCCGGACGATGTGATCGGCCCGCTGCGATCGGTCTTCCAAACAGTTCAGGAGGAACGCGCGAAAGGATTCGTCGGGTTGTCCGCCGACTACATGCACGCGTTCCTGACTCGGACGCTCGTGGCCGAGCCCGCACCAGCCGGCGTGTCGTACCTGCAGCGAAACTACACACGCGCGCTGGCGGTACTCGCGATGTTCGTCGCGCTCGTGCTGCTGATCGCCTGCGCCAACGTCTCAAATTTGAAGATCGCGCAGGCGGCGGCGCGGTCGCGAGAGATGGCGTTGCGCGTCTCGATCGGCGCCGGGCGGGGACGGCTCGCGCAGCTGATGTTCGTCGAGAGCGCGATTGTCGCGCTCTTGGCGAGCGCCATCGGCGCCGGCCTCGCCTGGTGGGCCGCGCCGTTCGTCGTCTCTCGACTCAACCCGCCGGCGTCTCCGATCGTGCTCGCGCTCCCGATCGACTGGCGCCTCACGGCCTTCAGCGTGGCGTTGACCTGCGGCGTTGCCTTGCTCTTCGGTCTGCTGCCGGCCCTTCGGGCGAGCGGCACGGCGCCGATCGGCCATCTCAAGGCCGCCGCTGGCTCTCGCCGTCTGCGACTACATGCGCCGGTGGCGGGACAGGTCGCCTTCTGCGCTCTCGTGCTCCTGATCGCTGGCCTGTTCGTCTCGACATTCGATCGACTCTCCTCTCAGCCGATGGGCTTTTCCGCCGAACGGCTGATCGAGCTCGATACCATCGCACAGCCGTCGCAGCCGCCCGCGAGGTGGAACGATCTCGCGGCGGAGCTCGGTGCCGTTCCCGGCGTCGAGGCCGCGGCGGCGTCCGGATGGGCGCTCCTCAGCGGCGCCGGATCGAACGGCTTCGTGTGGCGCAACGGCGCGCTCGCTACGGAGACGCGCGCGTACTTTCTTGGCGTCTCGCCCGGCTGGATGGACGTCATGAAGATCCCGCTCATCGCCGGGCGAGATTTTCTCGACAGCGATCCGTCGCCGGGCGCGGCGATTGTGAACGAGGCGTTCGTGAAGGAGTTCTTCCCGGACCGTGACGCCCTCGGCCAGATGTTCGAGCGCCAGCTCGGCCAGCCGGCCCGGCCGGCGTACGCGATCATCGGCATCGTGCGCAACGCGCGCTACCGCAACATGCGTGAGCCGATGACGCCGACGGCCTACATTCCGATGACGGCGCTCAGCGCCACCGGTACGCCTCGGCCGCTGGCCATGGCCACGTTCGCCGTTCGCACCACGGCGGCGGATCCCGCGACGCTCGTGCCCGCGCTTCGGCAGGTCGTCCAGGCGAAGCCCGGCTTTCGCGTCACGAACGCCGAAACGCAGCAGGAGATCGACGACGCGCAGACGGTGCGAGAGCGATTGCTCGCGACGCTGGCGTGGTTCTTCTCGATCGTCGCGATCGCGCTGACGGCGATCGGCATCTACGGCGTGATGTTCTATACGGTGCAGCAACGCCAGCGCGAGATCGGCATCTGCCGCGCGATCGGCGCGCCCAGCCGCGACATCGTCTGGCGGATGACTCGCCATATCGCGCTGGTGCTGGCGGTCGGAACGATCGCCGGCCTCGGCGTGGGACTGCTCGTCGTCCGATTCGTCACGACACTCCTGTACGACGTGCACGCGACCGATGCCCGGCAGCTGGCACTGCCAGTGATTGCTGTCCTGGCATCGGGAGTGCTCGCGGCGGTCGCACCGATCGCGCGTGCGCTTCGCGTGAATCCAACGATCGTGCTGCGCGGCGACTGAAGCCAATCAGGCAGCAGCCGCCGTCAGTACGGAGAGGTTCTACGATCGCCGCAGCGCGGCCAATGGATCGACGCGGCCCGCACGCCAGGCGGGAACGGCCGCCGCGCTGAGTGCGGCAGTGGCCACGACGATCGTCGTCGCGCCGAATGTCACCGGATCGAACGCGCCGACGCCAAACAACAGATCTGGCGAACTCGGCGACAACAGAAGAACGCTGTGGAAGATAGCGGCGATACCCGTCGCAGCAACGAGGCCGAGGGCCATACCGATCCCCACGGGTGCCAGACCCTCCGCCAAGACCAGACGCAACAGTCGCGACGACGTGGCGCCGATTGCCGTCCGGATCCCGAACTCACGGATTCGCTGACTTGCGACAAACGACACAATGCCGAAGATGCCGGCCGCCGCAAGGACGAGCGAGAGCACCGCGAGCGCCGTCGCAAACGTTCCGATCGCGGCTGGCAACACACGTTGCGGGCGAACGAAGCCGTCCTCGATCTGCACGACGGCGAGCGTGCGCAGTAAGCGCGGATCGATTGGCGCGATGGCTCCGCGAACGGCGGCGCTCACGGTTGGCGCCGGCCGCGCGGAGCGAATCACCAACATGTATTCATCGGTCCGCTTGGTCGGCCAATAGACGAACGCCGGATCGTCGCGGGAGATGTTGACGGTACGAGCGTCGCTCGCGACGCCAATGACGATGAACGTCGAAAGCGAGCCGCCGCGACGCGGTTCCGTCGAAAAACGAATCGTTTGTCCGATGGGATCGCGATTCGGCCAGAGCCGCCGCGCGGCGCTCGCGCTGACCACGGCCACCGGGGATCCTGCGTCCGCTTCGTCAATCGTGAACCCGCGGCCCCGTTCGAGCGGGATGCCCATCGTGGCGAAGTACGTGTTCGAGACGGTCTTCAAGTGGGAAAAGATCATCGACGTTCCGGATCCTGAATCGCCGAAGACCTCACGCGTCCACGTGCCGGCGAATGGAATCGTGCTCATGAGCGTACCGTTCTCCACAGCCGAATCGGTGGTCAGACGCTGCAGGAGTTGACGCTCGAGGATTGCGGCCTTGGCTGGATCGGGATCGGACGCATAGCCGACGTAGTAGATGTGGCGCGTATCGATGCTTGCCTCGGCGGCGCCTCCGCGGTCGAGGCCGCGCGCAAGCAGGCCGGCGACGACTGTGAGCGTCATCGCGATGGCGGTCTCGGACGCGATCAACCAGCTGCGCAAGCGCGGCCGGTGCGACCAGGCGCCTGAGCCAGCCCCCGCCTCGCCGAGACCCGTCACGAGATCAGTGCGCGCGAGCTGTCGCGCAGGCGCCAGACCAAAAAGCACGCCAGCGGCCGCAGCCAGCGCCATTGCAAACGCGAACACGCGCAGGTCTGGTGAGAGATCGACGAGCAGCGCGCCCCGACCGCCGGTGAAGATCTGAATTGCCTCCGCGGCCCGGACCCAGAGCACGTGGCTCGCCCACGCTGCCAACATGAGCGCGACGGCGCCGCCGGCGAGCGAAAGCAAGATGCTCTCGACAAGCAGCTGCCGGATCACGCGTCTGCGACCCGCACCGATGGCGAGCCGGAGCGCGAACTCGCGCGTGCGGCCCGCCGCGCGCGCGAGCAGCATGTTGGTGAGATTCGCACACGCGGCAAGCAGGATCAGGCCGACGACAACGGCGAGCAGCGAGACGAACAAGAGAAAGCGCGGGTCGTTCGTCTCGCCGAAATATGTGGCGGGCTCGAGCGTCAGGTTGATGGTCGGATCAGCAGCCGGAAGCTCGGCCATCAGCCCGGCGGCGAACGATCGGGCCCTGGCGCTCCCAGCGGCGATCGAGGCAGACGGGACGACGTGTCCGATCAACCGCAACGGTCTCGCGGAGGGCAGCGCTGTCCAGTCGAGCCCGGACGTCATCGCAACTTTGAGACCGAGCGACGCCCAGAAATCCGGAGGCGCCGGCGGATTGCCAATGCCGATGAAGGTCGGGGCGCCGACGCCGACGACTGTGTACGAAGCACCGTTCAGTCGGATGGCCGTACCGACGACCGACGGATCGGCACCGAAGCGAGTCCGCCAGCCGTGGTCGCTGAGGAACACGACGGGCGCGCTCCCTGAAATTCGAAGCTCGTCGAGCGTCATCGGCCGGCCGAGTTGCGTCTGGACTCCGAGACTCGCAAAGAAATTGTCGGAAACGAATTCTGCGATGTACGGGTTGTCCCCGGATAGGGCCGCCGCGAGCTCCTGCGGCGGCTGGCCGCTGACGGGCACCGGCAGACTGACCGCAACGAGATCGGCCAGCACATCGAAATGATCGCGCAGCCAGGTGTACTCGGCGTAGGAATAGACGAACTGACTCGTCCCACGGAGGCCGCTCTGCGCCCAACGTTCCACCCTGACGGCGCGATCGGCCCCGGCAATTGGTAATGGACGCAGCGCGACGGCGTTGAGCGCGCCGAACACCGTCGTGTTCACGCCAATACCGAGCGCCATCGTCAGAACCGCGACGAGGGTGAAGCCTGGACGCCGACGAAACTGACAAAGGGCGACGCGTACATCGGCGCCGAGATCGGGCAGCACCCGCCAGGTCCGGCGTTCTCGATGCTCCTGAGCCAGGGCTGTTGGATTTCCGAGCAGGACGCGCGCCCGCCGGCGCGCCTCGTCGCTCGCGACGCCGCAACGCTCGAGTTCTTCGGTGAGCATGGCTTCATGCGCGCGCAATTCGTCGCGGAAGTCGGCATCGAGCCGGCCGCGCCTTAGCAAACCGGCGAGACGGGTACGAGCGATGAGTAACAGCTGACGCATTGTCATTCCGCCTGCGGCGTCAGCTTTAGAAGACGGCCGATGACGCCGGCCGATCTCTTCCAGCTCTGCGTTTGTGCCTCGAGCTGGCGGCGTCCCGCGCGCGTGAGGCTATAGAATTTCGCGCGACGGTTGTTGTGCGAGGTGCCCCAGGCGCTTGCAATCAACCCACGCTCGCTGAGACGCAAGAGCGACGCGTAGATAGTTCCCTGATTGAGACGCAACGCATCGTCGCTCAACTGCTCGATGCGGCGCGCGAGGCCGTAGCCATGGAGCGGACCCATGGCTTGAAGCGTCTTGAGCACCATGAGGTCCAGGGTGCCCTGCATCAGATCGGCGCGCTCTTCGCTGCTCATGTGGTACGGCCACACTAACACATGTGACCACGCCACAGGAAGAGTGCGAGATCGGACACCGGGCTAGTCCGATTTTAGAAGAGTGACTGGATCGGTGCGCGTCGCTGAAAGCGAGGGCGCACTGGCCGCCGCCGCGGCGATTGCGAGCCAGGTCGCCGCACTCGCGACAAATACGGTCACCTTCGGAGTCAAAAGAGGTCAAAGAGCGCGTGGCGAGGGCCGCGATCGACAACAGAAAACTGAGGGCGCGGATCGGCGTGATGGAATCAGTGACCTCGCCGGCAAAGTCCGGGACTAGAATTTTTTTGCGTTCATAGGTTAGCGATCGCTTACTTCGCACGAGACGGAGACTCAGGCGCCATGACGAAAGTTCACGCCCTCAGCACCGGCCGCGTCCAGGTGCGAAACGCGCAGAGAGAATCGCGCGGCGGCAGCCAGGCCGCCCGCGTCGGTCACATGCTGTTCGACCCCGATTGGTCGGAGTGGCTACCGGTCCACGTCTGGCTCATCGAGCATGACGAAGGATTCATCCTCGTCGACACCGGCGAGACCTCGCGCGTCCACGAGCGCGGCTATCACCCGCGCTGGAATCCGTTCTTCCGTCGGGCGGTGCACTTCTCCGTGCATCCCGAAGAGGAGCTTGGTCCGCAGCTGCGCGCGCTCGGGATCGGCCCCCGCGACGTGAAGACGGTGGTCCTCACGCACCTCCACACCGATCACGCCGGCGGACTGTTTCATGTGACGGGCAGCCGCTCGCTCGTCGCACCCGGCGAGTTCAAAACCGCGACTGACGCCGCAGGCCGTCTCATGGGCTACCTCTCGCACCGCTGGCCGAAGTGGTGGCAGCCGGAATTCATCCGCTTCGATCGACGCCAGGTCGGTCCGTTCGACGAAGCCATGCCCGTCACCAAGCGCGGCGACGTGCTCATCGTCCCGACTCCCGGCCACACTCCGCATCACGTGTCCGTGCTCGTCCAAGGCGAGCCGTCGTTCTTCCTCGCCGGCGACACGAGCTACAACCAGGAGCTGTTACTCGCTGGACGAGTCGACGGCGTGAGTCCGAATCAGCGCGTCGCGCTCGAGACGCACGGCCGAATTCTCGGACTCGCCCGGGAACGCCCGCTGGTCTACTTGCCGTCGCACGATTCGAAGTCCGGGGCGCGGCTGGCCGGTCTATTGACTTTGTAGTACAAAGTGCTCTATCATGTCGCGACGTTAGCCAGAGAGGCCTACATGACCGGCACACTCCTGACTCGCCCGAGCGCCTTTGCGCCGATCGCCATGTCCGCGGCGGCGGTCGCCGTCATCGTTGGCTACATCGTGATGTTCGGCACGGCCCGTCAGGCCGACGAGGGCACGGCCGCCCACCTGTGGCAGCTATTGATGGCCGGACAGGTCCCGGTGATCGCATTTTTTGCGATCAGGTGGCTCCCCGCTGAGCCGCGAAAAGCGCTGCCGGTCCTGGCGCTTCAGTTCGCGGCGGCCCTCATCGCGGTCTTCCCCGTCTGGTACTTCAACTGGTAACTGCCGCCTCGCGGCCGCCAACTTTTCCGCTCCTACAATATCCACACCCCCTCGTCCGTCTACACCTGTAGATGGACGACGCAGCCGGGCTCGCTGGCGCTCATGAGCGCATCGCGCGCAGGCAGGCGGCTCGGATGGCGCGCAAACAGGATCGACGCATCGCCGACGTCTTCACGCGGGAGCGATCGCGCCTCGGCAGCTTCATCCGCCGGCGGGTGCCCGATCCGCGCGACGCCGAAGACATCCTGCAGGACGTTTTTGCCGAGCTCGTCGAGGCGAACCGGCTGCTGATGCCGATCGAGCACGTCACGGGCTGGCTGTTTCGCGTCGCGCGCAACCGCATCACCGACCTTTTTCGGAGGAAAACGCCGGATCGGCTGAGCGACGCCGGTGTCGTGAGCGATGAAGACGAGCGACTCGGCCTCGAGGAGTTGCTGCCCTCAGCCGCCGCCGGGCCGGACGCGCTTTACGCGCGCCGCGTCCTGCTCGACGAAATTGCCGCGGCGATCGACGCGCTGCCAGACGACCAGCGTGAGGTGTTCATCGCGCACGAGATCGACGAAGTGAGCTTCAAGGAACTGGCCGAGCGGACGGGCACGAGCGTGAACACGCTGCTGTCACGCAAGCGCTACGCGGTCCTTCGGCTGCGCGAGCGATTGCGCCGGCTCTACGACGAGCTGGCGAAAGGATGAACGTCATGTGGGACATGCGACGAAAGAAGTGGATCTTCATTGCGCCGATCGCGCTCTTCGCGATGGTGGCCATCGCCTTCATCGGCGGCGTCATCGTCCAGCAGTTGTGGAACTGGCTGCTGCCGTCACTGTTCGGCTGGCGGCAGATCACGTTCTGGGAGGCCTTCGGGTTGCTCGTGCTCTGCCGGATTCTTTTTGGGCGGACCGGGCACATGGGCTCGCGCTCGAACATGCGCCGCCGGATCGAAGAGCGGGTGGAACAGCGCATGGCCGATCGGTGGGACCGCATGACGCCCGAGGAACGCGAGCGATTCAGGCAGGGGATGCGCTCGCGGTACGACGCGTGCGCGCCGGCGGGCGACCGGAAGGACAAGGAAGGCGCGACCCTGTAAGATCGGCTCGTGCCCGTCAGGTCGGCCGCGTGGGTACTCCTTCTGGGCGCGCTGCTCGCGGCGCGCCCGGCGGCTGCGCAGACCCCGATTCATTGGTCGCTCGCGCCCGGGGCCGGCGCAAAAGCCGACCCGGGCAAGCCGCTCACCATCATCCTTTCGGCCAAGATCGACGATGGCTGGCATTTGTATGGCTTGACGCAGCCGCCAGGGCCGGCGCCACTCACGCTCACGATCGACAAGAGCGGCCCATTCAGCCTGGCCGGAGCGATCACCGAATCGGCGCCGATCCAGAAGTTCGACCCGAACTTCGGTGCGACGACCCAGTATCACGAAGATGCCGCAACCGTCACTCTGCCGTTGACGATCGCGGCAGATGCGCCGCTCGGTCGGACACCCTTCCGGCTGACTGTAAATTTCCAGGCGTGCAACGCGCAGGTCTGCCTGCCGCCGAAAGACGAGAAGCTCGAGGTCTCGATCGATGTCGGATCGACTGGCGCACCGGCGCCGGCGAGTGACGTACAACCGGACGCCACCGCGTCCGCCGCCTCAGCCTCTGGCGCGCCTGCGGTGACGCGCGCAGTCGTCCCCGATCTCGCCGCATCCTCAAAGGCGACGACGCTTGGTGCCTATCTGGGGCTCGCGATCGCGATGGGTGCGCTGTCGCTTGTGACGCCGTGCGTCTTTCCGATGGTGCCGATCACCGTCTCGTACTTCACACGGCGCGCGGGGCAGACGCGTCGTGCGGCTGTCGTGCAAGCCCTTGTCTACGGCCTCGGCATCGTCCTGACGTTCACGCTCGTCGGGTTCACGCTCGCGATCGCGTTCGGCGCGTCGGGCCTCAATCGATTCGCCGCCGATCCCTGGCTCAACCTCGCGGTCACCGCGCTTTTCCTCGCCTTTGCGCTCAGTCTCTTCGGCGTCTGGGAGCTGGCGCTGCCCTCGCGCCTGGTTAACGCGGCCGCGAAAGCCGACTCGGGACGCGGCGCCTTCGCGGGCACGCTGTTGATGGGCCTCGCGTTCACGCTGACGTCGTTCACCTGCACCGCGCCATTCCTCGGCACACTGCTCGTCGTTGCGTCGCAAGGCGACTGGCAGTGGCCGCTTGCCGGCATGATCGCGTTCTCGACGGTCTTCGCGCTGCCGTTCGTGCTGCTCGCGCTCGCTCCGAACTGGCTCGCGTCGCTGCCCCGCTCGGGGCCGTGGCTCGTCGCGGTCAAAGCGGTGATGGGGCTGCTCGAGATCGCCGCGGCGATGAAGTTCTTGTCGAACGTCGATCTCGTGTGGCATTGGGGCATCTTCACGCGGCCGGTCGTGCTCCTCGTCTGGACGGCGATCGCGATTGTGCTCGTCCTCTATTTGATCGGACTGATTCGATTGGGGCACGCGCCGCGTCTCTCGCGGCCCGGCATCGCGCGCTGGACGGCGATCGCCGCGGGCGTGGCGCTCGGGGTGTGGCTCGCGAGCGGCCTCACGGGCAATCGGCTCGGCGAGCTCGAGGCGTTCTTGCCGCCGGCGGATCTTGCGGGCATGGCGCCAGGCTCCGAGCTCCGCTGGATCATCAACGATTACGACCAGGCGCTTGCCGACGCGCGGCAGACGGGCCAACCGGTGCTGGTAGATTTCACCGGCTACACCTGCACGAACTGCCGTTGGATGGAAGCGAACATGTTTCCGCGTCCGGACGTTTCGCGCGAGCTGGCGCGCTACGTCCGGCTGCGCTTGTACACCGATGGGCAAGGCGAGATGTACCGGCGCTATCAGCAACTCGAGCAGGCGACGTTCGGCACCGTTGCGCTGCCGTTCTACGCCGTGCTGAAACCGGACGGCACGCCGGTCGTCACCTTCGGCGGCCTCACGCGCGACCCGGCGGAATACATCAACTTCCTGCGACGCGGCCTCGAGTGACGTTGCGCGCATGATTCAGACGGAGCATCTCTCGAAGAGCTACGGCGAGAAACGCGCGCTCGTCGACTTGTCGCTGTCGGTCGCACCCGGCGAGATTCTCGGTTTTCTCGGTCCGAACGGCGCCGGCAAGTCGACCACCGTGAAGATCCTCACGGGGATGATTCGTCCGACGAGCGGTCGGGCGGTCGTCGCGGGCTTCGACATCGCGACCGATCCGCTCGAAGTGAAGAAGCGCATCGGCTACGTGCCGGAAACCGCGGCGCTCTACGACGGCCTGACGGCGTCGGAGTATCTCGAGCTCGTCGGGTGCCTGCATCACCTCGATCCGAAAACGTCGGCCACACGCCGAACGGAGCTGCTCGATCTCTTCGGGCTCGGCGCGGTGGTCGATCAACGCATGACGGAATTCTCTAAGGGCATGCGTCAGAAGGTGCTCATTGCTTCGGCGCTGTTGCATCGCCCCGAAGTGCTGTTTCTCGACGAGCCGCTCGATGGCCTCGACGCTAACGCCGCGGCGGTCATGAAGGAGCTGCTCAAGAAGCTCGCCGGTCAGGGGCGGACGATCCTGTTTTGCTCGCACATCCTCGAGGTCGTCGAACGCATCTGCACGCGCATCGTCGTGATCAATGACGGCCGGCAGGTCGCGGACGGCACGGCCGTGGAGATCCGCGCGTCGACCGGCACGGCGACGCTCGAAGAGGCCTTTAGTCATCTTACGGGCGTCCGTGACGTCGGACAGGTCGCGAGCGAATTCCTCTCGGCACTCGACAGGGTATGAGGCGAATCGCGGCAGCCTTGGGCGTCGACTACGACCAGTGGAAGGCGCTCACGCTGGTCGCACTCAAGCTCGACTTCCGCGGCGGGTCATTCGGGCGATCGCGCTTCGGCGCCGGCGCGCGCAGCACGGCCGTGCTCGTCAGCCAGGCCATCTTCTACTCGGTCTACGGCCTGTTCATGGCGATCGTCATCTGGGCGACGCGCGATTTGTTTCTCGCCGGGACCGTGCTCACCACGTACGTCACGTTCATGGTGGGGACCACGGTACTGCTCGATCACAATTCAGCGCTGACGTCGCCGAAGGACTACGCGATCCTCGGATTTCGTCCTGTCTCGTCGCGCACGTATTTCGCGTCGCGGCTCGCCAACGCGCTCGTCTACACGACGGGTATCACGACGCTGACCGCGTACTTGCCCGCGGTGTCGCTGTTCATCCGGCACGGCGCGCTGGTCGGCGTCGCCGGGATTGCGGCGCTCTATGGCTGCTCGTTCTTCACGGCCTTCTCGATCCTCTTCGGCTATGGCTGGCTGATGAACATCGTCGGCGCCGACGCGCTGAAGCGCGCGCTGTCATACGTCCAGCTCGCGATGAGCTTTCTGATCTACGGCGGGTACTTTCTGATGTCGCAGTTGTCGCGCTCGCTGGCGCTGACGTCGGTGTCGCTGCCGAAGGCGTGGTGGATGCTGTTCGTGCCGCCGATGTGGTTCGCGGCGTATCTCGACGCGGCAACCGGACGGTTGGTGCCAATCGAGTTCGTCGCCATCCTGCTGTCGGTCGGATTGCTCGTCGGGCTCGTCGCGGGCCTGGGCGGCCGGTTGTCGCTCAGCTACTCGGATCGGCTGGCGGCGATCGCGGCGTCGAGCAAACCGGCACGGCCGGCAAAAGCGGGGCGATCGCGTGGCGGCTGGTGGTTTCGCGCGGGCGAGGCACGCGCCGTGGCCGTGCTCGTCCGCAGCCAGTTCCGCAACGACCAGCGCTTTCGGATGGGCATCCTCAGCATCCTGCCGCTGACGCTGATCTATGTGGTCATGGGCGTGCGCGACGGCAACCTGCACGATCCGTTCGTCGCGTCGGCGGGCAGAGGCCTGTCGTTCGTGACCGTCGCGGTGCTGATGTTTCCGTCGATGCTGAAGCCGGCGCTCACGCGCAGCGACGCGTTTCGCGCATCGTGGATATTCTTCGCGTGTCCGGCCGATCGGCTGCGCATCATCCGGTCGGCAAAGAACGTGCTCGTCGCGTTCTTCTTGCTTCCGTATCTGCTCTTCATCGGCGCGATCTTCCTGTATTTGTCGCACAACGTCTGGCACGTCGTCGTCCACGTCGCGCTGCTCGGCCTCATCAGCCACCTCGTGCTTCAGGCCAACGTGCTGCTCGATCCCGAGCTGCCGTTCTCGCGTCCGATGCAGGTCAATCGCCGCGCAAACTCGATCATCATGCTGATGGTCGTGATGTTCGTGATCAGCGCGCTGCTGCAGGGCTTTTCCGCGACGCTTTACCAGAGCCCGACGGCCACGGCGATCGCGTTCGGCGTCGTGATCACGGCGAGCATCGTGATGGAGCTCCTCACTCGAGCGCGCGTCGAGCTGCAGGCGCGGTCGCTCGAGTTCGAGGGCTAGATCAAGAGCGATTCACCACGAAGCTCACGAAGGGTCACGAAGGTCGGACAGCACCGCAGCTTCGCTCCGAGGGCCATCACACCACGTAGGGCACGCAGGCTGGCCGCGTCAGCAGCCCGAAGAAACGGCCACATGCGTCTCGCGATTTGATTCGCGCCGTCGATCCTCGCCAGGGCCGCCGAAGGCGGCCGTCAGATCGACGGCGCCACGACCAGCCTATGTGTGCCCTAACGTGGTGAATCGATCCTCGCTCTTTCCGGCTTCGTGTCCTTCGTGCTCTTCGTGGTTGAGGCTCTTCGTGATCTAATTCGCAGCGATCGCGGTCGCTGATCGCAGCGTCATCGCGACGAAGGTCAGCGTGCCGTTGGTGCAGCCGCCGGTCGGGAGCGTCGGCGAGCCGACGACGAAGAGATTGTCGTGATCGTGCGTGCGGCCGTGGCTGTCGACGACGCTGGTCGACGGGTCGGTGCCCATGCGGCAGCCGCCGGCCGGATGGTCCTGATAGTTGAGGCCCGACAGATTGCCCATCTTGCCGTCGTTCGCTTTCGCGAGCTGGGCAAAAAGAGTCTGGAAGTGATCGCGCGTCGCGCCGGCGCGCGCGGCCGTGGCAGCGTCGATCTTGTGCTGCAGCACGGGCAGCGGATCGCCCCAGCGATTCTTCGTCGAGGCGTCGAGCGTCAGCCGGCTGTCCTTGTCGGGCTCGACCGTGTAGTACCCGCGCACACGCGCCGATCCGCGCGTCGTCCGCGACCGCCAGTCGGCGAGCAGATCGTCGCCGAGCAGCAGCTTGCCCGATCCGTCGCGAAGCTGGGGCGCCCGGCCGCTCGCGCTCTCCCACACGCGAAGGTCGTGGCGCACGTACGGCTGATCCGTGCGGCAGCGGAAGAATTGACGCGAGATCAGGCTGTGTTGCTCGTTCATGCCCGGGAAGATCTTCACGTTGAGATCGATCTGCGTCTGATACGCGAGATGCCCGGTCAAGTATCGCCCGACGTGATCCGACGTGTTGGCGAGACCATTCGGGAAGCGCGAGTTCGCCGAGACCAGCAGAAGGTGCGAGCTCCAGCAGTAGCCGGACGCAATCACGAATGTGCGCGCGCGGTACTCGACATTGTTGTCCGATCCGTCTTCCTTCGCGGCCTGCGCCGACGCGATCTTCGTCGTCGAGCCGTCGAGCGTGAGCTTGCGCACGAGCGTCTGGTCGTGCAGCTGAATCTTCTTCGCGTCGAGCAGCTGCTTGAACGTCCAGTCCGGCGAGTAGCGCGCGCCGGTTGGACACACTTCGCACGTATTGCAGCGACGGCACTTGCCGCGTCCGCCGTACCCGTCGACCGTGTTCTTCGCCTGCGGCGTCGTCCAGAACTTGATGCCGCTCTTCTCGGCCCAGCCCTTGAGCTGGACCATGTTGAACGTCATCGGCATCGCCGGCATCGGATACGGCTCCGACCGCCAATCTTCGGCGAGCGGACTCGGCTCGCCCGACACCCCCAGCCGCCGTTCGGCTTCGCAGTAGAACGTCTCGAGCTCTTTCCACTCGATCGGCCAATCGACGGCGAGGCCGTACATCGATTTGAGCCGCGTATCTTCTTCAGAAAATCGATTGCAGACGCCGCCCCAGTGCAGCGCGGATCCGCCGACCGCCATCGCGCGCGAAATCACGCCGCGCGCCGTTTGATCGGCGACGAAGTCTCCCGGCCACTGGTTCTCGCCGTAATCCAAATTGCGCTGGCGGTACTCGAAGCGACTCTCGAAATCGAACAGCCGCTTGCCCGCTTCGACGACGATGATCGACCAGTTGGGTCGAAGCTCGGACAGCTTCTGCGCCATCATCGCGCCGGTCACGCCACCGCCGATCACCACGACGTCTGCTTCGTAGCGCGCCATGGCTACTGCCCTCCGAGCGACCGCGGCGCCTGCTCGGAATTTTCGAGACCGCGGCAAGTGTCGCGCTCGATCGCCGCGCGATAGCAGAGATCAACGGCCTCGGCGCTGTTGAAGTACAAGCCCATGAAGTCGGCAATGAGATTGGCGCCGGTAGGCCGCGCCGGCAGCCGCGTCACCGGCTGTGGCGTGTTGAGCGCGGACTCGACGATCGCGCGCCGCGCCGCAACGGGCAGCTTGGCAAACGACGCGGCGCCCTGATCGGCCGCCGCCTTGTCGAGCGCGGCGAACTGCGCGGGATAACGCGCCGCCGGCGACGGTCCGGTGGGCGGCGAGAGCTGCGAGTTGCCGTAGCCGTGCCCGCGGTCCGCTCCTTCCTTGTAATTACGCACCCAGCCGACGAAGTGCTCGACGGCCTGGTCGCGACCAGCGGCACCCGCCGAGGCCGGCAGCGTGACCTCGGCGATCGCCTTGAGCGTGGCGACGTCCGCGTCGCTTATTGAGTTCTGGGCGAACAGCCGCAACCGCGTGAACGGCCGCACCGCCACGAACGCGGCAATTGACTGGAGCACCGTCCGGCGTTTCATGGAAGTCGAGCCGTATTCTAGCGCCGGTTTCGGCTGCCAACACGCGCTATCGAAGGCTCGTCTAACGAAGCATGCCCACCGTCTTGATCGACATCTGGCGACCGCTCCGCAGCCTCCGGCGCGCGCCCGGATTTGCCGCCCTCGCCGTGGCGATGCTGGCGGTGGGCATCGGCGCGAACACCGCCATGTTCAGCGTCGTGAACGCTGTCTGGCTTCGACCGCTGCCCTACGCGACGCCCGACCGGCTCGTGTCGATCGAGGAAGCCGTGCCGCGTCTCGCCGCGATCAGCCCGACGCTTCCGGTCAACGCGCACGACGTGCTCGAATGGCGCAAGAACAGCGTGTCCTTCGACGCGTTCGCGCTCGTCGCGGGCGGCGGCGCGAAGCTTTCCATCGGCGGCGAGCCCGTCCGCGTGAACGCCGGCGTCGTGTCCGCAAACTTCTTCGGCATCCTCGGCGTGCACCCCCTGTGGGGACGCGTATTTGCCGAGGGCGACGATCAGCCCGGCCGCGATCGCGTCGTCATCTTGAGCTTTGCGTTGTGGACACGCGCGTTCGGCGGCGATCCGGGCGTCATCGGCCGCCGCGTGATGATCGATGATGCGCCGTCGGAAATCGTCGGCGTGCTGCCGCCGGGCGTCCGCGTGCCGAGGCAAGGCCAGCTGCAGAAGATGGCGTTCAACGACGCCGAGGCCGACCTGTGGCGTCCGTTCGTCGTGCGCGACAGCGACCTCGTGACGATGTCGGAGTTCGACTATGGCTGTCTGGCGCGCATGAAACGCGGCGTCACGGTTGCCGCGGCGCAAGCGGACCTCGACAGCATCGAGCGCGCGATCGCGCACTCGGCCGGCGCCGACGGACAGCTGCACGCGATCGTCTCGCCGCTCGGCGATCAAGTGGCCGCGCGGTCGCGCGACGGCGTGCTGATGCTCGTCACCGCGGTTGGTGCCGTGCTCATGATCGTTTGTGTCAACTTGTCGAACGTGCTGCTCGCGCGCGCATCGGGCCGTCGGCGCGAGCTGGCGATTCGCGCGGCGCTCGGCGCGGGCACGCGCGATCTCGTCCGTCTCGTGCTCGCGGAGAGCCTCGCACTCACGATCCTCGGTGCCGCCTTCGGCATCGCGATCGCGGCATGGGCGCTGCGCACGGTGCTCGTCACTGCGCCGCTCGGTCTGCCGATGCTTCGCGAGTTGACACTTGATCCCGTCGTCTGGCTGTTCGTCGGTGGACTTGTCGTCGTGACCGCCATTGTCATCGGCTTCCTTCCCGCCTGGCAGAACGCGCGGACCGATCCTCAGGAGGCGCTTCGATCGATCGACCGGTCGGCGACGGAAAGCAGGCGCGGCGGCACCGCGAGGCGGGTTTTGATTGGCGTCGAAGTTGCGCTCTGCGCGTCGTGCCTCGTCCTCGCCGGCTTGCTGCTCGGAAGCTTCGTGCGGCTGATGCACGTCGACAAAGGCTTCGACGCGGAGCACGCGTTCGTCGTCCCGCTCGTGCTTTCGGGCCCGCGCGCTCAGAATGAGACGACGGCGCTGGCGCTCCTGCGCGATGTCGTCGCGCGAGTGCAGGCACTTCCAGGTGTGGCCGCGGTCGGCGTCACCAACAAGCTGCCGGTCACGGGCGAAGGCAGCAATCTCGGGCTCTACGCCGAAAGCAACAGCGTCGCGACGGACGAGCACCCGATTACCGACTACCGATGCGTCACCGGCGAGTACTTCAACGCGATGGGCATCGCGGTCGTCGCCGGACGGCCGATGCGCGACGCCGACGGCGACCATCGCGTCGGCCTGATCTCGGTCGGCACCGCCGCGAGGCTCTGGCCGCACGAAAATCCGATCGGACGGCACTTCCGTCTCGGCGGTCCGGACGCGCCGCCGGTCGAGATCATCGGAATCGTCAGTGACGTGCACGTGAGCCTGCAGAAAGCGCCGAACCTCACGGTGTACGTGCCGATCTGGCAGACATTCCGGTCGAACGTCGCGATGGCCGTTCGCACGACGGCCGATCCCTCATCGATCGTCGCGGCCGTACGCGCCGTCGTTCGAGAAGCACTGCCAGACCTGCCGGCGCCGCGCATTCTGTCCGCCGACGATCTCGTCACTTTCTCGGTCGCGACGCGCCGCTTCCAGCTCGATCTCGTGATGCTCTTCGCCGGCGTGGCGCTGATGCTCGCTGCGATGGGCGTCTACGCCGTCGTCGCGCAGTCGGTCATGCGGCGCACGCGCGAGATCGGGATCCGCATCGCGCTTGGCGCCGCGCATGTCGACGTGTGGCGTCTCATCGCTCGCGAAGGCTTGATGCCCGTCGGCGCCGGGCTCGTTGCAGGGTTGCTGGTCGCCGCGCTTGCGACGCCGCTCGTCCGCAGTTTGCTCTTCGGTCTGACACCGTTCGACCTGCCAACGTATGCCGCCGTCGCGAGCGTGATGCTGCTCTCCGCTGCCGCCGCCTGCGCGATTCCCGCAAGACGTGCGGTACGCATCGATCCCCTCCTTGCGCTGATCGAACGCTGAGCTATACTTCCGCGTTTCGCATGCTCCCTGGAGGTATCGAATGAAGTCAGTTGGAATCTGGTTGGTTGGTGGTACGGCTCTGCTCATCACGGCAGCGTGCTCTGAGACCGCGCCCCCACCGACGCCCACCGTGGCCGTCGCCCCCAAACCGTCTCCGGCCGAGCGCGGCAAGTATCTGGTGTCCGCCGCCGGCTGCAACGACTGTCACACGCCGATGAAGATGGGCGCGAACGGGCCCGAGCCTGACATGTCGCGCATGCTGTCCGGCCATCCGGAAGGCATGAAAGTCGACAAGCCGCCCAAGCTCGAAGGTACGTGGATGGCCGCGGTCTCGAACACGTTCACCGCGTGGTCCGGACCGTGGGGCATTTCGTACACGGCGAATCTGACGCCCGATCAGAACACGGGCCTCGGCATCTGGACCGAGGACATGTTCATCAAGGCGATTCGCGAGGGCAAGCACATGGGCACGTCGCGGCCGATTCTGCCGCCGATGCCGTGGCCGGCCTTCCGCAACTATTCAGACGAGGACCTGAAGGCGATCTTCGCGTATCTGAAAACGATTCCACCGGTCGTCAATCACGTGCCGGATCCGATCATCATCGAGCCAAAGGCGCCGGCGAAGTAGACGCCGCCAATCCACTCACCTCGACCTCGACGCCGCCCGTCGCGTGGCGGCCGAGGTCGAGCTTCCATCCCAACCGCTCGATCACTTCCCGCGCCACGGCTAATCCAAGGCCCGGCACGCCGGGCCGGCGCTCGCGTCCTTCGTCGCCCCGAAAGCGGCGAATCGCCGTTAGCGACTTGAAGTCTTCGTCCGTGACGCCGCGTCCGTTGTCGCGAATCTTCAGGACGAACGCCCCGGCACTGCCCGCGCTCAACTCGACGTCGACTTCTCCGCCGGCGCGGTTGTAGCGGATCGCGTTGTCGATCAAATTGCCCAGCGCGCGATCGAGCTTGGCTTGATCGGCAGAGACCATGACCGGGGCGGACGGCACGGCGACGTGCAGCGTGACGTCCATCGTCCGCGCGAGCGCCTCGTGGCGGCTCACGACGCGCGCGAGCAGCGGATCGAGATCGAGCGTCTCGCGCACGAACGGACCGCGGCGCGCATGCAGTTCGGCCGCCATCGAGAGATTGCCGAGGCGCGCTTCGAGATCGTGGGCCGCGCGCACGGCTTCGCGCAGCTCGGCGCGAAGGCCGCCGGGTACGCCGTCGCGCATTTCGAGCACGCCGAGCCTCGCGGTCAGCGCGTCGAGCGGCCTTGCCATGCCGGCCGCGTCCTCGACGAACCGCTTGAGCGTTTCATCACGTTCTTTGGTCCCCGTCGTCCGTTCGTGCAGCAGCTTGGCCGTCTCGTTGTAGACGAACGCGATCGAGCTGATTTCGTCGCGCTTGCGATCTGGCGCGATCGATGCGTGTTGTTCTCGCGAAGCCTCGCGGGCGTCGCCGGCCAGCCGGCGGATGCGAAACACCGTCGGCGCGACCGACAACAACGCCACCGCATAACAAACGAAGAGCAGACCGCCAAACAATTCGACCTGGGATCGAAACGCGTGCGGCACCGGACGCATGCGGCCCAGAAAGACCGCGCACGGTCCCGTGATCCAGCCCGTCCAGGCCGCCATCTGCAGGCCGGCACCGTCCTTCGTGTCGAATGGCTCGATGATCGGCTTCGACGATCGGCGGAGTCCGATGCGGAGGTCGTTGGGGAAACGCGGCGTGGCCGTGCTCGAGCCCAGAAAGTCCTCGTCGAACGCGAAGAGCTCGAACGGCTGCTCCTCGACCTTCGGCCGCGGTCCCATCGCATCGGGATCCGCGTTCTGCACGGTGCCGTGCGGCGGACGGCCGGGCAGCGGTCCCGTCAGGAACCACATCGGATCGCTCTCGCACCGCTCGCGCACTTGATCGTTGATCTGGGACGTGACGAAACGCTCGAGCGAGAGCGACGCATCCGCCGCCCGAATCGACGCGATCGCGTAAAGCAGCAGCAACGCCGCGGGAACGGCGATGAGCAAGCTCGTGATGGCGACGCGGGGGCGAAGCAGCAAAGGCATGAGGCGAATCGGCAGACACCGCTGCCTACGCTCTTACGGCTATACGCCCGGGCGCCTGCGCCTGTTGACGAGCCGTCCAGAAGCCGAGCGCGCCCAGACCGAACACGATCGCCACGGCCAACCAGCCTTCGTTCGCATAGAACTTCGTGCCGTCGAGCGTGAGCGGCATCCGCTGAATCAGGGCGGTGATGACGAACATCACCGTCGTGGCCAACAGGCCAATCCGCAGCAGCACGAGGAGCGTCAGGGCTGTCTCGATCGTCGACATCGTGGTCACGAGCCACCAGTCGCTTCGGCTCGTGAGCATGTTGATGAGCGTCACGAGGACGATGGCGATGGCCGTCGAGACGTCCGCCGCGGCGTTCGGCCCCAGGCGTCGCGCGAGTCTCAGCAGAAAATCACGCACGAGCGCGAACTGCAGCGTGAAAATGAGGCCGTTTTGCAAGCCGTTGTTCAGGCAGCCGAGCAGGCTGATCGTGAGCTCGTGCAAGCCGAGCAACGTGTTGATCTGCGGCTGGTGGGGAATCGGCTCGGGCCGCCCGAACCAGACGGGCATCACTTGAAGGACCAGATCGAACACGCCGAACGCGACGCCGAACATCACACCGGCCAGCAGATCGCGGCCCACGATCGGATCGCGGAAACGCCCGGACACCAGCCGCGTCCAGCCAACGAGCACGGTCGGCCAGCTCCGCCGGATGAATGGCTCGAGCGCCAGGTACACGATGTAGAGAATCGCGGCGAGCAGCAGCGCGATCGCCAAGCCGCTCAGAAGAAATCTCGTCCACTCCGCCGGGATGTTCGACACGTGCGGGGCCACCGCCCACTGCGTCATGAACAGAAAAAACGTAAAGGCCGCGAGCCGGAAACTGCCGCGCCGATCCGCCCGGCCTGACTGGACGTTGCGGTGCGCGAGCCACGCGGCCAGGAGCAGCAATGCGAGAATCACGAAGACCTGCGCCGGCGGCGTGCTGTTGTCGGCGACGTCGAATGGCGTATCGCGCGTCGGCACGGACCACGGTCCGATCAGCGCGAACCAGACAATCCTGCCGCGGTACGACGCGCCCTCGAGCCGCACCTTCGTGTCCGTGCCGGGGAACGCGCCCTCCCACGCGCGTCGATCGTCGGCGAACGTGTCCGGTGTTCTCTGGGGCGCGACCTCGTGAAACGTCTGTTGATCGAGCCCGGCAGCCGAGAAGGCAACGCTCCAGTCCAACGCCGGCGCGGGCGGATCGTCGGGCCGCTCGACTTGCGGCGGCACCGCGGAGAATCGCAGGAGGCGGCCCATCGTGTCGATGTCGACGAGCGTCATCGCCGTGACGTCCATCGGCGGGTCGCCGCGCCCGGGGCTGCCGGTCTGATCCACCGGGATGAGCACGCGCGGGCTCGTCCGGCGCCAGAAATACAACGGCGCCGGACGCGCGCCTGAAAGCACGGTCCATCGGCTGGCGCCCGCGCCCTGGCGCTTGGCCCAGTTCAGATAGCCGCCGCTGTATTCGTAGCCGATGGCGCGATCGACGACGGGAGCCGTGTAGCCAAGTGACTCGCGGATCTGCTCGGCGCGATCGGCCAGCACTTCGGGCGGCTTCTCGAGCGACACGCGCGACAGCATCGACGCGCCAGACATCTGCAGCGCAACGATCAACAGCGCGACCGTCAGCGCGAGATACGTAGAACCGATCGTGCGCGAGAGCACGATCTCCTCGCCGCCCGCGGCCGCGACCATTTCCGGCGACGGCGTCTCGCCGGCGGCAAGCGCGGCAGCCAGCGGATCGCCGCCCGGCAGCGCCGCCGACACCGCGAGCGCCGATGCAGGCCGCTTCGCCGGGTCGCGATCGAGACAGCGCATGATCGCGCGCTCGATCGCCGGATCGAGGTTCTTGACGATCTCGGTCGGCGCCGTGATGCTGCCCGATTGCTGTTCCTGGATGAGATCGGCGAGCGTCCCGGCCGTGAAGGCACGGCGCCCGGTGAACAACTCGTACAGCACCAGCCCCAGCGCGTAGATGTCGCTCTTGAGCGTGACCTCGCGCCCCTCGAGCTGCTCGGGCGCCATGTAGGCGGGCGTGCCGACGCGGATGTCACCGACATCGCCGATTGCCGCGAGGCCAAAATCCATCAGGCGGACTCGGCCCGACGAGTCGAGCATGACGTTCGCGGGCTTGAGGTCACGATGAATCACGCCGCGTTCGTGCGCGGCCGCGAGGCCCGCGGCGATCTGCCGCGCGAGCTCGATCGCGCGATCCTCCGGAAACCTGCCGACGCGCTTGAGCGACGCCGCCAGATCTTCGCCGTCGACGTACTCCATCGACAAGTACAGCGCGCCGTCAACCTCGCCGATGTCATACACCCGACAGACGTTCGGATGCGACACCTGGCGGGCGATCCGCACTTCGTTGTGAAACTGCGCGAGGCGGCGCGCGTTGCTCGAAAGATCCGCCGGCAGGAACTTCAGTGCAACGGGCTGGCCCAGCCGCAGGTCGTCGGCGCGATACACTTCGCCCATCCCGCCGCGGCCCAGCAATCCGATGATGCGATAGCGGTTGTCGAGCACGGCGCCCGGCGCGAATCGTCCGTGATCGATCGATCCCGACGAGCTCAGCCATCCACTCGTCGTCGAACCCGACCGCGCGCCGCTGGTCGCCGGCGCGGGACGCGTCTGGTCGTCAGCCAGGCGCGTCCGATCGTCCGCCATCCGCGTCCGGTCATCAGCCAGCCGGGTCTCGCCGGACGACACGTCGAGCGACACGCCGCACGAGGGACAAAAGCGGCTCGAGTCGGGAAGGCTGGCGCGGCAGGACGGACAGCGCATCTGTTACTCCAGCAGCCGCCAGAGATACCACGCCGCGACCGATCGATACGGACGCCACGGCTCGGCGAGCCGTTCCATCGTTCGCGGGTGCGGCCGGCGCTTCATGCCGTAGAGCTTCTGCACGCCTTTGACGATCCCGAGATCGCCGACGGGAAAGACGTCTGGACGATTGAGGCGGAACATCAAGAACATTTCGGCCGACCAGCGGCCCAGACCTTTGACGGCGGTGATCGTTTCGATCACTTCATCGTCGGACCGATGTTCGAGCGCGTCGAGATCGAGACGGCCATCGTGCACGCGCTCGGCGAGATCTCGGAGGTACGAGATCTTCGGCCAGCTGATCCCCGCAGCGCGAAGCGCCTTCTGATCGGCCGCAAGCAAGCGCGCGGGCGTCAGATGCTCCGGACCGCCCAGGAGCCGGACCATGCGGCCATGAATCGTGTCCGCGGCCTTTCCTGACAGCTGCTGCGAGAGAATCGCGCGCACGAGCGCCGCAAACGGATGGCGGGTGCGGCTGTCGGGCAGCCGGCAGCGGCCGACGCGCTTGATGTGCGGCGCCAGCCTGGCGTCGCGCCGCATCAACTGCCTGCGCGCGCGCTCGAATTCCTGCTCGGTGCCCGCAAGCGCGGCCCAGTTCGCCTTGACGAGACTCTTCGGAGCGACCTTCTTTGCGCGCTTCGCCATCGTTGGTCCGGGTCCCTGAGAGTATAGGCGGCGGAGCGGTCAGGACTGGAGCACTCGTGCGGCGTCGGCGAGTCTCGCGAGCACGCGATCGCGGCCGACCAGCGCGAGCACCTCGAAGAGACCTGGACTGACGGCCTGACCGACCACCGCAACGCGCGTGGCATGAATCAGCGCGCCAGCCTTGATGCCGCGCGCGTCAGCCAACGCTCGAAGCGCGCTCTCGAGCGTCGGCGGATCGAACGGCGCAACGTCGCGTAGCTTCTCATGCCAGGCCTCGAGATGCGGCGCAAGATCGGGCGCGGACAGGTACCTCGATACCGCCGCCGGATCGCGCTCCACGCGATCGACGATGAACGGCCGGAGCGCGTCGACCAGATCATTGAGCTTGCGGGCGCGCGGCTTGAGGAGATCGATCACCTGCGAGATCCATTCCCGGTCGCGATCCACGAACGAGTCTCGCCAGAGGCCGGCCTGGACGAGCGCCGGCTGCAGGCGCCGCAGGATCTCGCCGTTCGGCAGGCGCATCAGGTGCTGCTGGTTGAACCAATCGAGCTTGTCAGGGCCGAAGACGGCGTTGCCGCCGCTGATGCCCTCGAGCGTGAAGAGCGATACGAGCTCGTCGCGCGTGAACACCTCGCGATCCCCGCCCGGCGACCAGCCGAGCAGCGCCAGAAAATTCACCATTGCTTCCGGCAAGTAGCCTTGCTTCTCGTACTCGCCGACGGACGTCGCGCCGTGCCGCTTGCTCAGTCGCTTCTTATCCGGGCCGAGAATGAGCGGCACATGAGCAAACGCGGGCACGGGCGCTCGCATGGCTTCGTACAACAGCACCTGCTTCGGCGTATTCGAGATATGGTCGTCGCCACGCACAACGTGCGTCACCTGCATCTCCACGTCGTCGACGACGACCGAGAGGTGATACGTCGGATGGCTGTCCGAGCGGAGGACGACGAAGTCTTCGATGTGGTCGTGGTCGACCGTGATCGGGCCGTGGACGAGATCGACGAACGTTGTCGCGCCGTCGTCGGGCACTTTGAAGCGGATCGCGCGCGGATCGCCCGCGGCCTCGCGGCGCGCAGATTCCTCGCGCGTGAGGCGGCGGCACGTGCGGTCGTACATGCCCGACTGGCCGGCGGCTTCCGCGGCTTCGCGCTTCGCCCTCAACTCCTCGGGCTTGCAGTAACAGTAGTACGCGTGACCGGACGCGATCAGCGCGGAAGCTGCAGCGCGATATCGGTCGAGCCGCGCCGATTGAAAGTACGGCGCGTGCGGGCCGCCGATCTCCGGACCTTCGTCCCAGTCGAGTCCGAGCCAGCGCAAGCTCTCGACAATGCCTGTCACCATGTCGGTCGAGCTTCGCTCGACGTCGGTGTCTTCAATCCGCAGGATGAACGCGCCGCCGTGGCGCCGGACGTAGAGCCAGTTGAACAACGCCGTGCGCGCTCCGCCGACGTGCAGATAGCCGGTCGGCGACGGAGCGAAGCGGAGGCGAGGGATCACCGCATCAATATATTTCAGGATTTCTGGATCGCGTCATTGAGGCACCACTCTATTTGGTGATGCCGGCGAGCAGCAGTCCGAGCTCAATGACGAGGATGAACACGATCACGAGCTCCAGGATGTTGCCCTGTGACATGCCGGTTTCCTGGACGGCCGACTGATAGATCTCGTTCAGCGTCCTGAGCTTCTCCTCGACGTTGTTCTTCCAGCGATCGAGACCGAGGCGCGCGGCGATGTTGCCGAAGAGCCGCGCGGCGTAGATGTCGCCGACGAACTTGACGGCGTTCTCCAACCGATCGGTGAGCTCGTTCACCTCGATGAAGAGTGCGTGCAGCTCTCGGGCAGCGCGGGTGTAGCGCCGACCCCCCAGGCGATCCGTCCAGCGCGGCTGCCGAAGCTCGGCGTAGATGCGCGTGAGCGCCGTCTCGAGCAGGTCGTCGTAGTACCGAAGCTCCAGCAGCTGGGAGTTCGCAAACTCGAGGATTTCGATCGCCTGAGCGGCGGCGGCCTCCGTGTCATAGATGAACGCCGCGTTCCAGGCCGGCATCACGAGATCGTCGGTGAGGTACGACAGCGCGTTTCGCAGCACGACGTCGCGTTCCTGAACGCTCAACGCCTGACGCTCGCCGCGCAGAAGCTGGGCGATGTCGACGCCGTGTTGGTCGACCAGCGCGGCCGCAGACGTCGGCGGATCGACGGCGGTGATCGCGAATACGAGATAGTCTTCGTCGAGCAGCGTCGGGCGCCGCCCGCTCAGAGCGCTCTCGACGACGGTCAGCACTTGTTTGCACGCATCGGCCGCGTGCTGTTCGAGCGGCTCGTTTTCGATGAGCGTCTGCCCGAGCGCCACGAGGTCCGTCCAATCGCCGGCAAATGGGCGCGTGAGCGTCAGCGAGACCACGCCGTAGTCGAAGAATTTCACGCGGACGGCGAAGCCGTCGAGCTCGCGGCAGCGAAACGCTTCGCCGGGCGCGACGACCGGCGGCTGAATGTAGTGCAGCCTCGGCGGGCCGGCCGACTTGTCGTCGAGCGTCGCGATCGTGGCGCGATCGCCCACCAGCCGCTTCACCGCCAGGACGTCGATCGCCTCCGCGACGTCGAACAGATACAGCGCCGTCACGAAACCCGATCGGATCGTGGCGCTCATGACTGATCGATCAGCGCGGCCGACGCCCCGACCCACTCGAGGCCCTTGTTATGGTCGACGCCCATCATCCGGCCTCGGCCCATGCGCACGAGCGGCATCACCGCGCGAAGCGCGTCGCCTTCGCGCACGAACATGATGCGGATCTCCGCCTGCGTCGGGCCGGCCGGCGTGGCGATCACCGGCGTAAACGCGACGCGACGCTGCAGGATGTAATTCGCGCGCGCGTTGTGCGGAATGGCGGCGAGGTCGCGATCGGTCGGCGCGAAGACGATGCCGCCACCGGCGAACGAGAACAGCGGCTTCAACACCCATTCGTCGCGAGGAGGCGGCACCGCGCCCAGGCTGCTCAAGTAATGCGTGAGCGGCACCCACGGATGCTTCAGCCACGGAATCGAAAACTTGCTGATGCGGAAGAACCAGTCGGGACCGCCGGCCCATTCGACCTCGAGATCGTCGCGATAATCGAAAGGCAGCGAGCGCCCCGCGCGCCGAAGCTCGTCGGGAATGACGCGATTGTAAACGCGCGCGATCGGCGTCTCGACGCCGTCGCGCCTGTAGAACAGACGCGTGCCGCGTTTCGTCACGGCGCGAATGTCGATCGCGCGCACGCCCCACAACTGCTCGGTGACTTCGAAGTCCGGTCGCGTCTTCTGCCGCGCCGGGTCGATCTCCATCAGCACGACC
This sequence comes from uncultured Solibacteraceae bacterium, assembly GCA_964419785.1. Taxonomy (GTDB): domain Bacteria; phylum Acidobacteriota; class Vicinamibacteria; order Vicinamibacterales; family SCN-69-37; genus DATEGZ01. Next base: position 59,962 of record CAYQRM010000190.1, on the reverse strand, counting down.
TGGGCCGGATCGTGGCCGTTCAGAATCGCCGCGCCGACACGCGCGACGTACTCGTCGCGTGTGAGACGGCCAAAACACATGCCGAGCGGCTCGAGGCCGTACACCTCGCGCGAGACTTCCGCGAGCGCCAGCTGAAACCCGTAGAGCGACGGAAATGCCTGCAGCTCGACCAGACGCCCCTCGACGCCAGTGTCGGTCGCGACGAGCCCGAAGTCCACCTGCATGAACGTCGGGATTGGCTCGCTTCTCGCCACGCGGAACTCCGCCGGCACGATCTCGTCGGCCGCGCGTCGATATTCCTGGTTGCGAAGCAGCTGGCCCACCAGCTGTTCGGCGACGTTCACCAATTGATCGAGGAGCAAGGCCGGAAAGAAGCACGGCGTCTCGGACAGCCGGAACTCGATGTCGACGCCGGCCCGACGGCTGATCTGCCGCACGAAGTTCCGATACCGCAGGAGCGAGAACTCTCGATTGAATCGCTCGCGCCAGGCGGGGATCATGGGTGTCCTTTGACTCTGACCCGGGTTCTGCATCGACCCGGCCACGGGTCGGGCCCGGCTACCGCCAATCGGGGCCAGACCCGGGCTCAAAGCGGCCGGCCAGGAGTTACGCGTTATGCCCCTATCAGAAACTGGCCTCGTCGCATGATCTGACGGTCGTCGACGAAGATGTCGAAGTTCGTGCCGACGACGTCGATGTGGGTCGACGAGTACCACTCGGCGCCGGTATGCGCGCCGTACGGGTTGCCGAACGCGATATGGATGCCGGGAAACTTTTCGTCCTGGAGGATGTGCCCGATGACGTGTCGCAGCTCGACGTTGGTCCCGATCGCGAACTCGCCGACGCGATCGCTGTTCTCATCGGCGTGCGTGTAGCGCCAGAAGTCATCGCGAAGCTTCGCGTTGGGCGAAGACGCGTCGACCAGGCGATTCTTCTCGACTCTGAGCGTCAGCGGTGAGCCCGCGAGATTGCCGTATCGATCGCACAACCAATCACCGACCACGCCGTCGACGACGAGCGTCCCGTTGACTTCGCCGGGCGTCGTGAACACCTCACCGCCGGGCAGATTGCCCCACTTCTCGGGCGAGATCAGGCCGCTCGTCTTGATCCATCGATACGCCGGATTGAGTGTCGTCTGGAGATCCGTCCCGGCGGGCGTGGTCGCACGAATGGTCTTCGCAGGCTGAACGATCTCGAGCACGCGGCGGCTGATGCGGTCGACGGTCGCGTAATCGGCGCGCATGCCCTCGAGCATGATCTGTCGCGTGATGTTCACCATGTGCGCGTGGCGCATGCGCCGGCGATTGACGATGTCGGTCATCTGCATGCGCGAGCCGAGCTCGTTGGCCTGAGCGCGGGCGCAGAAGATGCTGACCGCGCTGAGTTCCATGTCCGCGGCAATCGTGGCGGGCAGCGACGCGAGCGGCCGCGCGCCTTCGCGCTCGAGCACGAAGCGGCGGTACGAGGCGCCGACGGCCTCGATCTCGCGCGCGAGCGCGTCGGCGATGTCGTCGCACGCCTCGTCGCCGATGAGCGTCACGCGCTCGTGCGGCTGAACGTTCAGGCACACGCGGATCGCGTTGCGTGCGCCAGGCTGAAGATCGGTGTCGGCTATCACGGGCATCCAGGAAATGATGCCCGGAGTGCGCCTTCTGCCGCAACTGGCGGCCTGCGGTGCCTATCTGAGCGGTCCGTACCCGAGGCTGCGGAACGTGTCTGCGATCAGCTGATGTCCGGCGTCGTTGGGGTGAACACCGTCCGGCGCGATGAGGCCTTCAGCAATCGGGTCTTCGGTGCCGCTCACACCATTGAACGCGTCATGAACGCGCGCCACCAGGATGCCATGTGCCGCAGCACTCTGGGCGATGTGGTTATTCATCTCATCCAGATAGTACTCGAACACCTGGAAATCATTGCCATGCGCTGGACCCGTTTCCCTGCTGTCAGGCGTCGTGTTCGTCGTCTGGTCAATCGCGACCCACGGATCGTAGAGATCCATCGTCCGGATAATCGTGGTCCCGGCTGAACGCCGCGAAAGAATTTGCGCGACGATGCCGTCCCAATTTGCGGTGAAGGTGGCTACGGCCGCGCGCAAGCAGTCCTGGTTGTCGCTCTTGTTACCCTTGCCGCAACGACCGCTCAGGTAGGTGGCGTGCGGACCGTCGATGTCATTGAAGCCGATGTCCCACGTGACGACGTCTGAGATCCCCAGGTCGGTCTGGAAAGTGGCGTTGGTCATCAGATTGTTCAACAGCTGGCCGCTCGTCAAGCCGTGCCGGCCCAGATTGAACAGCGAGACAGTGACGCCGTTGTCGGTCGCCAGTTCGCCCGCATAGCGCGATACGTAGGGAACGAGCGTGTAGTTGGGGTCGTACGTCTCGCCCGTGGCGAACGAGTCGCCCATGGCCGTGTAAGTCCAAGACGTTCGCGGTGCCGCGCCGACACTGGCGCCGAGTATGAGGACGACCATAGTCACGAAGGTTCGCATGAGGACTCCCTAGAGGACTCGCCTCTGCTGTAGGGAAACGTCGTCCGGGCGTCAAATGCACAGGCCCACCGATCCCTTACAATCCGAGACCCGGATGGAGTCGTCCCTCGACCTCCTGCAGCGCGCGCGTGCCGGCGATCAGGAGGCACTGGACGCGCTGATCGCGCGCTATCTCCCTCGCCTCGAGCGATGGGCGAGCGGGCGGCTGCCGACCTGGGCGCGCGACATGGCCGACACCCAAGACCTTGTGCAAGACACCCTCATTCAGACGTTTAGACGAATTGAGGCCTTCGAGCCGCGCGGCGAAGGATCGCTCCACGCCTACCTGAGACAGGGCATTCTCAATCGCATACGCGATGAGTTACGACGGGCTGGCCGACGGCCCACAGCGGGCGCGCTGGATTCGCAGGTCGCGGACCAAGGCGTGTCCCCGCTCGAAGCCGCGATCGGCGTCGAAGCCGTGGCCCGGTACGAGCGCGCGCTCGAGCGTCTGCGACCCGAAGATCGCGAAGCGATCATCGCCAGAGTGGAGCTGGACTACGACAACGAGGAAATCGCTGTACTGCTCGGCAAGCCGACGGCGAATGCGGCGCGTATGGCGGTGGAGCGCGCACTACTGAGACTGGCGGCCGAGATGCGCACCGACTCCGGTGGGACATGAACGATCCGCGGCTCGACGACGTCGCGCGGGCGGTCGCGGCAGGCGAGGCCGTCGACTGGCATGACACCGAGGCAAGCGGAGCTGACTCGGACTCGACCGCGCTCCTGCGCGAACTGCACGTCATCGCCGGCATCGCAAGTTTTCATCAGGCTTCATCCCGACGACTGAGCCATCAGACTACCGTCACGGTCTCCAACCAATGGGGCGCGCTGCGAATCCTCAGGTCGATCGGATCGGGTTCGTTTGGCGACGTGTATGAAGCCTACGATCCGGCCCTCGACCGTCACGTCGCCCTGAAGCTCCTCCGGTCGGTCGAGAGGAGCGGCGGTTCGCTCGCGGCCGAGGCCATCGAAGAAGGACGCGTGCTCGCGCGTGTGCGGCACCCGCACGTCGTGACCGTGTTCGGCGCGGCCCGAATCGATGGACGCGCGGGCATCTGGATGGAGCTGATTCCGGGCAGCACGCTCGCGAGCCGCATCAAGGACTCCGGCCGACTGGACGCGCGTGCGGCGGCATCGGCCGGGCGTGATGTGTGCCTCGGACTCGCGGCAATTCATGACGCGGGCGTTCTTCATCGAGACGTCAAGGCCCAGAACGTCATGCAGGACGAAACCGGGCGCATCGTCCTCATGGACCTCGGGGCAGGCTTCGACGCCTCGGGCGGCAGCGCGACGTTGATGGCGGGAACGCCGGCGTATCTCTCGCCGGAGCTCTTGTGCGGTGAACGGGCCACGGTTCAGAGCGACACGTACAGCGTCGGCGTCTTACTCTTCCACTTGACGACCGGTGCCTTCCCCGTGCGCGCCGCCTCGCTGAGCGAGCTACGCGCCGAGCACGCTCGAGGTAGCCGCGTCACCCTGCGTCACGCGAACGCAGCGGTGCCTCGGTCGCTGGCCTCGATCATCGAACGGGCCCTTGCGCCAGCGCCGTCGGATCGCTTTGCGACCGCGCGCGAATTGGCCGACGCGCTCGACGGGTTTCTGCGCAGCCACACCCGACGATGGTATGCGGCGGTTACAGGCGGAAGCGTCGCCGCTCTTGGCATCGCTGCGGCGGTCGCCTGGGGACCATGGCTGAAGCCCCCTTCGGAAGTCGCCGCACGGAGACTGATTTTGGTCGGAGCGTTCGACAACCATACGGGCAAGGTTCTCTTCGATCGCACGATTCAAGCGGGGCTCGAGTACGAGCTCTCGCCCACGGTGTCGGTCGCGCCGTCGGTGCGCGTGGACGATGCACTGAAGGTCATGAGACAACCGATCGACAGTCCGCTGACGCCGGCGCTGGCGATCGAGGTCGCGCGGCGCGACGCAGGTATTCGATCCGTGATCGTCGGCAGCGTCGACGCGGAGCGGGCCGGCGATGTGATCAATGCCCAGATCGTGGATCCGGCCACCGGCGTGGCCAGGACGTCGCTGCACGTGCGCGTGGCGTCCGACGCGCTAGCGCCGGAGGCGGTGCGGGAGCTCGCGCTGGAACTTGATCAGCGCCTCGGCGGCGCGCACGACATCCGTCGCCAGCGGACGGGACCGGCCATCTCCCTCGAAAGCCAGCGCGACTATTCGGACGCGCTTCGGCTCGGCGGTCGTGGCACCTGGGCTGGCGCGCTCGAGCACGCCCGGCAGGCGACCAGCCGCGATCATGCCTTTGCGCTGGCGCAGATCTGGCAGGCGTGGTGTGAGTTCAAGACGGGCGCCACGAACGACGCGCTGCAGACCGCGGCCGCCGCGGAGGCGGCCGCGCAGGATTCTCAGCTGCCTCCCCACGAGCGCGAGTGGATTCTCGGCCGCGCCGCAGAAATTCGGGGTGAGGCCGACCGGACACTTGCGCACTACGAGGGCGCGCTGCAAACGCAGCCGGACAACTTCTGGATCGTTAACGAGCTCGCCCTTCTCTACCCTGCAGCGGGATTGATCGATCGCACGGTCGACATGGCCACGGCAGCGGCAGAGCTTCGGCCCAACGACTTTCGTCTGCAGGCCAATGGGACGCGCTGGTTGCTCATCGCGGGACGCGATGCGGCTCAGGTGCGGCAGTCCTACGCACGCGCGCTGCGCTTGTTCGACGCGATGGCGGACAAGCCCGGTGGGCCCGATGCGTCGCTCGTGCTCCTGGCCCCAGCCGAGCTCGCGTGGCGAGCGCGGGATGCAAATGCCACGACCACCGAGATCGCCCGCGTCGTCAACGGCCCCCGACTCGTGGCGATGGGAAAGTCCTCGACATCGCTTTTCCCGCGCGTCGCCAGCCTGTACCTCGCGATGGGACAGATCTCGTCCGCCCGCACGGCCATCGACCGGATCGGTCCCGCGGATCGCGAAGCCTTTCTGGCAGTCGCAGACTACTATGCGGGCGATCTCCCCTCCCAAGCACGGCACCTCGGCCGGCTCTGTGATTCGCGCGACGCTCCGACCGGCAATGGACACTTCGTGGACTGCATGAGGTTTCTCATTGAGTCGGGCCATCTCCGTGATACCCAGGACCTGCTCGAACGCGCGGAGGCGGCGCACTGGGATCCGACAAATGCAACCATGCGCGTCCTTCTCGGAGAACTGGCGTCTGCACGGCACCGACCGGAAGAGGCGATTCAGATTTTGGCCGGCACGATCGATCGGATGGACAAGGGAATGCGATCCTACCGCGGCGTGCGTGCGCTGTCGGATGCCTGGCTGCAGAAAGCAGATTGGGAGACAGCCATTAAGACGTTGCGGTCGGCCCTGAGTGAGCCGAGCTATGACCCCGATCCGGGCGCGGACCTCGAGGCGACGGCGCTGTCGTTCAGGCTGGCTGCGCTGCTTCGCCGCACTGGCGCCACGACCGACGCGGCTGCGATCGAAGAGACGGCAATCCGCGGGCTCGAGCGGGCGGATGCGGGGTTCGTCGATCGGCTCCGCGCGCTCGGAGCGGCTGGGCTCGATCGCAAGTAACGCCGCGGATCACAGTCCCTCACGCGTCTCAGCCGTCATGAACTCGACGACGGCCTTGAGATCATGCCCGGATTCTTCGTACGCCCGCAACTGGCGATCGGCGCCGGTGCCATGGTCGAGAATCCAGTGCACGTGCTCGACCGCCTCCCGGCTCTCCAGCTCATCCAGCACATCGTCGACCCACTCGAGGTACTCGAGGATGAGCTGACGCTCGGGAACCTCGCGTTCCTGGCCGAAGTCGATGAGCTTGCCGTCGAGCCCGTACCGTGCGGCCCGCCACTTGTTCTCCATGAGCAGCGCGCGGCTGTACTGCCGCCAGCTCTGGTTGCGCGCGTGCAACCGGTAGAGCTTGACCAGGGTCGCCTGAATCAAGCCCGCGATCGCGAGTGTCTCGTCCACGCGCATCGGGATGTCGCACACGCGAACTTCGAGCGTGCCGAAGAACGGATGCGGGCGCACGTCCCACCAGATTTTTTTGGCGTTGTCGATGCAGTTCGTCCGTACGAGCAGATTGACGAAGTTCTCAAAATCCGACCACGACGTGAACGTGTCGGGGATATTCGTGCGCGGAAAGCGATCGAACACCTTGCAGCGGTACGACTTGAATCCGGTGTTCATGCCGATCCAGAACGGCGAGTTCGCCGAGAGCGCGAGCAGATGCGGCAGGAAGTACCGCATCTGATTCATGAGGTGGATCAGCGTCTCGCGGTCTTCGATGGCCACGTGCACGTGCAAGCCGAAGATCAGGTTCGCGCGCGCGACCATTTGCATGTCCTCGACAAGCTGCAGGTACCGCTCATCCGGGTACACGTCCTGAACACGCCAGTCAGCGAACGGGTGGGTCGCACCGGACGCGAGGTGCAGGCCGTTGTCGCCGGTGAGCGCGACCATTCGGCGCCGCAGGTCGCGCAAGTCATCGCTCGCCTCGCGGATCGTCCGGCAGACGCCGGTGCCGACTTCGACCACCGACTGGTGCATTTCTGCCTTCACGCGCTCGTTGAGCTGGCGCTTTCCCTTCTCGACGATTTCCGTCTGGATGTGCGATCGCAGATCGCACGTCTGCGGATCGATCGTCTGGTATTCCTCTTCGATGCCGATGGTGAAGGAGGGGGCGACCATGGGTTATTGGGTCATTGGCGGCGCAAAAACTCGTCCCAGCGGTACGTGAGCGGGCGTGCGGGCGCCAGTGCCGACTTCACGGCGAGGTCTGCGACTGCGTCGACGATCCACTCGAAGTTCTCCTCACCGACCGATCGCCGCTCGGCGTCAGGGGCCGGGTTCATGAAATCGATCGCGTACGGCACGCCGTCCTCGACAGCGAACTCAACGGTGTTGAGGTCGTAGCCCAGCGCGCGGCACAGCGTGATCGCGTCGCGCTCGACGCGCGCGAGCAACGACGGATCGTACGGCGGCGGATTCCGGATGTACCGTTCGTGATGCGGCGCGCGCGGATCGTACGACATGATCCGTACCTTCTCCTGTCCGACGACGTAACAACGAAAGTACTCCTGAAAGTTCACGGCCCGCTGCAGCGTCATGCAGAGCTGACCCGACTGGTCGTACGCGGCGAAGAACTCGTCGGGGGAGCGCACCTGATAGACGTCCTTCCAGCCGCCGCCGTCGAATGGCTTCAGAAACGCCGGAAACCCGATGTAGTCGAACACGCGCACCCAGTCGACGGGGTACTGCAGATTGCGCATCGACTTCTCGGTCGTGTTCGGCGGATGCTGCTTGTGCGGCAGGATCACCGTCGGCGGCACGGCCACGCCGAGTCGCGCAGCGAGCGCGTAGTTGAAGAACTTGTCGTCCGCGCTCCACCAGAACGGATTGTTGATGACCGTGGCGCCGGCGAGCACCGCGTTCTTCAGATACGCGCGATAGAACGGAATGTCGTGCGAGATGCGATCGACGATGACTTTGTAGCGCGCCGGCTCGTCCATCCGCACGGCGCCGATGTTCACGAACTCAGCCGTCACTCCCGTGACGCCGAGGCGATTGACGCGCTCCACCAGCGCCGGTGGAAAACTCTCCTCCATCCCGAAGACGATCCCGACTCTGTCGATTCCCATCGTCTGATGTCTCTCTCTCCGAGCGTTCTGCTTCGAACGAGCCAAGGGGGTCAGGCCCGGCTTACGCCTGCGGGGCCAGACCCCTTGCTCAGCTCAAACTCCCGAGGGGCCAGACCCGGCTGACGCCAATCGGGGTCAGGCCCCTTGCTCGTCTCACGGCAAGTACGCCCTCGCCATCTTGATCCACTCGGGCCAGTCGTGGACCGAGCCGTTCTGCCAGACGTGCAAACTGTGCGGCACGTCCTTGAAGCCGAGCAATCCCGCCGCCTGTTCCGTTTCGGCTCGACAGATGTCGGCCTCGCCGGTCGCGAGCACCCACTTGTTGGCGCGAATCCGATCGAGGAACCACGGATTGTCGAGGCCGGGAAGAAAATGCGGCGGACACAACAGATACACGTCCTCGTCGTAGTAGCCGTCGAAGAAGCGCGTGATGTCGAACGCGCCGCCCATCGTGATGCAATTCGTGAAGATGTCCGGATGACGCAGCGCCATCGTGAGCGCGTGGTACGCGCCGAAACTGCATCCAGTCGCGCCGAGCGCCTCGCGCCCGGTCATGTGACGAAGGTACGGGACCAGCTCGTCGACGAGGTAGCGCTCGTACGCGAGGTAGCGATCGATGCGCGCGCGCGGCGCGCCGTTGCGCGCGTAGAACGTCTCGGTGTCGAGCGTCGTAACGCAGAAGAGCCGTATGGCGCCGCTCTCGATCTTGTCCGAGACCGCCGAGACCATTCCGCGGTCCTCGTAATCGAAGAACGCGCCCATCGACGTTGGAAACACGACCATCGGCACGCCGGCGTGACCAAACGCCAGCAATTCCATGTCGCGGCCGAGATGACGGGACGGCCACCGGTGATACTCGCGGCGCACAGCACACAAAGACTAGCAACAATCAGGGTTCCACGGGGTTCCAACAGGAGGTGCCAGGGAGCTGCCGGGGGGCTGGAAGATTCCAAGGGTTCCAAAACGTTCCACGGGCTCTGGCTTCGGCGTCGCGATATCTTTCCTCACGTGCGACTGCGGCCGGTGTCGAACCGCGTCTGGCTCGTCTGCGTCACGCTGGCGTCGCTGTGCGGCGCCTGCGGACACGGGCTCTCGCCGGCCTCCATCGATCTCGTCGCCGCGCTGCCGTCCGCGGAGAAGCGGGCGCTCGGACCGCCAGACGAGGCGATTCGCGCGACGGTCGTCTCACGCGATCAAGGCGAACACCCGGCGATCGTGACCGCGGCGCCGGCGCGCGTGCTCTTCCCGATCCGCATGCCAACGCGCGCGCGATTCAAGGCGGCGATCTCGCTCGTCGCGGGTAGCGGAGCAGGCGTCACGATTCGCGTCGGCATCTCGGACAACCGGTCGTACGACGAGCTGCAAAAACGGCTCGTCGCACCGGCCGCCGCCGGCGCAGACCCGTGGCAGGCGCTCGACATCGATCTCGCGTCGTACTCAGGCTGGCAGTGGAGCCTGTTCTATCGCCCCGGAAACACGACGTGGCGGCTCGTCTTCAACGCCGACCCGACGCCCGGTGGCCGCGTCGCGTGGCTCGAGCCGAAGATCGACATGCGGTAACAGACCTGGCAAGAGAGATTTACCGCGTCTTCAGTTTCGCAGCCGCGGCCAGAAGCTTGTCCGACGCTTCGGTGACCGCTTGCTGCACGGCCGTGTCGAGCAGTCTGTCCTGGAAGCCGGTCGCCGACGTGCCGCCGCCCGCGACAATCGGCACATGTCCGACGATCGCGATCCCGCCGCCGGCCGAATTCTTCTGCGTCGCGCCCTTCTCCGCCGTCGACGTCGCGACGACTTCGCCCGTCCGCACGTCGATCACTCGAATCGTGAGGCCGATCACCGACTCGGTCTTGTTCTTGTGCAGAAACGCGCCGACGAACGGCAGCGGGACGCCGCCCGCGCCGGTCGACGAGTTCTTCTCGATCGACAGCCGCGTGACTGAACCGACGACGAGATAGTCGACGCCGGCGGCCGACGCGCGTTCGACCAGCTGCGCGAGCGGAATGCGCGCCTGATTGTCCGGCGAGGCGATCAGCCACTCGCGATCGGTCATCCTGTACTGGCCGCTCGCGACCAGCCGATCGGTGAGCAGTTCGGCGAGCGTCGTCCCGAGGCGCGGCGGCGGCATCCAGCCCGTGCGATCGGTGTCGAAATCGGCGACGGTCAGCGTCGGCCGCACGGCCGGCGCAGCCGCCGCCTGCGCCCACGCCGGCGCCGTCAGGAGCACGAAGAGAATCGGAATCACACACACGCTGGTGCGTTTCATAAGGCCTCCGGAGTCATCGACGAAGCGCGGACGTCGACGCGGACGCACGGCGCACGTCGAGCGTGCCCGCGATCTCCGCAATCGCTTTCGTCCAATCGCGATTGAGCTTCGGCTTCGGCGACGGCGCCAGAATTGGCGCGGGCGCGCGCGTGGAGCGCGAAGCGTTGACGGTGCGAACCTCGTCCTCTGTCGTCACGTCGACCACGCGCACGTGGACGGTCAGGACCGTCTGCACGCGCGGCGTGGCGGCGGAGAGCGCAGGAAAGAGCAGCGCGGCCGGTCCGACGAGCCGGCCTCTCATCGCGAGCGCTGCAAGCAACAACGGCGGCGGCCCCGATCGCAGGGGCGTCGTGTACTGACGCGCGGTCCCGAAAATCAGGTAGTCGATCCGCGCGGACTTCGCCGACTCGAAGAGCGCGCCCACTGTCGGATCCGGATTCTCGCGATCCGCGGGAAGCCATTCACGCGGCATCACGCGAAAGCGGCGGGTGTCGACGAGCCGAGCGGCGAGCTCGTCGGCCATCGCCTCGCGATCCCGTTGGGACGTGCCTTGCCCATCGAACGCGACGACGCTCACGGCGGGAGGAATCGGTTGTCCGGCCAGAAGGTGGGCCGGCTCGACCAGTGACACCGCGCCCACGAACATGCAGGTGACGCTCACGAGCCGGCGAACATGGATGACCACCGACGCCTCCGTCTATCGCGAGAATACGGAGACGCGGCCCGCCGAGTCGTGAGCGGACCGTGAAAAAACCCTGAAAGGTCAGCGAATGGTCGGGCGAGCCGCGATGGTGCCGGCAATGCCGGCACCTTAGACTACCCGGCGTGCTTCGGCTTCCCCGCGGGTTGTCCGCCACCGTCATCGTGCTGGCGGTCGTCGTTTCGACGTGGCCGCAGGCCGTTCGGCTGGCCAGCGTGAACGATTTCGGCGATCCGCTGCTGAACTCGTGGGCGATGGCGTGGGTCGCGCACGCCCTCGTCTCGCAGCCGGCGCACGTGTTCGACGCCAACATTTTTCATCCCGAGCGGCACACGCTCGCGTATTCGGAAACGCTCCTGGCGCCGGGCGTGTTGCTGGCGCCGCTCGCCTGGATCGGCGCCGATCCGATCGCGGTCCACAATCTTCTGCTGCTGCTCGGATGCATGCTCTCAGGCCTCGCGGTCTACGCGCTCGTGCGCCGGCTGACGAGGCACGACGGTGCGGCGCTGGTGGCCGGTGTGATCTTCGCGATCTATCCGTACCGCATCGAGGAGTATCCAAAGGTCCAGCTGCAGCTGTTGATCGGTTGGCCGTTGGCGTTGCTCGCGGCGCATCACTTGCTCGAACGCGCGTCGACGCGCGGCGCCATCGCGTTCGCTGCCGCCGTCGCGCTGCAGGCGTACTCGTGCATGTACTACGGCGTCATGGGCGTCGCGTTCGCGTCGGTCGTGATCGGCCTGTCGATCTTCATGACGCCGGCGGCGCGCCGCGGACCGGCGATGCGGCAGCTGGTTGCCGGGGCGATCGCCGCGGCCGTGCTCGTCGCGCCGCTGGCCTTCGAGTACCGCGCGGCGTCCCTCATCGTCGGCGAGCGCCACGTTGCCGAAACGGGCAACGGCAGTGCGGACTTGACCGACTACCTGCGCGCGCATCCGGAGAACGCGGCGTATGGCGACGACAACCATCCCGGCCAGGGCGAGCGACGACTGTTTCCCGGCTACGCGGCGCCGCTCCTCACGATCGCCGCCTTCGTGCCGCCGATCGACGTCATGACCATTCCGTATGCGCTCGGCGGATTGACCGCGTTCGACCTGTCGCTTGGACTCAACATGCCGGGGTATCGCTGGCTGTTCGATCACCTCGCGCCGCTGCGCGCGCTGCGAGTGCCCGCGCGATTTGGCATGTTCGTCGGCCTCGCGCTGTCGGTGCTCGCGGGCTTCGGCGTCGTGCGCATGTGTCGCGGTCGATTGAGATCAACGCAGATCGCGATCGCCGCAATCGCGATTGCGCTGGTGACGTTCGAGAGCCGCATGCGACTGCAGACGTCCGTCGATCTTCCCGATCGCGCGCCCGCCGTCTATACCTGGCTCGCCACGGCGCCGCGCGGCGTCGTCTGTGAGTACCCGGTCGGACCGCTCCAGGGACGCGCCGGCCCGCAGGACGCGACGTACATGTATTACTCGACGCGCCACTGGCAACCGCTGGTCAATGGCTACAGTGGCTTCACGCCACCGTCGTACGCCGCGCTCGTCGACGCGCTCGGCGGATTTCCAGACGACCGCGCGATTCGATACCTGCACGATCGCGGCGTCAGGTATCTGCTCGTGCACAGCGTCTTCTACATTCGCGGCAACTTCGACGCGGACGTGCGCGCGCTCGAGGCCCGATCTGACGTCGAATCGATTGGGACATTTCCGTGGCGCGGCGGCGGCCGCACGGTCGTGTTCCGGATGAAGTAGTCGGTTCGATCAACTCCCGTCTTTCATTGATACGCGCCGCAACCGTCGAACACGCATTTGCGCCCGTGGACGCGCCGAAGTAAAAAGGGTTATGACGCTCAGGGACATGTTTCTTGCCCAGCTCGAACGGGAAGCGCCGCGCACGCGTCGCGTGCTCGAGCAGGTGCCGACCGGCCAGGACGACTGGAAGCCGCACGACAAGTCCATGCCGCTCGGCCGGCTCGCCCGCATGGTCGCGTCGATGCCGTCGTGGTTCAATCTAATCCTCGAGCAGGACGAGCTGGACCTGACGCCGCCGCCGGGCGCGGGCCAGCATCGGCCGCCGGCAAAGGGCACGCTCGTCGAGACGCATGACGCCGTCGTGCCCAAGGCGCGCGAGGCCTTCGCCAAGGTCGACGACAAGTACTTGCTCACGACGAACTGGCGCCTGAAAGCCGGCGGGAAGATCGTCGCCAACGATCCGCGTCACATCGTGATCGCTGACACGATGAACCATCTCGCGCATCACCGCGGCCAGCTCACCGTGTACCTGCGGTTGCTCGGCCGGACGGTGCCGTCGGTCTTCGGGCCGTCGGCCGACGATCAGCGGTTCCTGTAGTCGCCGATTGTCTGGAGATGCGACGCGCTGAATCCACAAAACCGTAATTTCAGCGCCGACGCGCGCAGCTTCTGCCTCGTTCAGCCGCCCTGTTCGGCCGCGTTTCGCGCGCTGGCCGTGGATCGGCGCTTGCTACTGACGACAGGCGGATGATTCGCGACTGGCTGCTCCCCGAACAGGGTCTCGCGCCGGTGTCGCGTGAGGCGCTCACCGGCTGGTGCGGTTTCTACGCGCTCTTCGTGCTCTACGCCGCGACGAGCACCACGGGATTTCTCTTCATCGACTACGCCAACCTCATGTTTCACGAGGCCGGGCACGTCGAGTTCAGCTGGGCGGGCTACTACACGCGCATCCTCGGCGGCACGCTCGGCGAGTTGATCGTGCCGCTCGTTTGCCTCCTGTTCTTCCTGCGTCGCGGCGAAACCGCGGGCGTCGCGTTTTCGGCGTTCTGGACGTTCGAGAACTTCCTCTACATCGCCGCCTACATGGCTGACGCGCGACGGTCTGCACAGCCGCTCGTCGGCGGCGACGAGAGCGACTGGACGATCCTCTTCTCGCACTGGGGCGTGCTCGGCTTCGACACCAGGATCGCGGCCGTCGTCCGCGGCGTCGGATGGATGGGCATGCTGGGATCGATCAGCTGGCTCGTCTGGCGATATCTGGCGCAGGAACAATCCCCTGAACGATCAAGTTGGAAGTTAGAAGCCAGAAGCTAGAAGTTCGGCGTTGAGTGACTTCATGTCGAAGCACAAGCCTGACGATCCGATCGGCGACTACGTCGAATGGACCGAGCATCGCTACGATCCAGGCCACTACCTGGGCGGAAACGTCTCGCCATTCCTCCGGAAGTCGCGGATGAGCCCGAGAGTACGGCGGCTCGCCGCCGTTCCATTGGCGATCTCGGCGCTCGTGGCAAGCGCCGGCGCGATTGCGGCAGCCTCGGACGCGACCTTGCCGCGAGTGATGTGGTTCTGGGCGGCAGCCGGAGCGATCCTTCTGTGGTGGGCGACGATCGTGATGTTTCGATCTGGCGGCCACTGCCATCGGCGCCCACACACGCACACGTAATCCGATTCCGATCTCGCCAGGACGAGCTCGTCTCTTCTACTTCTAACTTCTGGCTTCACACTTCTAGCGTGATCCGTTTCTTGGCGCGTTTAGCGGGCCGCCTGATAGACCCTCACGTAGTCGATCTCGTACTTGCCGGGAAACGTGGTCGTCGACGGATCGCCGCCGGTCGCGCCGACGGCAAGATTCAGGATGATGATCTGGGGCCGCGTGAACGGGTTGCCGGTGCCGTCCTGATTGATCGTGCGCGCCAGGTCGACGTCGTTCAGCAGCCGATCATCCACGGACAGCTTGATCGCGCGCTCGTCCCAGTCCATGCGCCAGACATGGAACTGCTGCGACCAGCCGGCGCCAAATGTCGAGAGCGGCGTGCGCGTGTCGGCCCAGATCGCGTGATTGCGCTCGGCGGCGCCCCACGCAACGTTGGCGAGCAGCGTCGCGCGGTAGAACTCCATGATGTCGATCTCGCCGTTGTGCGGCCACGGGCCGCTCGCGCCGACGGTCCAGAACGCGGGCCACATGCCCGGTCGCGTATCGATGCGCGCGCGCACCTCGAAGCGCCCATACGTAAAGCTGTGCAATCCGCGCGTCGTCAGGCTCGCCGACGTGTACTCCGCCGCCGGCCGGTTGCGCTTCCAATCCGGCGACGTCGCATCGAACGACGGATTCTCCACATGCTCGCGCCGCGCTTCGATCACGAGCAATCCGCGCTCGACGTGCGCGTTCTGCGGCTGATACCACTGCAGCTCCTGGTTGCGCACGAAGCCGTGCTCGAACGTCCAATTGGCAGGATCCGGCGCGCCGTCCTTGTCGAACTCGTCCGCCCAGACGAGCTGATACTGAGGCACGGCGGCGATGCGCAGCACCGGTGCGACGCCCGCGACGGCGATCGCGACCCCCAGCAAGGCGAAGCTCGTGCGACTCGGTTCCATCCCGGCCCGTGCGCATTCTGGCGTACGCGCGGCGCGGAAGATACTCCGGACGGGCATGGCCGCGCGGCATCTGACGCGGCGCGTATAATCGCCGCCGGCTCACGTGACAGCGCGCTGTCCCTCGTGCGGGCACGTCACTCCCACGGATCAGCGCTTCTGCGGGAATTGCGGCGCCGCCCTGCCTCGGCCCGACGCGGAGACGATGACGAGCCCTCCGCCGCGTCCAGGTTCGATGTCCGCGCGTGCAAGCGACGGCGGACAATTCCTGCCCGGCCAGATCGTCGCCGAGCGCTATCGCATGGTCGGATTGCTCGGCCGCGGCGGCATGGGCGAGGTCTACCGTGCCGACGACCTGAAGCTCGGCCAGCCGGTCGCGCTGAAATTCCTGCCGCGCGACGTCGAGCACAATCGCGAGCGGCTCGATCGCTTTCTCACCGAGGTTCGGCTGTCGCTGCGCGTCACGCACCCGAACGTTTGCCGCGTGTTCGACGTGAGCGAGGTCGACGGCCGCCACTTCATCTCGATGGAGTACGTCGACGGCGAGGATCTCGCGTCGCTCCTGCGACGAATCGGCCGATTGCCGGAAGACAAGGCCGTCGAGATCGCGCGGCAACTTTGCGCGGGTCTTGCCGCGGCGCACGACGAGGGCGTGCTGCACCGCGATCTCAAGCCGGCCAACGTGATGATCGACGGGCGCGGTCGCGCGAAGATCACCGACTTCGGCCTCGCCGGCGCAACAGCGGGGATCGCCGGGCAGGAAGCGCGCGCGGGCACGCCGCAGTACATGGCGCCCGAGCAGTTCACGGGCCGCGAGCTGACGCCGCAGACCGATCTGTACTCGCTTGGGCTCGTGCTCTACGAGATCTTCACTGGCAAGCGCGCGTTCGACAGCGGCGATGCGCTCGAGCTCGCGTCGATGCACGCGACGACACCGGCCAGTCCATCCGCGCATCTGACGGGGCTGAACCCTATCGTCGAGCGCGCGATTCTCCGCTGCGTCGATCCCGATCCCGCGGGGCGTCCGCGGTCCGCGTCTTCACTCGCGGCGTCGCTGCCGGGCGGCGATCCACTCGCCATGGCGATCGCCGCGGGCGAAACGCCGTCTCCGGAAATGGTCGCGCGATCCGGCGGCCGGGGCGAGCTCAAGCCGGCGGTCGCCGTCGTGTGTCTCGTGCTCGCGCTCACCGGCCTCGCGGGAAGCTGGGTCTGGGAGCAACGGACGGGCGAGCAGAATCTCATGCCGCTGCCGAAGGCGCCCGAAGAGTTGCGCGCGTCGGCACGCACGATTCTCGCGGCCGTGGGCGTGAACCTTCCGCGCTCGGACCTCTACGGGTTCTGGGACGACAGCGACTACTTTGACAACTTCGTAAAGGAACACCGGACCGCCCGCGACTGGAAGCTGATGGCGTCGGCGTCGCCAGCGCCTCTGTACTTCTGGTATCGAGAATCGCCGAGCCCGATGACGCCGGTGGGCAGCGCGGGAAGGCTTGGTCGCGACAACCCGCCGTTGACGGAACCCGGCATGGCGCGCGTTGAAGTCGATCCCGTGGGCAAGCTGATCGAGCTGGACGTCATCCCTCCTGACCACGTCGCGGCGGGCGATCCGCGGCCCGAACCGGCCTGGGCGCCGCTCTTTTCGCTTGCGGGCTTCACGCTGAGCGAGTGGACACCGACCGAGCCAACGTGGACACCGCCGATGGCGTCTGACGTGCGGCGCGCGTGGACACGCGGCGCGCTCACGGTGGAGGCGGCATCGTTTCAAGGAACGCCGGTGCGATTCGTCGTGATCCCATCTTGGCGAAAGAACGCGGCCGCGCGAATCGCCGCGAGCGGCGGCAACGTGTTCTGGGTGACGGAGATTGTCGCGGCGATTCTGATCGTCGCGGCCGTGCTCCTCGCGCGGCGAAAC
Source organism: uncultured Solibacteraceae bacterium (assembly GCA_964419785.1). Classification (GTDB taxonomy): domain Bacteria; phylum Acidobacteriota; class Vicinamibacteria; order Vicinamibacterales; family SCN-69-37; genus DATEGZ01. The sequence goes on along the minus strand of CAYQRM010000190.1, from coordinate 42,614 downwards.
ATTCGACTCGGGCGGAGCGACCGGCGCGGCGCGTTTCGTCTCGCGGTCGCGTACGCCGTGCTCGGCGCCACCTATCAGCTCATCGCTCTGCCAGAAGGCCCGGGGACGCTCCCGATACTCTCGCGCAACATCGGCCATGAACTCTCGGGCGCGGTGATCGTCTGGCTCTTCTACGTCGCGCTCGAACCGCATGTCCGTCGGCTGTGGCCCGGTACGCTCGTCGCGTGGAGCCGCTTGATCGACGGACAGTTCCGCGATCCGATGGTCGGGCGACACGTGCTCATCGGCGTGATCTGCGGCGTGGTCGCCACGTTCATGTTCGACGCGGGGACCATCCTGTCGCTGCTCTTTGGCACGCCGGTCTTACTGCCGGACGGCAACCTCATCGCGCTGGCGGACGCGCGCGCGCGTTTGGCCGAGATCCTCGCCAGCGCCCAGGCGTCGTTCATGCTTCCGGTCGGGTTCCTGCTGCTGTTGCTGGTGCTGCGCGTGCTCTTTCGAAAATCCTGGCTGGCGAACGCCGCGCTCGTCGCGTTTGCGGCGCTTTGGTCCGCGCTCTTTTCGGGACCGTGGATTGAGCGGCTCTTCTTCGTCGTGGTGTTCGTCGTGATGATGACGGTCGTGACGCGGCTCGGCCTGCTGGCGATGTGCGTGCTCTTTGTCGTCAGCGATTGGTCGGTGTTCAATCTCACGACCGACCCATCGTCGTGGTTCTTCCCGACGTCGGTGGTGACGATGCTGTTCTTCACTGCGATCGTCGTGTACGCGTTCGTCATCTCGCTGGGCGGACAACGCGTGTTCACTAGCTCGGTGCTCGGCGAGTAGCGCGCGCTCAGCGCACGACGAAGCGTTCTTGCTGGATCACGCGACCGTCGGTCGTGCAGAGCTCGACGCGCCAATCCCCCGACTCGCCAGGATCGATCGTGATGCGGCTGTAAGTCCGGTAACCGGATCCAACGTTCGCAGAAATCTTCAGCTCGCGCGACTGCTGGAGCCGATCGTTTCGATACCAGCGGTGCACGACGGTCGTGTCGCGTGGCGTTGTGAGGCGCGTATAGAAATAGATCGCGCCGGGCGAAACGGGATCGCTCGGATGCGCGCAGGTCCAGTCCGCGCCGGTCGTGAGCGTGCGGCACAGCTCGGCGTGGACCAGCAGGAGTGCGCTCGCGTTCGCTTGCGCGGTGGGACGAGATGGTGCCGTTGTGGGTACAAGTGGCGCTGATGTTGGCGTCACCACGGAAGACGAGACGGGCGCCGGCGTCGTGACCGGCGCGACGCTCGGCGTTGCGCTCGCGTTGTCTCCACCAGCGTGTCTCAGCCAGAGCGCGAGCAGCACAACTACGACGGCAGCGCTGGCGACAACGATCGGCCAGACGCGTGGTCCGGCCTCAGGTCGTGGCGGAGACACAGTCACCACACGACGCGGCGTCTCCGGAGAGAACGTGGGCGCACGCGGCTCGCGCACCTCACGAGGCGACGGTTCGGGAGGCTTGGTCGCCGCGACTTTCGGCGGCTCGAGTGCGACGTGATGGGACTCGCAGAATGCCGCTAGATTCTGGCGACTCGTTTCGACGAACGGATGCTCGGGCGGAAACGCCGCCGTGGCGATTTCGCACGCGCGGCGGTAGCAGCGCTCGGCCTCCGCGTCGTTGCCCGTGCGCTCGCACACGACGCCGAGATTGTTGAGCGTGCTGGCGACGTCGGGATGCGACGGCCCGAGCTCCGCCTCCTGCAGCGCGAGGGCATCGCGAAGGTGTTGTGCCGCGGCGGCAAAATCTCCCGCCACCAACGCCTGCTCGGCAGAGGCGACCGCGGCCGGGAGACGCTCGGAATCAGGCATAGATTCCTGCCGGGGGGCCTCACAAGGGTACCAAAGTCGCCTTAGAATTCACGCAATCGAAAAGTCATCACGAGCTGGCTGGCGACGATCGAGAAACCGGAGCGGGACTGCCGCGCACGATCAGCACCGAGCAGCGCGCGTGGCGGGCAACGGCTTCCGAGACGCTGCCCATGAGGAAGCGGCCGAGGCCGCGGCGTCCGTGCGAGCCCATGACAATCCAGTCGCACTCGTGCTCGGCGGCGTAGTCGAGGATCACCCGCCGCGGATCACCCTCGCGGATCGCCGTCACCGTGGCGAAGCCGGCGGCCGTCACCCGCTCCGCTGCCGCGCTCACGAGCTGTTCGGCGGCGTCGCGACCGTGACGGACGTGCGTCATGACATCGGGGCCGTAGTCGGTCCCGCGCGCGAAGTCGTGGGGGAGCGGCAGCAGCTCCTCGAGATCGACCGCGTGCAGGACGTGCACGACCACGGCCTCGGAACGCAGGCGCGCGATGAGATCGTCTACCGCCGCCGTTGAGAACGACGACCCGTCGATGGCGAGCAGCAGTTTGAGACCGATGGATCGCCCCCTATTTTAGCTGTCCGGTTTGATACTTCAGGACCGCGGTCCGGAGCTGATAATCGTAGCGCGCCGTCGCGACGGCGATTTGGGCGCGCGTCTTGCTCAACTGCGCTTGCGTGAGCTCGACGATTGACCCCAGCCCGATGTCGAAGCGGGTTTGCGCGAGGTCGGCGGCGTCGCTCGCGGCCGCGAGCAGCTGCGTCGCGGCATCCATCTGTTGAAACGCGGTTTCCGCATCGTGCCAGGCGGTGCGGACGTCGCGAGCCACCCGATCCTGCAGATCGCGCAGCCGCTGCGTCTCGCTCTGGGCGGCGAGCGTCGCGGCCGCGTGCCGCGCCCCGATCAAACCGCCGGTCGTGATCGGCACGGTCAGATTGATGCCGGCCGCCGAATATTTGTCGGTCAGGCCCGCCACGTGGTACGGCACCGTGCCGACCGCCGCGACCATCGACACTGCCGGCAGCCGGAGCGCGCCTTCGGCGTCCGCGAATCTGCGCGCCGCCTCCGCCGAAAGCTGCACGGCGGCCACGTCCGGCCGATCGCGCAGGGCTTCGGTCACGAGCGCCTCCGGATCGGGCGGCGGCGCGGACGGCAAGGGCTCGTCGGCCAGCGTGTAGCTGGCGGCGTCCGCTCGCCCGAGCGCAGCCGTGAGCGCCGCGAACGCGGTGTCCACATCGCTCTTCGCCTGCAGCAACAGCATCTGTGCCTCGGAGAGATTGACCTTCGCCAGACTCAAGTCCAGATCCGACTTCAGGCCGCTCGCCGTCTGCGCTGTCACCTGATCGACCACCAGCTGTCGCGTCGTCGTGGTCTCTTCGGCGACTCTCTCGACGGCCTGGGCGCGGAGCGCCATGAAGTACGAGCGGTCGACCTGAAGCAGGACGTCCGCGCGCCGCGCATCGACATCGCGCCGGCCGGTGTCCGCGCGCAGCGACATGCTGTCGACGAGCGCGCCGGTCCGCCCGAAATCCGTGACCAACTGGCTGACGCCCACGCCTCCGGCGAAGCGCTCGAGGATGATGGGGTTGTTGAGCCCGCCGGCCGCGATGCGGCTTCCGGCGCTCGCGTCGGCGCCTGTCAGGCTGGCAAACGCTGTCGGGTAGTACGCCGACCGCGCCGCGCGCACGGCCTCGTCGTCTGCCTGTGAGGTGAATTCGGCCTGCTGAATCTGGGGATGGTTCGCGAGCGCCAGCTGCTGAGCCTGCTGGAGCGACAGCGCCTGAGCGCTCTGTGCGCGGGCCGGCGCAGCCATGCACACAATGAACAGAACGAAGGCGATCCTGATCGGGAGCTGGGTCATCGCGGTTCCACTTTGGGCTGGCGAGGCTCGTACACCACCAGGCACGCCGCCGGCACGAGTACGACCGTGAACACAACCGACACCGACAGGCCGCCAATGATCGCCTGCGCGAGCGGGGCGTAGCTTTCGCTGCCGGTGCCGAGCTTCAGGGCCATCGGCAGCAGCCCGATGATTGTGGCGAGCGACGTCATGAGCACCGGCCGCAACCGGACGCGGCACGCCATGGCGACCGCCTCGCGGGTCGGCATGCCCTGATCGCGCAGGCGGTGCGTGAACTCGACGATGAGGATGCTGTTCGAGACGACGATGCCGACCATCATCACGACGCCCATGAGCGACTGCACGTTGACCGTCGTGCCGGCGAGAAACAGCATGCCGAGCACGCCGGTCACGCCGAGCGGCACCGCGAGCAGGATGATGAGCGGATCGACGAACGACTCGAATTGCGCGACCAGGATGAGATAGAGCAGCACGAGCGCGAGCAGCAGGCCGTACGTGAAGCTCTCGAACGAGGCCCGCATGCCCTGCACCATTCCGCGGAGGTCGGTGCGCACGCCGTCGGGCAGGCGGATCGACGCCACGATCTGGTCGATCTGCTTCGCAGCGCGGCCGAGGTCCTCATTTGCCAGCCCGACGTAGATATCGACGACGCGCCGCAAGCCATAGTGGTTGACTTCGGTCGGGGCCGAAAACTGGCGCAGCGACGTCACGGCATCCAGCCGGACCGGATCGACCGCTGAAGGCGCGCGCAGCGGGATGCCCGTGAGATCGAGCGTGCTGGCCACACGATTCTCCGGGAACTGCACCGTCAGCATGTAATCGTTGCCGGTGCGCTGATCGACCCAGTAGCTCGGCGCGATCATCTGGTTCGAGGTGAGCGCCGTGATGACGTTGCTCACGACTTCCCGCTGGCTGAGCCCGAGCTGGCTCGCGCGCACGCGGTCGACGTCCAGGGCGAGCGCCGGGTAGTCGATGTCCTGCGGCACGAAGACATCGCTGACATTCGGGATGCCGCGAATGCGCGTGGCCAGGTCGGCAGCCACCTCGTGGTCCACGCGCAGATCGGATCCGCTGACCTGCACGTCGATTGGCGCCGGCAGCCCGAGGTTGAGCACCGCGTCGACGAGGCCGCCCGACTGGAAGTACGCGCTCAGTTCCGGCAGCTCCCGGGCCATCCGAGCGCGCATCCGGTTCATGTACTCGTAGCTGCCGATCTTGTGTCCTTCCCTCAGGCTGACCTGGACGAACGCGGTGTGCTGGGCGGAATTGGTCGTGTAGATCGACGAGAACCCAGGCGCGACACCGATGTTCGAGACGATCATCCCGAGGTCGTCAGGAGCGACGACCTCACGCACGAGCTGCTCGACCCGCGCGGTCTCCGCCGACATGATCTCGAGCCGCGTGCCTGGCGCCGCCTTGAGATTCATGACGAACTGCCCGGCGTCGGTGCGCGGGAAGAACGCCACGCCGAGCTGCGGATAGAGAAACAGGCTTGCCGCGACAATGGCCGCCGACGACACGATGACGAGCACGGGCCGCCGAAGCGCGCGTCCGACCACGCGCGTGTACAGCTCGAGCATCGACTCGAAGTTGCGGTTGAACCAGGCGTTGAACCTCGCGCCCCACCCGCGAGGCTCGTCGTCGGCGCCAAGGTGCACCGGCGCTTTGAGGAACCGCGCGCAGAAGAGCGGGACCACCGTCATGGCCACGATGTAGGACGCGCCGAGCGCGATCACGACCGCCAGCGCCAGGGCGGAGAAGAGGAACCGGCTGACCCCGTAGAGAAAGGTGACCGGGAAAAAGACCACCGCGGTCGTGAGCGTCGCGGCGAGCACGGGCAGCGCCACCTCCTGCCCCCCGCGCTCCGCGGCCTGGGCCGCGGGCACGCCGTTCTCCATGTGCCGGTAGATGTTCTCGAGCACGACGACCGAGTTGTCGATGAGCCGGGAGAAGACGAGCGCCAGCCCGCCGAGCACCATCGCGTTGATCGAGCTGCCGCCCAGCGCCAGCACGAGGAACGTCGCGAGCGCCGACAGGGGAATCGACAGACACACAGCGACGGTCGCCCGGACGCTCCCCAGGAAGATCAGGATCATGAGCGACGTCAACAGCAGGCCGATCGCGCCTTCGTGCCACAGGGTCTCGATCGCGTTCTTCACGAAGAGCGACTGGTCGAATACCACCGCCCGGCTCAGACCCGCGGGCACGTTGAACAGGTGTGACACGGCGGCCTTCACGCCGTCCACGACCGCGATGGTGTTCGTATTGCCGCCCTGTTTGAGCACGGGCAGGTAGACCGACGGCTGGCCGTCCACTCGCACGATGTTCGTCTGAATCTGCTCGGCGTCACGCGCGAACCCGACATCGGCCACCGATACGATGCCCCCGTCCGTCGTCTTCAGCGGAATCCGGTCGATGTCATCGACCGTGTTCACCTGGCTGTTGGTGTACAGGCTGTAGTCGAACGGCCCGATGCGCGTGTCGCCGGCCGGCAGAATGAGGTTGGACGCGTTGACCTCGCGCACGACGTCCATTGGGCTCAGCTGATGCGCCGCGAGCTTCACCGGATCGACGTACACCATGATCTGGCGGTAGCGGCCGCCGAACGGCTGGGGCACCGACGCCCCTTCGACGTTCGCGACCTGGTTGCGGACCGCGTACTGTCCCAGGTCGCGAAGCTCCGTCTCCGACAAGCCCTCACCCTTGAGCGTAATCAGGCAGACGGGAAGCGACGACGCGTCGAACTTCAGGACAACCGGCGGCAGCGTGCCGGGCGGTAGCCGCCGCAGGTTCGCCATCGCGAGGTTCGAGACGTTCGTGACGGCCGAATCCGGATCCGTGTCGGGCTGGAAATAGATCTTGATGAGGCTCACGCCGGGCAGCGATCGCGATTCGATGTGCTCGATGTTGGCCGCCAGCGTGAAGAACCGTTCGAAGCGCCCCGTGATGTCGGCCTCGATCTGCTCCGGCGGCATGCCGGAGAAGAAGGTCGCCACGACCACGACGGGAATGTTGATGTTGGGAAACAGATCGACCGGCATCCGCACGGTGCTGCTCAACCCGACGATCCCCAGCACGAGGCACACGACCACGATGATGTGGGGGTTCCGGATCGCGAACCGCGACATGCTACGCGTCCCCGCCGGCCGAAGCGGCACGAACCGCCCGCCGCGCGTTGGCGAGATACCAGACCACCGGTACCGCGATGACGCTGGTCGTGACCGACGCCAGCATCCCGCCGATGATCGCGCGCGCCATCGGCACGTACGCTTCGCCGCCGGTGCCGATCTTGATGGCCAGCGGCAACAGGCCGACGACGGTTGCAAGGGAGGTCATGACGATGACGCGGAACCGCGCGCTGCAGGCACCCAGGATCGCCTCTCGAAGCGGCAGCTTGCGGTCGCGCGCCGTGTTGGCCTCGTGCACGAGCAGGATGCTGTTCGACACCACGACGCCCACCATCATCACGGTGCCCATCAGGGACATGACGTTGAGGCTCGTGCCGGTCACGAACAACGTGAGGAGCACGCCGGACACGCCCATCGGCAGCGCGGCGAGGATGAGCAGCGGATCGGAGAACGATCGAAACTGGGCGACGAGAATGAGGTACAGCAGTGCGACCGCGAGGACGAGGCCGAACCCGAAGCTGGTGAACGACTGCCGCATGCCCTGCACCATGCCTCGCAAGTCGACGCGGACGCCGTTCGGCAGCTTCGTGGTGTTGATGATCTGGTCGATGGCTGAGGCGACGCGCCCGAGGTCCTCGCCCACCGGCGCGACGTAAACGTCGATCAGCCGCCGGAGCGCGTAATGATCGACCTCGGTCGGCGACTGGATTCTCGTGATACGGCTCACCGCGTCGAGCCGCGTCGCCATCTGCCGGTTCGGGGCGCGAAGCGGGATCGCCGACAGGTCGTCGAGCGTGCGAACTTGATCTTCGGGATACTGCACGGTCAGCAGATAGTCGTTGCCGCTGCGCGGATCGACCCAGTAGCTCGGCGCGATCATCTGATTCGAGGTCAGCGCCGTGATGACGTTCTGGACGATCTCCTTTTGCGACAAGCCCAGGCGGCCTGCGCTCGTGCGATCGATCTCGACTTTGAGCGCCGGGTAATCGAGATCCTGCGGGACGTACACATCGCTCACGCCAGAGAGCTGGCGCGCACGGCTGGCGATATCGAGAGCCGTCCGGTAGGCCGCGTCGAGATCGGTGCCGGTGACCTGCACGTCGATCGGCGCCGGCAGGCCGAGGTTCAGCACGGCGTCGGCCATCCCGCCCGATTGAAAGTACGTCGTGAGCTGCGGCATGTCGGAGGCGAGCCGCTGGCGCAGACGCGCCATGTACTCGTAGCTGCCAACCCGGTGTCCCTCGCGGAGGTTGACCTGCACGAACGCCGTGTGCTGCGCGGAGTTGCTCGTGTACATCGACGAGAAGCCAGGCGTGACGCCGATGTTCGACAGGATGACGTCGAGATCCTCGGGCGCAACCACCTGTCGCACGATGTCCTCGACGCGGCCGACGAGCGACTCGGTGACCTCGAGCCGCGTGCCGGACTGCGCCTTGATGTTGATCATGAACTGGCCGGCGTCCGTGCGCGGAAAGAAGGCGACCCGCAGCTGCGTGTAGAGGGGCAGCGTCAGGCACACGACCGCGGCCAGTCCGAGGAGAACAACGCGGGGGCGATCGAGCGCGCGCGCAACGGCGCGCGCGTAGGCGTGGGAGAGACGGGCGAAGAGCGCGTCCGTGCGGGCGCGCACCGCGGCGAGCCCGCCGCCTTCGGCGGCAGCCTGGGCCGTCACGAATCGCGCGCAAACGAGCGGAATGACCGTGAGCGCCGCAAAGTAGGACGCCACGAGCGCAAGGACCACGGCGATGGCCAGGGCCGCAAACAGGAATCGGCTCACGCCGAAGAGAAACGTGACCGGAAAGAAGACGACCAGCGTCGTGAGCGTCGCCGCCAGCACCGGCATTGCCATCTCGCGGCCACCTCGTTCGGCCGCCACGGCCGGAGCCTCGCCAGCGGCGAGATGCCGGAAGATGTTCTCGAGGACGACGAGCGAATTGAACAGGAACCGTGTGAATGCCAGCGCCAGGCCGCCCAGCACCATCGTGTTGATCGAGGCGCCGCCTATCGAAAGTGCAAGGACGGCCGCCAGACCGGAGATCGGCACGGAAAGCAGCACGGCGATCGTCGCACGGCCGCTCGCGAGAAACAGCAGCACGATCACCGACGTCAGCCCCAGTCCCACGGCTATCGCGATGAGCAGGGTCTGGATGGCACCCAGCACGAACTGCGACTGGTCGAAGACCACGCGCGTGACGAGCTGAGGGGGGACGTCGAGCAGCCGCAACACGGCGGCCTTGACGCCCGACACGACCGCAATGGTGTTGGTGTTGCCGCCCTGCTTGAGCACCGGCAGGTACACTGACCGCTGGCCGTCCACGCGCACGATGCTCGTCTGGATCTGCTGGGCGTCCTTGGCCGTGCCGACGTCGGCCAGCCGAACCGAGTTGAGACCCGACGTCTTCAGCGGAATTTCGTTGATGCCGGAAATGTCGTCGATCTGGCTGTTCGTGTAAATGCTGTAGTCGAACGGACCAATCTTCACATCGCCGGCCGGCAGGATGAGGTTCGAGTCGTTCACCGCCCGCACGATGTCCATCGGGCTCAACTGGTGCGCCTCGAGCTCAATCGGGTTGACGTAAAGCATGATCTGCCGGTACTTGCCGCCAAACGGCTGCGGCACCGACGCGCCGCTCACGTTGGCGACCTGGTTGCGGACGGCGTACTGCGCCAGATCGCGCAGCTGCGTCTCGTTCAGCCCTTCGCCTTTGAGCGCCACCAGGCACACTGGCAGCGACGAGGCGTCGAACTTCAGCACGACCGGCGGCAGCGTGCCGGGCGGCAAGCGACGCAGGTTCGCCATCGCCAGATTCGAGATGTTGGTCACGGCCGAATCGGCGTTGGTGCCCGGCTGGAAATAGATCTTGATCAGGCTGACGCCAGGCAGCGATCGGGACTCGATGTGCTCGATGCTGCTGCCGAGCGTGAAGAACCGCTCGAAGCGTCCCGTGATGTCAGCTTCGATCTGCTCCGGTGGCATGCCCGAAAAGAACGTCGCCACGACCACCACCGGAATGTCGATGTCCGGAAAAAGATCGACGGGCATCCGCACCACCGCGGTGATGCCCATCACCCCGACCATCAGGCACACCACCAGGATCAAGAACGGCTTGCGGATCGAAAATCCGGGCATCAGCCCCCTCCGGCGTCCGTCGACGCGGTCTGGATCTTCGGTATCACGTGCTGGCCGGGCTTCAGGTCGGACGACGCACCCACGACGACCAGGTCACCTTCCTTCAGGCCGGACGTCACCTCGATGCGGTCGGGCGTCTCGAGTCCGGTTTCGACGGCTCGCTCGGCCAGCGTGCCGTCGCTGCCGACCATCAGCACTTTGAGCGGAAGCGATCGGCCGGCGAGCGCCTGCACTGGAATGCTGAGCACGGCGGAACGCTGGTCGAGCACGAGTGTGGCATAGCCGAACATGCCCGCCGTGATCGTGAGATCCGGGTTCGGCAAATCCACCTCGGTATCCATCGTCCGGGTGGAGGTGTCGAGCTTGCCGGTGAAGCGCGAGATCCGGCCCTGGAAGACGCGCTTGAGCGCATCGACGCGGATCTCGACGGGCGCGTTCACCCGCACGCGCGGCACGACCGATTCCGGCACGGGCAGCACGAGGCGCAGGCGATCGACCTGCGACAACTGGACGACGGGCATCGCCTGCACGTGCGACGCGGTGCCGGCCTGGATCATCGCGCCGGGGTCGGCCAGCCGGTTCGTGATGACTCCGCTGAAGGGCGCAGCGATGCGCAGGTAGCTGAGCAGGACAGCGTCGCGCTCCTTGGCCGCCGTGGCGACCTGCACCTGAGCTTCCGCGGACGCGATGGCGGCCTTGGCCGACGCCAGCTGCGCGTCCGCTTCCTGCACCCGCGCGCGCACGTCGTCCACATCCTGCTGCGCGACGAGGTTCGCGCGGACCTTGACGACGCCGGACAGCCGATCGAGCTCCTCCTGTCGGAGCTTGGCTTCGGCCTCGCTCCGCTGCTCGTCGGCGCGCGCGCGATCGACGTCGACCTCGGCGCGCTTGAGCGCCGCATCGGTCTGGGCCGATTCCTGCGCCATCTCCGGCGCCTCGAGGACGGCGATCAACTGTCCGGTCTTCACCTGGTCGCCGATGTCGACGTAGATGTCCTTGAGAAACCCCGCGACCTTGGCATGCAGATCGATTTGCTGATAGGGCCGAAACTCGGCAGCCAGTTCGATGCTGCGGCTGAGATCGCCGCGCGTGACGCGCGCGACCAACACGGCGCGCGCCGCGTCGACGGCCGGCGCGGTGGTGCCGCTTTTCCCGCACGACGCGGCGGCTGCCACGGCGAGCAGCAGTGCAAGTCGATGGCGCCTCGTCATTCGGCCCTCCCGCGGTCGATGCTGTATAAGTAGCGGAGGCATGGACCAGCGAGTATCCGTTGCGCCTTCTGTGGCGCACATCCGGACAACGCCGGAGATCGGCCCAAACAACACGGGAGGGGCGGACAGTCTATTTGTTGACCCCCGGCGCCCGGGACGGGCTGGAACCGAGCGGACCTGGCCGGTCTTCAGCGTGGCGATGGCATCGCTCCTGGGCTTGATGCTGGTGCCGGCGCTGACGGGGCTGCGCCGAAGCGAGGCGATCTACGCGGAGGTTCGCAGAAGCCAGGCGCAGTACCAGACGGCGCAGCGCGCTTTCGACGCGCTCTCGTCGAACCTCTCCACGATCAGCATTACTCTGCGGGAGTTCCTGCTGGACAACTCGCCGGCCGCCGGCCGCGCGTATCGCGAGCGGCTCACGGACGCGCGACGCAACCTCGAGGACAACATCGCCAGTCTGAGCGAGACGCTGCCCGCCTACGAGCTGAGCGTGCTTGATGCCCTCAAGGCGACCGTCGACGACTACCTCGCTGCAGTTCAGTCGGTGTTCGAGTGGACCCCGGAGCAGCGCCAGCAGCGCGCCGCGTACTTCCTCCGGGAGGAGCAGAGGCCGAGCCGGAAATCGATTCTCGCGGTCGCCGACAACCTCGCCGAACTCAACGCGGCGGCATACGCCGCGCAGGAGCAGCAGACGAACCTGAGCGAGCAGCAGTTCCGCGGCGATCTCCGTCAGGCGCTGCTCTTGACCGTCGCGGCCGGGCTCATCGTCTCGCTCGCCGGGATCCTCCGGCTGCGATCGCTCGAACGCCGCGCGTCCGAGCAGCGACAGCGCGCCGAGGAGACGACGGTCGAGATGCGCAACCTTTCCGCGCAGCTGCGGCACGCCCAGGAAGATGAGCGCCGCTCGATCTCACGCGAGCTGCACGACGAAGTCGGCCAGATGCTCACGGCCATGCGAATGGAGCTCGGCAGCCTCGAGCGGCTGCGCGGCGACGAGCTGGCATTCGCGTCGTGTCTGACCGATGTCAAAGATCTTGCCGAGCAAAGCCTGCACCTCATCCGGGACATTGCCGCGGGCCTCCGGCCGTCCGTGCTCGATGATCTCGGACTCGGCGCGGCCGTGCGGCGACAGGCCCGGGAGTTCTCGAAGCGGACAGGGATCTCCGCCTCGGTCTCTGTAGCCGGCAACTTCGGCCGGCTCGACGATCGGCCGGCGATTTACGTCTACCGCATCGTGCAGGAAGCGCTGACGAATTGCGCCAAGCACGCGCGGGCGCATGAGGTGCGCATCGACCTCGCGGAACGCGGCGACGCGTTCCACCTGATGGTCAGCGACGATGGCGCCGGGTTCGACTACGCGACGGGCGCGCATGGCGGCCTCGGGCTGATCGGAATCGAGGAGCGCGTTCGAGAGCTCGGCGGGTCCGTCTCGGTGCGATCGCGCGCCGGTCAGGGCACGACGATCGACGTCCGCGTGCCCGTGTCGGCGTCCCGTGCGTAAGATCCGCGTCCTGCTCGCCGACGATCACGGCCTGCTCCGGAAAGGCGTGCGCTCGGTGCTCGCTCAGGATCCAGACATCGAGATCGCGGGCGAAGCGAGCGACGGCGTCGAGGCCGTCCAGCTCGCCGAGACACTGGCGGCAGAGGTGGTGATCCTTGATATCGCCATGCCCGGCCTAAACGGGCTCGACGCGGCCGCCCAGATCACGCGCAAGTCACGACGCGTGGGCCTCATCGTGTTGAGCATGTACTCCGACGAGGAGTACCTCGTGCGTGCCGTTGCAGCGGGAGTGCGCGGGTACCTGCTGAAGGACTCGGCCGAGCCCGACCTGGTGCGAGCCGTGCGCGCGGTCGCCGACGGCAAGACATTCTTCAGTCCGGCCATCAGCGACATGCTCCTCGACGAATATCGCCTGCGTCTGCAGAACGGCGACCTGAAAGACTCGTACGACCTGCTGACCGATCGGGAAAGACAGGTTCTCCAGCTGCTCGCCCAGGGCTACAGCAACAAGGACGTGGCGATCGCCCTGTCGCTCGGCGTGTCCACAGTCGAAACGCACCGCCTCAACCTGATGCGAAAGCTCGATCTGCACAACACGGCGGAGCTCGTGCTCTACGCGGTGCGAAAGAAGATCCTGCGCGTGTGACGGGCCGGCCTCGAACTGCGGTAGCGCCCCGCGCGATGAGCGACCGGCTTCGAACCGGTGAATGCTGACCGCGACGCCGCGAACGATCTCGTCCGCGGCTGAGTCGGCTAGCCGCCGACCTTCGGGAAGATCGCGGGAAACACGATGTTCGTCGTGTAGATGCAGCGGTCGTTGTGGCCGCACTCGGGCACGATGATGAGCGCCTGCTTCGCGCCGAGCGTCTCGGTGATGTACTTGAAGTACGCTTCGCCGCGCGCCCGCCGCGTCGGTCCCTGCGCCATCGCATTTGCCGACCCGTCGAAACCGCCGAGCGGCAACGTATCCACCTGCCCGAGCAGATACGTTGTCGGCCGTTCGACGAGCTGCTTCTTGAGGTCCGCGTCGCTGATCTTCTCCGTGTAGCCGGTGCGATTCTCGAAACCCGACGGCCAGCGGTTGAACGAGGCTGCCTTCGAGGCGTCGAACGGTCCGAACGTGTAGTTCGTGTGCGGCGGCAGCGGCGTTTCGTCCTTCTGCTGCCACGCTTCCTTGGCCGCCGCCGGATCCGCGTCGCCCTGCGGCAGCGGTCGCACCGCATCCGGCCACGCGTAGCTCGATGGGTTGGCGACGACGTAGGTGATCGGCACACCGAGCGTCCCGTGAACCTTGTTCGACATCTCGTAGCGGTTGGCAAACTGTCCGCCCGCGGAATGCCCGGCGACGACGATCGCTTTCATGTTGGGGAACGTCGCCTTCTTGGCGAGCTTGCGCAGGATCTCGTCGACGAAATCGAATGAGGACAGCGCCGGGTTGTCCTGTGCCGGACCGCCCGTCCGCCAGCTCGACTGCCAGACGATCTCGTTCGCTTCCGGTTTGTCGGTCCGATCGATCATGTGCGGCGCGATGACGACGGTGTCGTCGAGCGCGCCGGCCAGAAACGCCGCGGCGATCGCGGTCTCGAAATAGTGATCGGCGTTGCGGTTGGTCCCGTGGACCATGATGAGCGCGCGTCGAACGTTGTCGTTCCTGGTGTCCAGCGAGTACGTCCGGTAGATCATCGAGCGTCCCGGTCCGCCGCCGAGCGTGACGAACTCCGTGCACGCCGCAGTCGCCGTGACGCACGGCGCGGCTGCGGCCGCGGGCATGCCGGCGGGACGGGCCACGGTCAATGACGCGAGAGCAAGAGCGGCAGCAAGAGTGGTCAAGCGCATGCGCAGAGAATACACCCGGGCGTGGATCCTGCTATCCTCGAGGCCCACGCCAGGTCGCCCCATGAAACTCATCATGTCGCTTGCGCTCGTCATTTTCGGCAACGTCGCGCTCGCTCAATTCCAGTACCCAGCGACCAAGACCGTTGATGCGGCTGACACCTACGCCGGCACGACCTACAAAGATCCGTACCGCTGGCTCGAGGACCTCAAGGATTCGACCGTGTCTGCGTGGTTCAAGTCACAGGCGGATATTACCGACAGCGTGCTCGCGAAGATTCCGGCGCGCGACGCGCTTGCCGATGAGTGGGCGCGGCTCGACCAGCTCAAGCCGGCGCGCTACATGGCGTTCGATTACGAGCACGGACGACTCTTCTACAAGAAGACGCTCGGCAGTGAGAACGTCGGCAAGCTCTACATGCGCGAGGGTTGGCGGGGCGCCGAGCAGCTGTTGTTCGATCCGGCGAAATTCACGCCGAAGATCGCCAAGCCGGGTGACGTCACGACGATCGAATCGGCCGAGCCTTCGCCGAACGGCCGGTATGTCGCCATCGGCTTCTCGGCTGGCGGCGCGGAGTTCTCAGAGGTCCGCGTGCTCGACGTCGACAAGCACGAGCTGCTTCCAGAGAGTTTCTTTCCGTCGTATGGACCGCTCGGATGGACGATGGACAGCCAGTCGCTGTTCTACGACATGAGCAACGTCACGGACATCAAGAGCCTCGACATCGAGCAGAACCGTCAGACGAGGCTGCACAGGCTCGGCACGCCGGTCTCGACAGACACCGACTTCTTCAGCAACCAGAGCTATCCGTCGCTCGGCATCGCTCCCAGAGAGTTTCCGCAGGCATCGATCGATCAGTCGAGCCCCAGCTACGTGCTGGGATCGCTCAGCACGGTTCAGAACGAGATGCGGATCTTCTACGCGCCCACGTCGCAGATCACGTCGGGAACGAAGATGACGTGGAGCGTCCTCTGCGATCCGAATGATCATCTCGTACGCGGCATCGCGCTCGACAGGACCTTCGTTTATGCCGTCACGTACGAAGGGGCGCCGAAGTACAAGCTCGTGCGCACGAGCCTCGCCCGGCCAGACTGGAAGCATGCCGACACAGTCATTCCGGAGGCGAAGGACTCGATTCAGTACCTCGCACGGAGCAAGAATTTCCTGTTTGTCGTGTACTCCGACGGCATTCTGGGCCGCATCGTCAAATACAACCTCGATACCGGCAAGACCTCCTCGCTTCCACTGCCGGCCCAGGGCTCAACGGACATCAGTTGTCCCGACGTCCACAGCAACCAGTGCATCGTGTCGACGACATCATGGACGCAGCCGGAAACGTGGTGGGACCTCGACGGTGACAAGGATGCCCTCGTCAAGAGCGTCTTCAACACGCCGGTCACGTATCCCGACTTCGACAAGCTGATCTCCGAGGAAGTCGAAGTGCCGAGCTACGACGGCACGATGGTGCCGCTCTCGATCGTTCATCGGAAGGATCTGAAGCTCGACGGCAACACGCCCGCGATACTCGAGGGCTACGGCTCGTACGGCATCAGCCTGTCGCCTGGGTTCGACATCAGATTCTCCGTCGCATTGCGCGGCGTCGTGATGGGCGTCTGTCATGTTCGCGGCGGCGGCGAGAAGGGCGAGGACTGGTACAAGGCCGGCTACAAAGCGACGAAACCCAACACCTGGAAGGATTTCATCGCGTGCGGCGAGTACCTCACACAGAAGGGCTACACGAGCTCGAGCAAGCTTGCGGGCTCGGGCACAAGCGCCGGCGGAATCCTCATCAGTCGCGCCATCACCGAGCGGCCCGATCTCTTTGCCGCGGCCGTGTGCAACGTCGGCGTCGCCAACGCGTTGCGTGGCGAGTTCACGCCGAATGGTCCGGTCAACACACCCGAGTTCGGTACCGTCAGCAATCCCGACGAGGCCCGCGCGCTGGCCGAAATGGATGGCGTGCAGCACGTCAAGGCGGGCGTGAAATACCCCGCAGTGCTCGGCGTCGCCGGCTGGAACGATCCACGAGTCCCCGCCTGGCAGCCCGGCAAGTTCATCGCGGCGCTGCAAGCCGCGAGCACGTCAGGCAAACCGGTATTGCTCAAGGTCAACTATGACGACGGTCACTTCACGGAAGAGAAGACGGTGACGTTCAAGAACTTCGCCGGGCAGTTCGCGTTTGCGCTGTGGCAGACCGGGCATCCGGAGTTTCAGCCGGCGAAGTAACACCAAAGAGATCCAATTGACGCGCGCGCGCAGGGCGATCGAAAACGGTCCGACCGTCGAGATCCCGCGAGATCGCTTTTTCGTGCTGCACCACCGCGTTGAAATCGGCAGTCGGCGTGAGACGACGCTCGACGGCCCGTACGAATCGATCCAGCCGCGCCATGCCGTCCGTCTTTTCGTGGTCGGAGAGCCTGGCCGCGTCCAGACTGCGCCGCAGGACGGCCATGGCCTCGTCGTACGTCTTGATCGGCACCGGAAACGGATGACCGTCCTTGCCGCCGTGGGCAAAGGAAAATCGAGCCGGATCCGCAAACCGCGTCGGGGTGCCGTGGATGACTTCCGCGACGAGCGCGAGTGACTGGAGCGTCCGCGGCCCGAGGTTCTCAACCAAGAGCAGCGACGCAAAGTCGTGGAGCTCGCGCGTGTGTGCGGTGGCGAGGACCGCGCCCAGGCGTGTGAGATCGACGTTCTCGGCGCGCACGTCGTGGTGCGCGGGCATGGTGAGGTGCCGCGCCTCCCGAAGAATCTTGTCTGGAGACTCGTGGACAACGTCGAGCATCGCGCGTTGCGCGGGTGCGGCAGCCTTGTCGACGAGATTCTGGATGATCCCCGCATGTTCGCCGACGATCGCCGTGTGCGGCTCGCACGTGAAGTCGCGGACGGTCGTCGAGTGCCAGTGATAGCGTCGCGCAAGCCTCGCGCGCGCGTTCATGCCTTGCTGAATCACCGCCCACTCGCCCGTCGCGGTGACGACGAACGTGTGGAGATAGATCTGAAATCCGTCCGCGATTGCGTTGTTGTCGACGCGTGCCGTGAGCCGGCTCGTGCGCACGAGGTCGGCGCCGTCGAGCCCGAGCCGATCGGCGAGATCGCGAAGCTCGTCCGGCGTTCGCCGCGAATGGCGCCCGCGGCCGCCGCATATGTGAAGGCCCAGCTCGGACGCGCGCGGATTGAGGCCTCGCTTCAGCGCGCCCATCACAGACGTCGTGATCCCGGACGAGTGCCAGTCCATGCCCATGACGGCGCCGAGCGCCTGGAACCAGAACGGATCGCTCAGCCGGGTCAGCACCTCGGACGTGCCGTAGTGTGCCGCGACGCTCTCCACGATCGCCGTCCCAAGCGTCGTCATTCGCTCGGCGAGCCATGGCGGCACGCGACCACCGTGGAGCGGAAGATCGGCCGTCCCCGAACGTCTCACCTGGATATTGTCGCGCATGCGAACGTCGCGGCGACAGTCTCTCAGCGGCAGTGATTTTGCGCTTTGAGCTTCTGGAGGTCGTCGACCGCTTTCGTCGAGCCTTCCGCACGGCCGTCTTCCCAGAGCGCGCCGGTCAGCACGAGCGACGGCAGTATCTCGCCGGGATAGTTTTCGAGGCTGTTCCACCGGATCTCTCGCGCTTCGCCTCCGGCGATGAGCCCGTCGAGCGACGTGGCGCACAGGTACCTAGCCTGGCCGCTCCGTGCAAACGGGGTCACCGCTGGCTTGCTGTCGTATTCCACGATCTGCCACGCGCGAACCGGCGCGGTCCGCAAGTTATGGAGCGTGACGACGACGTCGGTCGCAGTGCCTGGCGCAGACGAGACCGCGACCGACGTCACTGGCGACCCCGCGCCCTCCGTGCGACCGTCTTCGAAGCGGACGGCGTCGACGGTCGCTCGCGATGCTGGCGCCGGCACCCGCACGGTCAGCGTCCTTGTCTCGCCGAAGAGAATCGTCGAGTTGGCGACCGGGGCCGCACCGGACTGATGCTCGCTGAATCTGAATCCAGCGCTGGTCGGCGGCGCAGACAGATCGATCGAGACGATCGGCCTTCGGTACCGATTGGTGATGGAGACAAGGACCGCAGGTACGATTTTTCGCTGGACGTCGATCGACGCCGACACGACGCGCGCGTCGCCTTGCGTGCCAGACACGACCGGACCGAAGGCGGCCGAGGCCACCGACACGGCCAACACGATGCGCACGGAGGTCGTCCAGGCCCGTTGCCGGCCGCGAACCTCGGAAACGCGCATCGTGTCGTATGATACGCGGCCAAACACATGCGTCAGACTGCGATCGCTCCCCTGCTGATCCTGGCTATTGCCATCGCTCCAAGCCGCCCTGCGGCGGCAACGCCCTGGGTCGAAATCCGTAGTCCGCATTTCACCGTCGTCACCGACGCCGGCGAAAAAACGGGCCGCAACGTCGCGTGGCAATTCGAGCAGATTCACGCGACGCTTCAGCACGGTTGGCCCTGGCTCGGCGATCAGATCGATCGCCCAATCGTGGTCTATGGCGCCAGGGACGAGAAGTCGATGCGGGCGCTGCTGCCGCAGTACTGGGAGAAGAACGCCGGGTTCCATCCCGTCGGCCAAATGGCGACCGCACCCGACCGTTACTGTCTGGTGCTCCAAACGGACATTCGGACCGACGGGCCGGTTGGCGTCAATCCCTACCACGAGGCGTACTGGTCGTACGGTGCGGTGGCCCTCGAGTCGAGCGCCAACCGCGGGCTGCCCCTGTGGTTCACGACCGGATTCGAGGAGATCATCAGCAACACGAACGTCATTAACACCGAGGTGCAATTTGGCCGCGCCATACCGAATCATCTGGATCGCCTGCGCGGACTGTGGCCGTACACGCTCGATCAACTCTTTCGCGTGACGCGCGATTCGCCTGAGTACCGCGTCGAAGAGAAACGGTGGGACTACGACGCCGAATCCTGGGCGCTCGTGCAGTATCTGCTCTTCGGCGGCGTGGACATCGCAAATCGCGACGCGAACGCCAACCATCTGGCCAACGAGCTTTTGAAAGGCCGGCCCTCGGACGAAGTGGTCGCCGAGGTGTTCGGCAGCGTGGCGAAACTTCAGGAGGCCGTTCGGGTGTTCGTCAGTCAGGGCGTGACGCACTACATGAGCGTGAAGGTCGACGCGGCGATCGCGACCAAGGATTTTTCAGCGCGGGTCGTGCCGATCGGAGAAGAGATGGCGATGCGTGCAACGCTGCATCTGGCGATGAATCGCGCGGCCGACGCGCGCGCCGCAAGCGCTGACGCCGTGAAAGCGGATGCTGCGCTCGCCGGACCGTTCGACGTCGAGGGTGTACTACTCGAGCGCGAAAAGAAACCCGGCGAAGCCCGCGCGGCCTACGAGCAGGCGGTCGCCAAGGGCTCCACGAGTTTCTACACCTACTACCGGCTGGCCTCGTTGATGTGGACGTCGTCGGCCTCGACGCCAGATCTCGAGAAAGCAGAAGAGCTCGCCGCCAAGTCGACGTCGCTCAACGACGGCTATGCGTGGTCGCAGGCGTACTTGGCGAGCCTCCGGCTGCGTCTCGGCAAAGCCGGCGGCGCCGTCTCGCCGGCCATGCGCGCGATCGAGCTGCGGCCTGATGAACCGTCACAGCGGTTGACGCTTGCCGAGGCGCTGTTCCGGCTCGGGAAGAAGGATGACGCGATCAAGATGGCGAAGACTTCGCTGGCCGTATCGCGCACCGATGAGGATCGTCAGCGCGCGCAGCAGGCGATCGATCGCTACTCGCAGTAGACCAGCGGCCGGGGGGCCTGCGACTGAGAGCCGCGAGTTACCGGCTCTTCGACAGCGCGCCGAGCCAATTTTCGACGATCGTGATCGATCCAATTCCCGTGCGCTCGGGCGAGAGCGCGAGAAAGCGCTCACGATCGGGCATCGCGTCGACCCAGATGACGCCAGGCGGAAGCGTCGCGATCTGTTTCGGCGCGCTCGTACGGAATTGCGGGCCGGGCGCGACGTCCGCACGCCAGAGCGCGCGCAGATTGACGTCGGTGAAAATGAGTCCGCGGCCGTCCTTCGTCCAGCATGCACTGCCCGCGCCCTGCTGCGATATCTGAGTCTTTGGACCGGGCTCGGGGAAGGGCTGGACGTACAGTTCGAATCGGCCCGTTTCGTCAGAGATGTACGCCAACCAGTGCCCGTCGGGCGACACCGGACCGCTGTTATCGCGCGTCGGTCCCTGAACGAGCAACTTCAATTCGCCGGTGCCAGACGCCGGCAGCCGCCAGATGTCATTCGCGGTTCCCGGGTCGAGCTGGCCGATCACGATCCACTGACCATCCGGCGACCACGCGGCCGGATTCTTGAACGGCACATCCGAGCCCCACAACAACTGTTCCGGCGCCGCATCGTCGACGTTCTTGATGTAGACCTGTTGGGGGCCGTCGCGATCGGCGGCGAACACGACGCGCTTGCCATCTGGCGACCAGACAGGCGCGTCGTTGCGGCCGTGGCCGGAGGAGATCGGCCGGGCGCCGCCCTGCCTGAGATCGATGAGCCAGAGCGTGGACTCCGACGGCGACGTCGATCGCACGAAGATCGCGCGCGTGCCGTCGGGCGAGATCGTCACCGTCTCGTAGTGGCCCGGCGGCAGATTCAACGTGCCGACCGGCCGACCGCTGGCGTCGTACCACGTCCCGATCGTGTTCACCGACGGTGACGAATAGTAGGCGAGCGATCCGGTGGTGGAGACGGAGATCGCCCGGCCGGCCGTATACGACAGCGCGGGATCGAGAATGCTCGTCGGTTCGTCGCCGAGCGGGATCGGATCGCCGCTGAGCGTTCGTGTCTTCGGGTCGAACGCCTGCGCCGCCAACACACCCTGACGCACCGACAGCAGCCAGCCCGGATCGGCGTACGTGGGGGCGCTTTCCATCGATCCCACGAGCGTGCGCGAGCCGTCTTTGAGAGACGCGACGAAGATGTCGAACTTGCCGGCCTTGCCCGGCAAGGCCGCGAACAGGAAATGATCCTCGTCGGGCAGCAGCACTGGAAAGCGGTGACCGTATTCCTTGTGGGCCGCGTCGAGCTTCGTGACGGCCTCGCGCGCGCCGCCGGTCGCGGGAATGCGATAGATCGGTCCGTTCGCGTCCGGCGCGAAGAGGATCGTGTTCGACCTGGTCCAGGCGCCACCGCGTCCGTTGGCGGCATCGGCGAGGACCTCGGCTCGTCCGCCGGACACCGAGATCGTTTCGAGCTTCGTGGGCGTGAAGAATCCAATCCGCCGGCTGTCCGGCGACCAGAACGGCAACTGCGCGCCGTTGGCATCATCGAGCCGCCGCGCCGTTTGCGAATCGAGCGAGCGCACCCAGAGCTCGGTGTCCGATCGCGTCACGCCGCCGACGACGAATGCGACCATCGTGCCGTCTGGCGAAATTGCGACGCCGGTGGAATCAGGAAACATCGTTTCGCCCGGAGGCGGCAGCACCGCGAGACGCGTGAGCGGCAAATTCGTCAGGGGCGCGGCCTTCGGCATCAGCAGCGCCGCGACGATGGCTGTCGCGATCGCGCCGGCTGCGGCGGGCCACCAGCGTGAGAGGAGCGATGGGCGTGCGGGCGTGTCGGCTGAGGCCGGTCCGGGCGCGGCCGCGTCGCGCTCGTCGAGCTCGAGTCGCGCGTCACCCATCGCGCTCAGGCGCTTGCGGGGATCGCGCTCGAGGCACCGAGCGAGCAGGCGTCGGACCGACGCGGGCGTCCCCGCAGGAAGCCGCGTGAAATCGATGTCCTGCCGCAGGACGGCCGCGAGCACGTCGGAGATGTCGTCGCCTTCGAACACGCGCCGGCCCGTCAGCATCTCGTGCAGCACGAGACCGAACGCCCAGATGTCCGCGCGTCGATCGACGGACTTCCCGCGCGCCTGCTCCGGCGCCATGTAGGCGGCGGTGCCGAGGATCAGGCCCGCCTGGGTCGCGCGGGCGGTCAAGGTGGGGGAATCGGAGACCGCCGAGGTCGCGGATCCGAGATCCGACGTCAACGCTTTGGCCAGGCCGAAGTCCAGCAGCTTGACCGTACCGTCGGCTTTGACCTTGATGTTGCCGGGTTTCAGATCGCGGTGGACGATGCCCTGCTCGTGCGCCGCCTCGAGCGCGTCGGCGATCTGTCGCGCGATCGGCAGCGCCTCGGCGATCGGCATCGCACCGCGGGCGATGAGCGCGGACAGATCTTCGCCCTCGACGAGTTCCATCACGAGGGCGGCGGGCCACGCGCCGTTTGCCGGCCGCGACTCGACGCCGTAGATGTGAGCGATGTTCGGGTGATTGAGCGCGGCGAGCGTCTGCGCTTCGCGCGTGAAGCGCGCGAGCCGCTCCGGATCGTTGGCGAACAAATCGGGGACGACTTTGACGGCGACGTCGCGGTTGAGCGTCGAGTCGTGGGCGCGATAGACCTCGCCCATCCCGCCCGATCCGATCAAGGCGACGATTTCGTAGGCGGCGACGCGGGAGCCGGGGGAGAGCGGCATTGAAGCGCACGCAGTCTACACCGGCGGCTGGGGCCGTCGCGCGCCGCCGTGCTAGCATTCGCCTCCCGATGACCGAATCCCGCCCGCTCGGCGCGGCGGTCGTGCCGCTCCTCGCCCTCGCAATCTTCATCAACTACGTCGATCGCGGCAATCTCGCGACGGCCGCACCGCTGATGAAGGATCAGCTGCAGTTGTCGGGCACTCAGATCGGGCTGCTGCTCTCATCGTTCTTCTGGACCTACGTGCCCGCGCAGATTCTGGCGGGCTGGCTGATCGGACGCATCGACGCCTACCGCACGCTGGCGTTGGGCGTCGCGGTCTGGTCGGTCGCGACCGTGTTGTCCGGACTGGCCGGCGGTTTCGTGTCGCTGCTCCTGCTCCGCCTTCTGCTGGGCCTGGGCGAAGGCGCAGCCTTTCCCGGCAGCTCGACGCTGCTCGCCCAGCATCTTCCTGGCGAGAAGCTCGGCGCGGCCAACGGGCTCATCGCGGTCGGCCTGGCGCTCGGGCCGGCCTTCGGCACCTTTGCCGGCGGCCTCCTGATGGCGCGCGTCGGATGGCGCATGGTGTTCCTCGTCTTTGGCGCGGCGTCGAGCGTGTGGCTGCTGCCATGGTCGCTCGTCATGCGGAACGCCTCGCGCCGGACCGCCGGGCGCGCGACCCCCGCAGGCGGGCCGACGTTCGGCGAGATCCTGCGCCGCCGCGAGTCGTGGGGCGCCGCGATCGGTCACTTCTGCGTCAACTACGCGTTCTACTTCGTCATCAGCTGGCTGCCGACGTATCTCGTCAAGGCGAGAGGCATGACGGTCGACGAGATGGCGCGCGTCGGCGGCCTCATCTATCTGGTGTACGCCGCCACGTCGATGCTGACCGGACTGCTGAGCGATCGCGCCATGCGTGCTGGCGCGACAGCCACGCAGGTCCGCAAGCTCTCGCTGTTCCTGAACGGCGTGCTCGTGTTCGCCAGCATGTGGGGCGTCGCGTACGGCGGCGACATGGTGGTGCGCGCCAGCCTGTACCTGGCGGGCTTCGCGTTTGGCTTCTCGACGCCCGCGATCTATGCCGTCGGCCAGACGCTGGCGGGTCCGCGCGCCGCGGCCAAGTGGATGGGCATCCAGAACTGCCTGGGCAATCTCGCGGGCATTCTCGCGCCGCTCGCGACTGGTGTCGTCGTCGATCGCACGGGGCAGTTCTTCTGGGCCTTCATCGTCGCCGGCGCGGCCGCGCTGCTCGGCGTCGTCGGCTGGGTCGTCATGATTCCGCGCGTCGAGACAATCGATTGGCGTCCGCGCGCGCTCGACGCGCCGAGCATCGCGCTCGAGCCGCGCTGACGCCCACTTACCTCCCGATCCCCGACTTGCCCGGAGCCGTCTTGACCGGGAAGATCTCCTTGAAGGCCTTCATGAACCGATCCATCTCCGCCGCGCTGCCGACCGAGACGCGCAAGTGCTTCGTCATCGGCGGGAACGGCCGCCCGACGAGCACGCCGCGCTTCTTGAAGTCGGCGCCGGTCTGCACGACGTCTCGATCGATCTGGACCATGAAGAAGTTGGTCTGCGACGGGATGACGGGATAGCCGAGCGCTTCGAGCTCTTTCGTCGTCTTCGTCCGCAGCTCGGTGTTGATCTTCCGCACCTTGTCCTGGGCCGCCGTGTCGGCCAGGCCGGCCACGCCGCCGTATCGAACGATCTGGTTCACGCCGTAGTTGATGCTGTAGACCTTCATCTGATCGAGCAGGCGCTTGGGCGCGACCGCGTAGCCAAGCCGCATGCCCGCGAGGCCGATGATCTTCGAGAACGTGCGCAGGATGATCACCGAACGATCCTCGAGCACGTACTTCGTCGACGTCTCGTAGTTCGGGTCTTCGACGAAGTGATGGTAGGCCTCGTCGATCAGCACCGGCACGTCGTCCGGCACGGCGTCGAGGAGCTGCTTGACCTGCTCCTTGCGCACGATCACGCCCGTCGGGTTGTTCGGATTGCAGAGATAGACGAGACCGACGTCGCGGTAGTGCGTCTTGACCGCGCGGATCATCGCCGGGATGTCCTGCGTGAAGTCGGCGCGGAGGGGAATGAGGATGCCCTGCGAATTGGTGCCGGCCGCGTACTGGAAGATCGTCGCGTAGGTGGGATCGGCGCCGACGACCTTGCGCCCGCCGCGCGTGAACGCCGCGTCGGAGATGTCGAGCAGCTCGCTCGAGCCTTCGCCGATCAGCACGTTCTCGGTTTTCACCCCGTGGTGCGCCGCGATGGCGTCGACGATGCCGCCGTCCGGGCTGCCGTAGCGGTTGGCGTACTTGAAGGCATCGGTCATGGCTTTCATGACCGATTCCGGCGGCCCGTACGGGTTCTCGTTGTTCGACAGCTTCGCGTAGCCGTCGTATTCCTCCATCGCCTTCTTGATCTTGTCGCTGAGATACGACGAGCCGGCAGCGTTGGAGGCTGTCGACTGGCCCAAGGCGAAAAGGTCGGTCTCTGGCGCGAGGCCGAAATAGCCCATCGCGGCTGCGAACCCTCCGACGAAACGACGACGTGAGACGGCCATACAGCCTCCTGTAGGTGCGGTCAGGCCAGTGTGCCCCGGCATTCTAAACGACCGAAGGCCGAAGCATCGAGGGCTCCGATCTCGCGGCGTTCTTGCGGGCGCCGTGAGCGATCACGCGGGTGGCGCGCTGGCCGGCGCCGTCTTGCGGATGCGCGCGCGCCACAACGCTCGCGCGCGCTCGGCGCCTTCTTCGGCAAGCGAGTAGCTGACGGGCACGAGCAGCAGCGTGAGGAACAGACACAACGTCTGGCCGCCGACGATGGTGACGGCGATGTCGGCGCGCTGCGTCGCGCCCGCACCGACGCCGAGCGTCGTCGGAATCAGTCCCGCGACGATCGCGGCCGTCGTCATCAAGATCGGACGCAGCCGCGTCTCGGAGGCCTGCACGAGCGCCTCGCGGAGCGGGAGGCCCTGGCGGCGCAGGACGTTCGTGTAATCGACCTGCAGGATCGAGTTCTTCTTCACGATGCCGAGCAGCAGCAGGACCCCGAGCGCGCTCCAGAGATTGAGCACGCGGCCGGTGAGCCAGAGCGTCAAGAGCGCGAACGGCACCGAGAGCGGCAGCGCCGTCATGATGACGAGCGGCTGCACGAAGCTCTCGAACTGCATCGCGAGGACGATGTAGATGAAGATGCTCGCGAGCGACAGGGCGAGCACCATATTCGTCGTCGTCTCGTCGAGGAGCTTGGCCTGGCCGGTGAACTTGTAGCCGTAGCCCGGCGCGAGGTCGAGCGCTTTCGCGTGCGCGGCGATGTCCCGGAGCGCGCCGTCGAGCGGATGGCCCGGCTTGACATCCGCGAAGATCGCCATCGAGAACTGGCGGTTGAAGCGCTGGATGATCGTCGGTCCGAAGCCGCGCTCGAGCGCGGCGACGTTGTCGACGCGGACTGGTGCGCCCGTCGACGACGGCACCATCAAGCCGCCGATCGTGTTCGTGTCGGAGCGCTGGTCCTCGCGCACGCGGATCTTCACGGGATAGCGCTCGCCGGCCTCGCGGTAGCTCGAGATCTCGTCCTCGCCGCTCACCATCAGCCGCAGCGCGGTCGCCAGATCCGCGACCCGCACGCCGAGGTCGGCCGCGCGCTGCCGGTCGACCGCCACACGCAGTTCCGGGTTCGACAGATTGACGACGGCTTTCGAGTCGCTGATGGCGGGCATGGCCTGGACGTCCGCGAGCAGGCGCAACGCGTAGCCGGAGAGCACGCGCAGGTCCGGCCCCGTCAGGTTGACCTGAATCGGGTAGGACGCCGTCTCGCCGCCGCCGATCGGCGATCGCATGACAATCGTCGGCTTGTAGCTCGGGTACGCCGTCATGACCTGCCGCACGCCCTGCGCAATCACTTCCTGCGACGGCCTCTCGCCCACCGGCTTCAGCTGAATCTGGATGTGCGAGTGGTTCACGCGCTCGAAAATCGTCGGCAGCACGTGCGCCACGCCCGGCACGGCGAGCAGCTTGGGCGTTAGATCGAGCACGGCCTTCTGCATGCCTTGAAGCGACGTGCCCTCCGGCGTGTCGATCACGAGCTGGAACTCGCCCATGTCTTCGTTCGGCAGAAACGATCGGCCAATCATCTTGCTCAGCACGAACGTCGACGCGAAGACGACCACACTCACTGCGATGACGAGCCCGCGACGATCCAGCGACCACTCGAGAGACCGGCGATAAACCGCATCGACGCGACCGAAGAATCCTTCGCCGTGGCGATGGACGCGTCCGTCGGTACGCACGACGCGCGCGCTCAGCATCGGCGTCAGCGTCAAGCTCACGAGCAGCGACACCATGACGGCAAACGCCATCGTGAAGCCGAACGGGTAGATGAAGCGCTGCGTGTACCCGGTCATGAACGCGACCGGGAGGAAAATCACAATGAGGGACACGGACGTCGCGACGACGGCCAGCGTCACCTCCTTCGTGCCGGAGACCGCCGCCTGGAACGGCGCGGCGCCTTCTTCCTCCATGTGCCGGAAAATGTTCTCGAGCACGACGATCGCGTCGTCAATCACGATGCCGACGGCGAGCGTCAGCCCGAGCAGCGTCATGCTGTTGAGCGTGAAGCCGGCCGCCCGGATGAGCGCGAAGCTCGCGATGAGCGACGCGGGGATCGCCAGCGACGCGACCGCAACCACGCGCAGATTGCGGATGAAGACGAGAATCACGAGGCTCGCGAGCAGGCTGCCGGCGACGAGGTGCTCTTCGAGCGACCCGATCGACGCCTCGATGAAATCGGAGTCGTCATGCGTGACGGTGATGTGCACCTCGGGCGGCAGGCCTCGCCGCACTTCGTCCAGCTTCTTCTTGACGGCGGCGATGACCTCGACGGTGTTCTGACCCGATTGCCGCCGCACGTCCATGATGAGCGAGCGGTTACCGTCGAAGAAGGCGCCCGTACGCGCCTCCTCCGTCGTGTCTTCGACCGCCGCCACGTCGCGGAGCCGAATCGGCGTCCGGCCGGCGTTGGCGACGACGATGTTCGAGAACTGGTCGGTCGACTCGAGACGGCCCAGCGTTCTCAGCGTCAGCTCGGCGTCCCCTTGTTCGATGTAGCCGCCGGGAATCTCGACGTTCTCATTGACGATCGCATCGCGTACCGCGCCGACCGTCAGCCCGTGCGCGTTGAGTTTCGCGACGTCGAGCACGACGTGAATCTCGCGCGCGTTGCCGCCGGAGATCGTGACTTCGCCGACGCCGTCGGCGGTCTCGACCGCGCGGCGGATCTTCTTGTCCGCCATTTCCGTGAGCACGCGGATCGGCAGCGGCCCCGACACGGCGAAGGAGATCACCGGATCGGAATCGGGATCGACCTTCGTGATCACCGGCGGCAGCAGCTCGGGCGGCAGGTTGTTGATCGCCTGCGCGACCTTCTCGCGCACGTCCTGCGCGGCATCGTTGATGTCGCGCTCGAGCACGAACTTGAGGACGATGCGCGCGTTGCCCTCGCGGATCGTCGTGTTCATCTCGTCGATGCCGGCGATGCTCGAAAGCGACTGCTCGGCCGGCTCCGCAACGGCGCTGTTGAGCTCGTCCGGGCTCGCGCCCGGCAAGATCAACGTCACCGCTACCGTCGCCGGATCGGCCTTCGGCAGGAGATCAACGCTGAGATCGCGAAACGAGAACGCACCCATCACGACGAGCAAGACGATCAACATCGTCGTGAAGACCGGACGACGGACGCAGAATTCAGCGAACAAGCGCCACCTTCATCCCATCGGCGAGCTGCTCGACGTCAGCCGCGACGACGGTGGCGCCGGCATCAAGACCCGAGCTGACTTCCACGCGATCGCCGAGCCGATCGCCGAGCACGACCTCGCGGCCTTGAAGCGTGCCGTTCGTCACAATGAACACGCGGTTCGTGCCGTAGCGGCTCTGCACCGCGGCGGCGGGAATCGTGATCGCGCGATCGACGTGGTCGGTCGAGATGTCGAGTCGCGCGAAGGTGCCGGGCTTGAGCCGGGCGTCCTGATTTGGCACTTCGCCTTCGATCGCGAACGCGCGCGACTTCAAGTTGACCGAGGGGCTGATGCGGACGATCTGCCCTTTGAATGCCTCGGAAGGAAACGCGTCCACGCGCACGGTCAGCTCGCGCCCGGTCTGCATCCACGGCGCGAACTTCTCGGGCACCTCGGCAGTGACCTTGAGTGGATGAAGTTGCACGAGGCGCATGACGGGCGCCTGCGGCTGCACGTACTGGCCGAGCGACACGATCCGCTCGGCGACGAAGCCGTCGAACGGCGCGCGAATGATCGCGTCGCGCAAGTCGCGCTCCGCCAGGCGCAGCGCCGACGATTTCGCTTCGATGTCCGCGCGCAGTTCCCGCGCCGACGCGAGCGCCTGATCGTGTGCCGCCGCCGCAGTGTCGTACTTCGTCTGGGCGTCGTCGAGGTCGGATTTCGAGAGGATACTGCGCGCCGCGAGGCTCTTCGCCCGATCAAGACGCTGTTTGGCGTCGGCGAGCTCGGCGGCCGCGCTGACGACTTCCGGTACACGATCGAGCGCCGGCAGGTCGCCCGATTCCGTCGCGCCGTACTTCGCGCGCGACTGCGCGAGCGCCGCGCGCCCGGCCTCGACGCTGTACTGCGCTTTCTCCTGATCGAGCTGGACGAGCTCGTCGCCCGCAGCGACTCGATCGCCCAGGTCATGTTTGAGAGACGCCACGCGACCCGCGACTTCGGCGCTGACCACAACGTCCTCGCGCGCGGTCAACGTGCCGACGACATCGACCGCACGACGGACGTCGCGGACTTCCGCGGCTTCAACTTTGACCTGACGCGGTCCCTGCTGGCCCGCCGCCGCGCCGCGGCCGGTTGAGCAGCCGGCGGAAAGCGCCAGCATCAGCAGAAGGATCGAACGCGGAGGCAGAACAGCGATCCCGCGGCTCACGTGCACAGTGAGAGTATACGAGGGATGTCCGCGCGGCCTCGCCGCGACGCGCCACGTAAATGACGCCGGGTGTCTTTTTGGAGGACATGTCCTCTAAAAAGACACCCGGCGTCTTTTTCAGCGCTGCGCGTGACGAGGAAAGAGCTTGTCGATTGCCTCATCGAACGGCGGGCCCCACCGCTCAGGGCGACCGAATCCGTGTCCGGTCCCTTCGATCGGCACGTAGTGCGCGTGCGCCATCGTCGACACGAACTTTTCCGTGTCCGCGGGCGTGCACTCGGAATCCTGGACGCCGTGCAGCACGAACCATTCGCGGTTGATGTCTCCGGTCGTCGGCAGCCAGGCGATGTGCTTCGTCTCGTCGTAGGTCGGCTTCCAATCACCGACGGCACACGCAGGATGGGCTGAAGGAAGATCCGGGCAGAAGCCAAGACTCATGCCGGCCGTGAACGCTCCAGACACGCCCTGCGCGAGCGCGGCATACACCATCGTCGCGCCCGACGAGTAGCCGATGAGCGTGGGCGGATGGTACCCGTTCACCTTCAGCTCGGCTTCCGCGGCCTTCGCGATTTCCGTGAGCTGCTTCGAGGTGTCCCAGCACTCGCCATCGCCCTGGCTCTTCCGCAGCGCGACGAAGTTGAGCCCGATCACGATCACGTGCTTCGGCATGATGCGCCGCGCCATGTCGACGACGCCCAACTGCCAGCCATCGTCGCCCGAGAGAAACAGGACGACGTCGGTGGTCGGCGTCTTCGGCACGTAGGCGTTCACTTGCCCAAGAAACGGTACGTCGATGTAGCGTTCGGTCCACGATTGGCCATCATGGTTGACCAGCGGCGCGAAGTTCTTGGACTGGCCGGACAGCGGAGACGCCTGCGCCAGAACCATGGCGCCGACGAGGGCGAGCGCGAGAGCGGTGCGAGTCATCGTCTTCGAATATCGGCTCGGCGGGCGCCTACTTCAGGTCCGACCCGCATCATTTCTTCGCAGCCAGCAGCTTTTCCATCTCGTCCATCACGCGGTTCAGCTTCGCCATCGTCAGATCCAACGGCTCGCTTGTCGTCATGTCCACGCCCGCGTCTTTGAGCAGGTCGATCGGATACTTGGATCCGCCGGAGCTGATGAAGTCGAGATAGCGCTTGCGCGCGGCGGCATCCCCGGTCTTGACCTTTTCTTCGAGCGCGACTGACGCCGTGAACGACGTCGCGTACTGGAAAACGTAGAAGTCGTAGTAGAAGTGCGGAATGTAGCTCCACTCGTTGGCGACGTAGTCGTCGACGATACAGACGCCCTGATCGTGGCCGTAGTACTTGCGCGTGATGTCGAGGTACAGCGTCTTGAGCGCGTCGCCGGTGATGGGTTCCCCCTTTTGCGCCATCTCGTACATCTTCCACTCGAACTCGGCGAATTGCGTCTGCCGGAACACGGTGCCCTTCGCGTTCTCGAGGTAGTTGCCGAGCAGGGCGAGGCGCGTGTCGGGGTCCTTCACGACCTCGAGCATGTGATCGATGAGCAGCGCCTCGTTGAACGTCGACGCGACTTCCGCGACGAAGATGGGGTACTGCGCGAGCGGGTACGGCTGCGTCTTGTTCGAGAAATAGCTCTGCATGGTGTGCCCCATCTCATGGGCCACGGTGCTCACGTCCGTGTACGCGCCGTTGTAGTTGATCAGCATGTACGGGTGGATGTCGTACGCGCCGCCGTTCGAGTACGCGCCCGCGGCTTTGCCGGGCGTCGGAAACAGATCGATCCACCGGCTGCTGAAGGCGCGCTGCACGACGGTCGTGTAGTCGGTGCCGAGCGGCGCCACGGCCTCGAGGACGAGCTTCTGCGCTTCCTCGGGCGTGTAGCGCAGGTCGACCGATCCGACGAGCGGCGCGTAAAGATCGTAGTAGTGGAGCGTGTCGAGCCCCATCATCCGCTTGCGCAGCTTGAGGTATCGCTGAAATGTCGGCAGCGCCTTGTTCACGCCGTCGACAAGGCGCGAGTAGACGGTAACCGGAATATTCGCGGCGTTGAGCTGCGCTTCGGCGCCCGACTCGTACTTGCGCGCGTTGGCGAAAAACAGGACCTTCTGCACTTCCCCGTTGAGAATCGTGCCGAACGTGCCGCTGAAGGTGCCGAGCGTCGTGAAGTACGCCGACATCACCTTCTCGCGATCGGCCCGATTGGGCAGCGTGCGCAGATCGGAAAACGCCGCAGTCGTGAGCTTGACCGTCCGGCCGTCGCTCAACGTCACGCTCGGATACGGAAAATCCGCGTTGCTCAGAATGTTGAAGACGTCCGACGGCGTCGTCGCGATAACGCCGGCGCTCGCGAGCAGCGTCTCCTCAGGCGCGGAGAGCGTGTGCGGCGCGCGGCGCGCGATGTCCTCGAGGTAGAAGCGGTACACCTTGAGACGAGGCTCGGCGGCCACGAACTTCTCCACTGTTCCCGCCGGGAAATGCAGCACCTCCGGCTCGATGAAGGACGCGGCGGACTGAAACGCCGTGTACTGCTGGACCATCTGCTGCTTCATCGCCTGATGCGCGGCGTCGCGCGTGTCCTGATCGGACAGCATGCTCGCGTACACGTACAGCCGCGACATCGTCTTGTCGATGGACGACGCTTTTTCGAGCGCGTCGGCGAGGACCGTCGGCGAAGACCCGAGCTTGCCCTTGAACTGCGTGAGTGACGGCACGACCTTGGCGATCGCGTCCTTCTCTGCGGCCCAGGCGGCGTCGCTCGGATAGATCTCCGCGAGATTCCAGGTGTAGTTCGCCGGGATGGACGCGCGATCGCGCGTTTGCGCACTGACGGTCAGCGTCACCAGCGCCGTGATCGCCGGCAGCACGATCCAGCGGCCCCGGACGCTGTTCCTCATGTCCTTCCGTCTCTTCATGTCCATCATCTTCTTCATGTCCCTCATCGTTCCCAGCGCTGCCCATCGACCCACGCGATGCGAAAGCAAATCGCCGACACGATCGCGGCCACCGCGAGCAGGAGTCCGGCCTGCACGTCGGGTCGCGCGAGCGCTTCGCGCAGTTCCCACATCATCTCACCGGCGTGACCGTAGAAGACACCCATCATCCGAGAGTTCGCGCGCGAGGTCCCGGGCATCAGCTCTTCGAGAGTCGGCTCGGCATTGTGCGTTTCCAGCCAGTACAACAGACCAGCGCCTGCGACGCCGCCGGCGAGGACGATCGTGCCGATGACGCGCATGCGGTGGCCCGGCGGACGTGGCGGCCGAGGACGGCGAGGCGCACGACCCGGAAAGGCGACAGGCTTCATTGGTTGACCGCCGGCGCGCCGATCGACATGATCGAGGGCCAGGAGTGGCCCGCATGTTGCCATATTCGGGAAAAGATCTCGCTCGCAGTTTTCGTACCGTTCGCAAGAACACCATCCAAATCGCCACGGAGATTCCGGAGGAGAAGTGGTCGTTCCGGGCCGCGCCCGGCACGCGATCGATTCAGGAACTTCTCGCGCACATTGCCGCGTTGTCCTACTATCCCCGCCAGATTCACATCATCGATCGTCGCACCTCGCTGAGCGGCCCGGACTTCGGGCCGTACGTGGCGGCCGGCAAGGCGTATGAGCACACGCTCACGTCGCGTGCCGCCATCCTCAAAGCGCTCGAGGCGAATGGCGAGGAGCTCGCGAAGGATCTCGAAGCGCAGACCGACGCCGATCTGTCCGCCGTCGTGCACTTCGCGCCGCCGATCCAGCCCGCGAGCAAGACACGATTCGAGCTGCTGCTGGGCATCAAGGAGCACGAGATGCACCATCGCGGTCAGTTGATGTTGCTGCAGCGCATGATAGGAATCACGCCGCACCTGACGCGCGAGCGCGAAGCGCGAGAACGGGCGGTTGCCCAGCAGCCTGCGCGCTGAAGACCCGCGCAGTGTGCGCCAGAAACAAAAACGCCGCCCGAACGGGCGGCGTTCTTGTCGTTCCGAGGTGAGAAACGTTAGACGCGCTTGCGGCGCATCACGCCGACCAGGCCGAACAGACCCGTGCCGAGCAGCACGAGTGTCGCCGGCTCAGGAGCGTTGACCTGCAGGTTGAGGTCCACCGGTCCCTCGAGGGAGAACCAGTTGGCGCTGTTGGCCCCGATGCCGCTCGTGAAGTTGACCGTTCCAGCGGTCCCGCTCCCATTGATGCCCGAGAACGTCACGCCTGCGTGACCGTAGCCGCTCACGCCACCGCACGGAATCGCTCCGCCCCCGACGACCGTGTAGCCTGGAGCGGTGCCGCCCGAGGACGCATCGCAGACACCATCTCCATCGAATCCAAAGATGGCTGTCGTGAGGCTCTGCAGGAACACCGAATTGATCGCCGCGCCCGTGAGGTTCACGATTCCGACCATGTTGTCGTCGGCGCCCACATCGTAGAAGCCGTTGGTATTTGGATGGGTCGTGGTGATCGATCCGTTGGCATTGAATGTGATCAACACGTTGCAGCCGAAGTTCCCGCCGGCCGTGAGGGCCTGCGCGGCATAGCCAGCATCCACGCCTTCGCCACCGGCGTCACCGCCCGCGAGGCGCGGACAGGCGTCGGTGACCGGCGTAGCAAACGCCGGCGTCGCCCAGAGTACGAGCGCAGTAATTCCTAAAAGCACTGCAAGCTTCTTCATGGGTTCTTTACCTCCCCATCGGGGGTTTCGCTCACTTGTAAATCTTCCTTGGTTGCCGTGTAGGCGTTGAGATGTAAGCAATTGCATTGCCATGGGAGCTCAACACTGACGCTCGTCAGCCCCCCGGACCCTGGCTGAGCAAGCCTATGCAATGCAATGTGTTATCCGCGAAGTGGACCAATGATCATGCCGCTCCCTTCCTAGGGTCAGTTAGTCTTAGACTACTGAGCGGGTGACTTTTGTCGTCCGCTGAGGGGGTAGAGCGCGACTTCCAGAACTAGTTCCGGACTGGATCGCGCGACACTCCTTCGCGCGTTAGAGTGACTGGCAGAATGTGGCCGCTCGAGTCGAAGCGCAGCTCCTCGATACACACCACGCGATGGTTGCGGTCCGTCTCCCCCAGCGGCCGGCGGTGATAGACGATGTACCACGTTGGCGAGCCGGGAGCGTGCAGCACGGAGTGATGGCCGGCGCCCGTCGCCACGGCCGGGTCCTGCTGCAGGATCTTTCCCACGCGTTCGAAAGGTCCGGTCGGTGATGTGCCGATCGCATACGCGACCGCATAGTTCGGGCCCGTCCATCCGCCTTCCGACCACATGAAGTAGTACTTTCCGTCCTTCAAAATCATGAAGGACCCTTCAACGTAGCCCTCGGGCGTGATCTCTTTGAACGTGGTGCCGTCCGCGAACGGCACGAAGCCAGTGAAGTCGGCGTTCAGCTTCGCCACGTTGCAGTGACGCCAGCCGCCGTACATCAAGTAGTAGCTGCCGTCGGAATCCTGAAACACAAACGGATCGATCGGTTGCGCGCCGTTATGAAATTTGTCGACGAGCGGCCGGCCGAGATGATCTTCGAACGGCCCACCCGGATGACTGGCCCGGGCGACGCCGATGCCACCGATCTGGTTGTCGTTCTGAATGTCATTCGCGCCGAAGAACAGGTAGTAGCTCCCGTCCTTCTCGACAACGGACGGCGCCCAGACCGCGCGTTTGGCCCACGTCACGCGAGACGTGTCGACAATGCGCGAGTGTTTCGTCCACGTGATCAAGTCCGGTGACGAGAACGCGTCGAGGAACGTCTGCTCGTCGTAGGGCGCTGAGTACGTTGGATAGATCCAGTACTCGTGCTCGAAGATGCGTGCTTCAGGATCGGCGTACCAGCCCGGCAAGATCGGATTGCCCGAGCGCGGCGTCTGCGCGACGGGACGGACGCCAGTCAGCAACAGCGCGATGGCCGCCAGCAATGCGAAGCGCCTCATCCTTGTCGGATCCTATCTCGGACCGCACGGCCTGAGCGATCCGGTGCGTGTGGCCAGCTCGAAACGATATGTGTAGCACGCACGATCGGGATAGAACGCCTCGAGTTCGTGGTTCTGATCTCCGAGGTCGGCCGCGAATAGCACCGGTTGATCGAAGTCGATCCCGTTCCGGATGTAATCGGTCATGGGCATCGTGTCGATCGGCGTCTGCACGAATACCAGCGCGTGCTGCAGACCCGCGCTCTCGACCTGTCGCGCAAGATCCAGCCGTTCGACGATCTCCGCGTGCACCGACCGAATCTGGCTCGCGGCGATCGGCACGTGCGCGATCATGCTGGCAAAGAACAGATACACGATGCGGCGCGCGCCGCGCGATCGCTCGGCGAACGGCGTCGGCCCGAAGAGCGCCGCGGCCGCTCCAATCACGAGCAGCGGCAGTCCATCGAAATAGAAACGCGGGCCGTACTGGTTGCCGCCGCGGTTGATGTACGGATAGAGCCCGAGCACCAGACACGCGAACCCCGCGCTGACGGCCCCGAGCCGGCTCGCGAGCGGCGTCCGGCGCAGGCCCGCAAAGTACGCGATCAACAAGACCGGCGGCGTCCACAGCATCAAGTCCGACAAGTGCGCGGCGATCAACTCCGCGCCGCGGTGCCACGTCCCCGGAGCGAACCACAACTCATCGTAATTCTCGACGCCCGCTTTGCTGAGCAGCAGCGCGTTGCCCGTGAGCGCATGGTTGTACGCCAGGATGAAGCCGAGCGCCGGAAGCGCGCCGACGATCGCCCACAGGTACACACGGCGCCACGGATGCTCGCGCCAGAGCACGATGGTGATCGGCAGCAGACACAGGATCGGCGTGTAATAACGGGTGATGACCGCCAGGCTGGCGGCGAGCCCCGCCAGCGCTGCGGCCACGGCGCTGCCCTCGGTCATCCTCACCATCGCCACCATCGTCGCGACAACGAGAAACGCGCAGGCGGTGTGGGAGAAGAACGATGCGCCCGTCACCAGAAAGTAGCTCGACGAGACGAGCGTGAGCGACGCCAACGCTCCAGTCGTGTCGCTGCCCGTAATGCGTCGCGTGAGCTCGAACGTCAGCACGAAGAGCCCGCCCGACATCAGCGGATTGAGCGCCCATGCCGGCAGGCCAATCTGCGCGGCGATCGCCATGATCAAAGGCAGGCCCGGCGGAAACACGCTGAACAGATGTCCGTTGCGAACGATGACATGCGACGTCGGAAAGAACTGCTGCAAGGGATGCGGGGTGTTGCCGAATCGTCCGGCGAGGAATGTTTGTGCTTGATAGAGGTAGCAGTACTCATCGCCGGAATTCGGGAAGTGCAACAGTGCCAACCAGCCGATGAGCGCGCACGACACCGCAACTGCGGCGGCGCCGACGATCAAGAACGTGCGCCGATGGTCGGCGCAGGCCTGTCCGAACCGCAGCGTCGCGTCATGCAGCCGAGCGGTTGGACCGGCGAGCGCCGGCTCCGCGATCAGGGTCAGGGCCACGAGCACCCACGCGATCTGGAACGTCGTCCAGACCGCGTCAGCGCGCGCGAGGTACTCATCGAGCGCGTGCGGACCAGGTGCGGAAATGAGATTGAAGAGGAACGGCCCGGACGGATGCGCGTACTGCTCGGCCACGAACCGATGACCGCCCCACCAATACAGCGCTTGCAGTCCAGCGGCGACCAGAAGGACCGCGCAAACAGCCAGCATTCCCGCGAACGCGCGGCGGCCGGACATCGACAGGCCATCCTACCGCCAATCCGGCTGAAGCGCCGCGCGCGGAGCGGCCAAGCGGGGTGACAGCTATGATGAACGCGGAGTTGCGCGCGTGAGAACTGACGATCTCTCGCTCCTGCTGCCCGAGTGGCAGGGTTACGGTGTGGACGCCCGTGTCGCGTCCGGCGCGCGCCAGATTGCGACGCTCTTCGACGCCGGGGCATTTCTCGAGATCGACGCGCCCGACGAAGAAGCGCTGACGGTCGAGCAGGGCGTCCTCGGTCTTTCGTCGATTGCCGGCCGCGCGCGGCGCACGCGTGCCGCGCTCGACGAGCGCGGGCCGTCGCGCATCTTCACCGTCGGCGGCACGTGTGGTGTCGAGCTGGCCCCGGTCTCGTATCTCAATTCGCGCTATCGCGGCGACCTCGCGGTCGTCTGGCTTGACGCGCACGCGGACCTCAACACGCCGGAATCCTCACCGAGCGGTCATTTTCACGGCATGGTGCTGCGCACCCTGCTGGGCACCGGACCGGCGATTCTCGTCGAAGCGCTCCGACGCCCGTTGATTCCCGCGCAGGTCGTGCTGGCGGGCGCGCGCGATCTCGATCGCGACGAGATCACATTCGTCAGCGACGCCGCGCTCTCGCTCTTGTCTCCGGCTGATGTCTTGGTGCCGGATCGCATCGCGGGCCGGATCCGCGCCGGCGGATTTACGCGCGTCTATCTGCACCTCGATCTCGACGTGCTCGATCCGGTCGAGTTCCCCGACGCGCTGGTCTCCACGCCGAACGGACTCTCGCGCGACAACATCGTCGCGACCGTGCGCGAGCTTGCCGTCAGATTCGATGTGGTCGGCTTCAGCGTCGTCGAGTTCCGGCCGCGATCGGCGGACGCGCTCCCGCGGCTCGCGCAGCTGCTCGACGGGTGTGGAATGGTGATTGGCGCGCTCGGCACACGTCGCTGATCGCTATCGCCTGGCCGCGGGCGTCAGCGCGCTCTCACGGAGATCGCGAATCGTGCGCGCGAACACGGTGGTGTCGCCCGTCCCCGCACATACGACCAGCGCGCCTTCAATGCGAACGACGAGATCCTCCGCGCGATGACGCGCAACCGCGCGCGGCAAGCCTGCTTCGATGCCGAGCGCTTCGACCGCGTCGATCCACGTGCCGAACGCGCGGCCGAGCGGCCGCCGGAAATGTCCATGGTCGACGCTCGCCGTCAGACGCTCGAGCAGACACGCCCTCTTGCCGTGCTCGTAGAAGTGATCGATCGCGTCGAGCATGCGAACGAGCTTCCGCGACGGCGACGCGTTCGAGCGCATCGGCTCGAAGACGACCTCCTCGAGCTGCGTCTCGAGATAGCCGAGCACCTCAATCGCGATCTGTTCCTTCCCTTTGGGAAAGTGATGGTACAGGCTCGATTTTCCAAGCCCGGTCGCGGTCGAGATGTCGGCAAGCGACGCACCGTCGAACCCCTTGTCGCGGAAGAGGTTCATGAGCCGGTCGAGCATCTCGGGCTTGGACAGAAGGGGCGCGGGCATCGTTCAGGACCTTTTATCACTTCCGCGGCGCGCGCGGATTAAACGGTGATGCGTCGATCAAATGCCATCGCAGGGTCGCGGGGAGATCGAACTGCACCCACTCGCGTACCGCAAGCTCCCAGTACCGGCCGGTGCCGCCCGTCGGATGATCCGGACGTTCGGCGTCGAACGCGAGCCGCGCCGCACCCGAGAACGACACGACGCGGTTACGCTCGAAATCGACCGCGGCAAGACCGGCACGCGGATCGATCGCGAAATTCCCGAGCGTGAGGAACATGCTGTTGCCGGAATAGTCGGGTACGCGCAGCGTCGCGGCGTCTACGACGGCGATGAAGCCTGGCGCTCCGCCGCGATGAGATGCGTCCACGCCGCGCGAAGGATGCAGGCTGCCGACAAACGCGGTGTCGACACCCTCGACGAGCGCGCGCCGGTCGTCGTCAAGCGTCCGTCCCCGTGTCGCGCTCACGACATCCGAGGTCGGTGGCATATCGCGCGGCTCGCGCCGCTGGATGTACTTTGGACAGTTCGGGACGCTCTCGCGGACGCGAATCACGATCTCGGTTGCCGTGATCTCTTCGACCGTCCCGTTGATACGCAGACGCCGGCGCGTCGGGAACTCGATGGCCAGCATTCCGACATCCCGGCCTTTCGTCAGGCGCTCGAGCACGGGCTCGCCGGGCGACTCGAGCAGTCTCGATCGGTCGATCCGCACGAATTCGCCGTCGGCGCTCGTCACGAAGCCGGCCTGCCCGCACCAGACGGACGTCCACAAATGCCCGTCCTCGCCCGCCGCCGCGAGCGAAATCAGACGTTGGCGGCCGAGAAACGACAAGGCGCCTGGGACGATGCGTGGCGCGACGATCGAGGTGCGATGTCGCGCGATTTCACGCTCGCCGGCCCGCATCTGAACGGCGATCTCGCCTTCGTGAAAAGAATCGATCGCCATGGCTCAGAACGTCAGAATCGTGTACCCGTCGGCGTCGAACTGCTCGAGGCTCGGCAACCCAGGCGTCCCGGGCACCTGATTCGCCGTCAGAAACGAAAAGCCATTTCGCTCGGCGTCGTCGTGCGCCCCGAATACGAGGGAGCAGCCGAGCGACACGCCGGCCACTTTGTCCTCGACAGCCTGGTAGAGCTCGTGTGCCGGGTGGTCGGCCTGTTTCAACAGTCCAGTCCAGCGCGTGCCAGTTCCTTGAAAGACGAGTTGAACGTCGCGGTGCTTCTGTTTGAAGTCGTACGTCGCGGCGAGCGCGTTGAAGAGGCGGCCGAGGGCTTCTTCGCCGCCCTTGGGATCCGAGAGCACGACGATGGCGGTCTTGGTCGAGGACATGGGGCACTCCTTGTGGTTTGGTCCGCACGGCGGGGGCGGCCGAGCGGTGATGTACCGAACGATCGGTACAATACCAGACCGGCCCGTGGCCGTCAAGGCGCTCCCTGACCCCGCTTACTTCTTCTTCTTGAGGATCGCTGACACCGCCCCGTCAGCGGGCGTTTTCGGACGGTTCGGATCGCCAGGCGCCGCGAACGAGAGACTCAGCGTGTCGGCAGTGATTTCAGCGAAGCCGAGCTGGACCTTGCCCGCGTCGTCGCCCTCGGCGATGAGCAGATCGATCGACATCGGCTTGGTGGACGGATCGAGCTTCACGGACCCGCGCTCCTGGACGGACCCGTTCGTCCATTGCTCGTACTTGTCGCCGGTGAAGACGAGCGCGGCATCGAATCCGGGCGGCGCGTCCTGGCCGTTGAAGGTGACGATCTGCCAGCTGCCCTGCAGCGAGTCCAGGGCTTTCTTGACGTCGGCGGACGAGCTGCTCGCGGGCGGCGTTTGCGCGGCCTGGAACACCAGCAATCCGAGAAGGATGGCGCGAAACATGGGGTGAACCTCCCGGTAGTGAGACGGAGCGACGGGCGCCGAAGTTCGGGGGAAGCTCCCGCGATGATACAAGTACAAGGCAGGAACAGGTGATGAGCGAGAACGACGAGGATTTCGCGGCGCTGTTCGAAGCGTCGGTCAAACAGAAACGCATCGAGCGCGGCCAGACGATCGAAGGGTCGATCGTTGCCATCGGCCCGGAGGTCGCCTTCGTCAACGTCGGCGGCAAGGGCGAGGCGATGATTGCGCTCGACGAGCTGAAGGACGCCGACGGCGCGCTCGAAGTCGCCGTGGGCGATCGCATTCAGGCGGTCGTCGTGTCGACGGAGGGCGGACTGACGCTCTCGCGCAAGCTCGCGCGCGCCGCGGCCAGCGATCAACAGATCGCCGACGCCTTCCGCGCCGGCTTGCCGGTCGAGGGTAAGGTCGAGCGTCCGGTCAAAGGCGGGTACGAAGTCCGCGTCGGCCGTTCGCGCGCGTTCTGTCCGCTCTCGCAGATCGACGCGCGCCGCGACACGGACCCGGCGACGCACATCGGCCGCGTCTACGCGTTTCGCATCATTGAGTACAAGGAGGGCGGCAGGAATCTCGTCGTCTCGCGTCGCGCTCTCGTCGAGGAAGAGCAGCGCGCGAGCGCCGCGGCGTTCCGGCAATCGGTCGCCGTCGGCGCCGTGATGACCGGCCGAGTCGCATCCGTGCGCGACTTCGGCGCGTTCGTCGAGCTCGGCTCCGGCGTGCAGGGCTTGCTCCCGGTCTCCGAAATGAGCTGGTCGCGCGTGCCGAGCGCCGCCGCGGTCGTCGCCGCCGGCGACAAGATCACCGTCACCGTGCTGCGCGTCGACGAAGACGGACAGAAGATCACGCTTGGATTGAAACAGCTGAGCGACGATCCGTGGTCGAAGGCTCCGACGACGTATGCCATCGGACAAGTTCGCGAAGGCCGCGTCACGCGCCTCGCGGAGTTTGGCGCGTTCGTCGAGCTGGAGCCTGGCGTGGAAGGCCTCGCGCACGCGTCCACCTTTCCGCCCGGACAATCGGGCGCGTGGCGGCGGCTCGTCTCCGTCGGCACGTCCGCGTCGTTCGAGATCGTAACTGTAGATATTGCGGCGAAGCGTATCGGCCTCGCGCTCGTGCACGAGGGCCGGCGCGGCGCTGCGCGCGAAGCCGAAGACGTCAAGGAGTACACGGAACGTCAATCCGCCGAGTCGTCGAATGCGTTCGGATCGCTCGCCGACAAGCTCCGCCAGGCAATCAAGCCGCCGCAGAAGTAGCGTCGCGTGACCCACGGCGCGTTGCGTCGGCTCCTGATCTGCGCCTGGCTGCTCGTCGTGGCCAGCGGCGTCTTCCTCTTCTTCTTTCGACGCGACACGCTTCACAACGCGCTCTCTGACGCGTGCGGCGTATTCCGCGTGAGGTTCTGGAAATGTCTCGTCGGCGTCGCGATCGGCGAAGGCGCGATCTGCGGAATTTACATTTTTCTCGGCGATTCGCTGCTGCGCACGATGGGATGGAGATAGAAGGGAGCATTGCGCACGCCCTGACTCCAGCGGCATGATGGCGTGACGGTCGGCTTGTCTCTCGATCTGCTTGCGTTTGGTCCGCATCCCGATGACATCGAAATCGGCCTCGCCGGCACGGTCGCCCGGCACACGGCGGCCGGGTTGTCGGTCGGGCTGTGCGATCTGACGGCTGGCGA